>NZ_CM001240.1:405000-725000 GCF_000230835.1 Clostridium sp. DL-VIII
TGTAGACCCGAAACCGGGTGACCTATCCATGGCCAGGTTGAAGCGAGGGTAAAACCTCGTGGAGGACCGAACCACGTTGCTGTTGAAAAAGCATGGGATGAGCTGTGGATAGCGGAGAAATTCCAATCGAACTCGGATATAGCTGGTTCTCCTCGAAATAGCTTTAGGGCTAGCGTCGGAAAATGTGAGTAGTGGAGGTAGAGCACTGAATAGGCTAGGGGGCATAGCGCTTACCGAACCTTATCAAACTCCGAATGCCATATACTATCAGTCCGGCAGTCAGACTGTGAAAGATAAGTTCCATGGTCAAAAGGGAAACAGCCCAGATCGTCAGCTAAGGTCCCAAAGTGTAAGTTAAGTGGAAAAGGATGTGGGATTTCTAAGACAACTAGGATGTTGGCTTAGAAGCAGCCACTCATTAAAAGAGTGCGTAATAGCTCACTAGTCAAGAGATCCTGCGCCGAAAATGTCCGGGGCTCAAACTTACCACCGAAGCTACGGGTTCACGCTTTTGCGTGAGCGGTAGAGGAGCGTCGTAATCGGGCTGAAGTCGTACCGAAAGGAGCGGTGGACTGATTACGAGTGAGAATGTTGGCATTAGTAGCGAGATGTAAGTGAGAATCTTACAGGCCGAATATCTAAGGTTTCCTGAGTAAAGTTTGTCTTCTCAGGGTTAGTCGGGACCTAAGGCGAGGCCGAGAGGCGTAGCCGATGGACAATTGGTTGATATTCCAATACCACTATCATCGTTAATATCGAGGGTGTGACGGAGAAGGATAGGATGTGCTAGCTATTGGATGCTAGTCTAAGCGTTTAGGGAGTTGGGATTGGCAAATCCGTTCCAACAATTCTGAGGCGTGATGGGGAAGGCTCTACGGAGCCGAAGTATCTGATTCCATGCTTCCAAGAAAAGCATCTAGAGAGAGAAGTAGTGCCCGTACCGCAAACCGACACAGGTAGATGAGGAGAGAATCCTAAGGCCGACGGAAGAATTGCAGTTAAGGAACTAGGCAAATTGACCCCGTAACTTCGGAATAAGGGGTGCCTACAGAAATGTAGGTCGCAGAGAATAGGCACAAGCAACTGTTTAACAAAAACACAGGTCTCTGCTAAAGCGAAAGCTGATGTATAGGGGCTGACGCCTGCCCGGTGCTGGAAGGTTAAGGGGAATACTTAGCGCAAGCGAAGGTATGAACTTAAGCCCCAGTAAACGGCGGCCGTAACTATAACGGTCCTAAGGTAGCGAAATTCCTTGTCAGGTAAGTTCTGACCCGCACGAATGGCGTAATGACTTGTGCACTGTCTCAACTGCAAATCCGGCGAAGTTGTAGTGCGAGTGAAGATGCTCGCTACCCGCGATTGGACGGAAAGACCCCGTAGAGCTTTACTGTAGCTTAGCATTGAATTTCGGTATTGTCTGTACAGGATAGGTGGGAGACTGGGATACCAGGGCGTCAGCTTTGGAGGAGTCGTTGTTGGGATACCACCCTGATAGTATTGAAGTTCTAACTGGATGCCATGAAACTGGTGACAGGACATTGTTAGGTGGGCAGTTTGACTGGGGCGGTCGCCTCCTAAAATGTAACGGAGGCGCCCAAAGGTTCCCTCAGAACGGTCGGAAATCGTTCGAAGAGTGCAAAGGCAGAAGGGAGCCTGACTGCGACACTTACAAGTGGAGCAGGGACGAAAGTCGGGCTTAGTGATCCGGTGGTACCTCGTGGGAGGGCCATCGCTCAACGGATAAAAGCTACCTCGGGGATAACAGGCTGATCTCCCCCAAGAGTTCACATCGACGGGGAGGTTTGGCACCTCGATGTCGGCTCGTCGCATCCTGGGGCTGAAGTAGGTCCCAAGGGTTGGGCTGTTCGCCCATTAAAGCGGCACGCGAGCTGGGTTCAGAACGTCGTGAGACAGTTCGGTCCCTATCCGTCGCGGGCGTAGGAAATTTGAGAGGAGCTGTCCTTAGTACGAGAGGACCGGGATGGACTGACCTATGGTGTACCAGTTGTTTCGCCAGAAGCATAGCTGGGTAGCTAAGTCGGGAAGGGATAAACGCTGAAAGCATCTAAGTGTGAAGCCCACCTCAAGATGAGATTTCCCATAGCGTAAGCTAGTAAGACCCCTTGAAGACTACAAGGTTGATAGGTCAGAGGTGTAAGTATGGTAACATATTTAGCTGACTGATACTAATAGGTCGAGGGCTTGACCAATATAAATCAAGTTGTAATATACATTGAAAATTATATGCAATTTTGAAAGAATAATTTGTTCTTTCTAAGAATATAATATCTCGTGATGATGGCATAGAGGTAACACTCCTTCCCATTCCGAACAGGAAAGTTAAGGTCTATTACGCCGATGGTACTGCATGGGAGACTGTGTGGAAGAGTAGGAAATTGCGAGGTAAGATGGCTCGATAGCTCAGTCGGTAGAGCAGAGGACTGAAAATCCTCGTGTCACTGGTTCGATTCCAGTTCGAGCCACCATAATGGCGCTATAGCCAAGTGGTAAGGCAGAGGTCTGCAAAACCTTTATTCCCCAGTTCAAATCTGGGTGGCGCCTCCAAATTGTTTAAATAGCTTATATTTAACTCTATTAAGTTAAATATAAGCTATTTTTTGTTACATAAATAAAGCAAATAATATATAACTAATGAGTTGTGAATAGAAAATTGAACTTACTTGATATTAAAATAATATTATTGATTATGAGAGCAAGGGAGTTAGTATTTAAATTTTTATTGTTAAATTAAAAGGAAGTCCAATAATATATTAGAAGTCTTTTAAAATGACTTTTTAAAATATATTGAAAAAGTTTTTTTGAAGTGGTATACTAAAGTTGTTGAAGGTTAAATTTTAGGCGCCTAACTAAAAAGTCCCAAACTAATAAAATAATATAAACGAATATGAAGATAATGTATGATAAGAAGTTTTCAAACAAAATGTAATAAATTAAGAATCTAGTATATTAATAACTCGTATTCACTTTAGAAGCTAATTAATATTAATTATGAAAACGATGGAAGTATAATAATATGTATTGATAATATGATCAATATAATCGTATTTCATAAAATTTATGAATATGATATTGATAAATTCATGTCATTTTTAAAATAATTGAATTCTATTAGAAGAGTTAAAACAAAAAAATGATAGTATGCTAGGCTTTGTGATAACGTTTAATGAAAACGAATATCATTTGTATGACGTTTATTTAAAAGTATGGATAATTACATTTCAACATGTAAATCATTAATGAAAAAGAGCATCTTTATACCACTCTACAAAATGTTAAAAGTATGCTCTAATTACAAGAGTATTATCATTAAATTGATTAAAGATAATCTCAATGTGTATTATAGCAAAAAAGTATTGGAAAAGTACAGTCATTTCGAAAACAAAGTATATCAGAATATTGAAAATAAAGGCATAGAGATACACTATAATAATTGAAAAATATTTTAAAAGAATAATTTTGAGAAATATTATAAACATAATGGAAATATGAATTGAAGACTAAATAAAGCAAAAGTAGGAGATGATTCTAATGAAAATGAAAGTTGGTAATTCTATAATATATGTTTTTGGTGCACTTAGTGGTCTCTTGTTTGGTTATGATACTGGAGTTATTTCAGGTGCAATTCTTTTTATTCAAGATCAAATGCATCTTGACTCATGGCAGCAAGGATGGGTTGTTAGTTCTGTATTGTTAGGTGCTATTCTTGGCTCTGCAATTATAGGACCTATGTCGGACAAGTATGGACGTAAAAAATTAATCTTACTATCATCTATAATTTTTCTTTTAGGTGCGCTTGGTTCAGCGTTTTCACCAGAATTTTGGACACTAATCTTATCACGTATTGTTCTTGGTATTGCAGTTGGAGCTTCATCTGCGTTAATTCCAACATATTTAGCAGAGTTATCACCAGCTGATAAGCGTGGATCAATGTCAAGCTTATTTCAATTAATGGTAATGACAGGAATATTATTAGCTTATGTTACAAATTATACTTTCTCTAACGTATATAGTGGATGGCGTTTGATGCTAGGTTTTGCTGCTATTCCAGCTGCGGTTCTATTTTTGGGCGCTATTATATTGCCAGAAAGTCCACGATTCTTAGTTAAGGATAAACGATTTGATGAAGCTAAAAGCGTTTTAGCAAAAATGAATGGATACAATGAAAATGCTGTTAAGAATGAACTTGCAGAGATTAAAAAACAAGCTGAAATTAAAAGTGGTGGAATTAAAGAATTATTCGGTGAATTTGTTCATCCAGCATTGGTGATTGGCTTTGGTTTAGCAATTTTTCAGCAGATTATGGGTTGTAATACGGTTCTTTACTATGCACCAACTATCTTTACTAATGTTGGCTTTGGTGTTGAAGCAGCCTTACTTGCACATATAGGAATTGGTATATTTGATGTTATTGTTACTATTATAGCTGTTATGATTATGGATAAAGTTGACCGCAAAAAGATGCTGATTTATGGTGCTATTGGAATGGGACTTTCTTTAATGGTGATGAGTCTTTCAATGAAATTCTCAAATGGTTCCTTTACTGCATCAATTATTTGTGTTGTTGCATTAACTGTGTATATAGCATTCTTTTCAGCTACTTGGGGTCCAGTAATGTGGGTTATGATAGGAGAGGTTTTCCCTTTAAACATTCGTGGCTTAGGAAATTCATTTAGTAGTGTTGTTAATTGGACTGCAAACATGATGGTATCGTTGACATTTCCATCATTATTAAATTACTTCGGGACTGGAAGTTTATTTATAGGTTACGGTATTGTTTGTTTTATTTCAATATGGTTTGTTTCTTCAAAGGTGTTTGAAACACGTAATCGTTCTCTTGAGGAAATTGAAGCTACCCTCCGCGCACGCTCTGGAAAAGAGAAACAACAAGCTACATACAATGTATTAAATGTCACTAATAAAATTGAGGGATAAATATTTGAAAATTTATTTAGTTAGTTTATAGAAAGATATATAACAAAAAAGACATGTTATCTAAACATGTCTTTTTTGTATAATATGAAAGCGACAAGTGCGCATATTCCTAAGGTTAGACCCATAACTATTGAAAATGCATGTGGATCATTTTCAGATAAAGGTAATGGGATATTCATACCAAAAACTCCACCGATTATAGTTGGTATTGCCATAAGTATTGTGACGGAAGCTAAAACTTTCATTACAATATTTAAATTATTAGATATTACAGAAGCAAAGAAATCCATTGTACTAGCTAATATATTACTATAAATTTCAGTCATTTCTATAGCTTGTTTATTTTCAATAATGACGTCTTCTAATACGTCTTTATCTTCTTCATATTTTTGCACTAAATCAAGCTTTAACATTTTCTCTAATGTTATTTCATTAGCTTTTAATGATGTAGAAAAATAAACAAGAGATTTTTCCAAAGAATGTAGCTGTATCAGTTCTCTATTTTTCATAGATTTATGGAGTCTTTTTTCTATCATTAAGCTCTTCTTATCAATTTGGCGCAAATATAATAAGTAATAAGTGGAAACTCTATTTAGAATTTGTAATGTAAATCTTGATTTCTTAAAAGTATAAAATGATTTTATTTTATTATTAGCAAAATCAGTTAATACTTTACTGTTTTTTAAGCAAACAGTTATCAACTGTCTATCAGTATGTATTATAGCCAATGGATATGTATCATATGTCAATGAGTTATCTTCCATCTCGGTGAAAGGAATATCCACTATTATTAATAGTGAATCATCTTCAACATCAATACGTGAGGTCTCTTCATCATCTAGAGCTGCTTTTAAAAATTCAAGAGTAACTCCTGTTTTTTTTGATACTAGTATCAACTCATCGTCAGATGGAGCGATTATGTTTATCCAAGATCCATTTTCGATTGTATCTATTAATTTTAGAGTAGAATTGGATTCACTTTCACTTTTATAAATTTGAATCAATTATAACACCTCCTGGGCAGTTCAATTAATATTATACTATTATAAAAAACTTTGTAAACAGATAAGAATTTCTATTGGATTTTTAAGCAGACTTTTATTATTGATAATCTTAATATTTATAAAAATATAGTTATAATTAGCTTTTTGAGCTGTAAGCTTGTATTAAATCTACCTTATAAGGGAATAATTGTAAAAGAATTATAACTTTAAGGGGGAAGAATAAATGAAGGATATAAATAAATCATGTTTTATGTGCGGGAAAAGTGATTGTGATGGTATAATAATAAATGGAGAAAAGATTTGCAAAGCATGTGAAGAAAAAATTGTAAGGACAACCATAACAGATTCTAATTATGATGTCTACAAGGATGAACTCAAGTTAATTCTATTTAATGAACATGTTAAGGTACAATTGAAAAAGGAATAGGTTAGAATGCTTGTCTATTACTTTTATATGTGCCTAAAGAGTGAAGCTTTTATATAAACAGTCTTTAAGGTAGGGATTTAATGATGAAAAACGGTTTATTTATAGTTTTTGAGGGTGGAGAGGGTACCGGAAAAACAACAGCAATTGATGAAATATATAACTGGATTATTAGTAATAATCTTAAGTGTATAAAAACTAGAGAACCCGGCGGAATTAAAATATCAGAGCAAATAAGACAAGTTATTTTAAGTAAAGAAAACAATCTAATGGATGGTAGAACAGAAGCGCTACTTTATGCTGCAGCAAGAAGACAGCATCTTGTAGAAAAAGTAATACCAGCATTAGATGAAGGAATAATAGTTCTTTGTGATAGATTTATAGATTCTTCATTAGCATATCAAGGGTATGCAAGGAATCTAGGTATTGATGAAGTTATGAGTATAAATAAATTTGCAATTGGAAAATATATGCCTGATATATCAATATTGTTTGATCTTGATCCTAAAATTGGATTAGATAGGATTAATAGTAATGATTCTAGAGAAATTAACAGATTAGATCTGGAAAAATTAGATTTTCATGAAAAAGTCAGAGAAGGGTATAATATTATCTACGAAAATAATAAGGAAAGAATTATAAAGATAGATGCAAGTGTGTCAAAAGAAAATGTAGTGAAACAAATTAAGGATATCTTAAGGCTTAAAATATGGACAAATATAAACTAAATAATAAAATACCTTTGATTTGTGGTAAAATAATAGTTAGTGAGTTAGTATTATTTGAAGGTGGTAATTATAATGAAACTGATAATTGCAATTGTTCAGGATGAAGATTCAAGAAATGTTATAGAGGCATTAACAGAAGAAAACTATAGGGTTACTAAATTAGCAACTACGGGTGGCTTTTTAAAGTCTGGTAATACTACACTAATGGTAGGAATTGAAGAAGAAAGAGTTCAGGCTGTCATTGCTGTGATTAAAAAAATATGTAAAGAAAGAAAAGAAACGTTAGTTACGCAAACTACTCTAGGAGGAAGTGAAGGCGGATATATGCAGCAGTATCCTGTACAAATTAATGTTGGAGGAGCAACTGTATTTGTAATTGATGTCGATCAATTCGTAAAAATATGATTTCAAGGAGAGGTAAGCATTGAGAAAAATAATTGGCCATAAGGAAATTATTGATAGTATAAATAATAGAAAATTAAATGACTCATTTTCTCATGCAAATTTAATAGTTGGAAATGACGGAATCGGGAAAAGTATAATAGCTAGATACCTTTCGAATGAGATTATAAGACCCAAAAATGATGTAGAAAGTGTTGATATTGTAAAATATGTACCTTCATCTATTTCGTTTGGAGTTGATGACGTAAGAAAAATAATAGATGAAGTCAATAAAAAGCCATACGAAGGAGATAAGAAGGTATTAATATTATATAGATGCGATAAACTAACAGTTCAAGCACAAAATGCATTGCTTAAGACAATCGAGGAACCTCCAAAGGGAGTATATTTAATATTGCTTAGCGATTCGTTAGAAATAATATTAGATACGATTAAATCTCGTTGTCAAATATATAAATTAACTCCATTGAATAAAGAAGAAATTTCAATGTACATGGAAGATAAGTATATAGATATACCTTCAGAAGATAAAAAATCTGCAATGGCATATAGTGCAGGAGTGCCAGGAAATATAGATAAATTTATAAGTGATCAAAACTTAAAAAAATTAAGAAATACATGCATAGAATTATTTGAGGATATTTTAAAAAGGGAACAAAGCTTTGTATTAAAATATGAGGAATTACTAAAAGATTCAAAAGATGACAGATTTGAACTACTAAATATACTTCTGTCATATATAAGAGATATTATGCTTTTTAAAGAACTTAATGGTAGTGAACTTATTGTTAATTTTGATAAAATCCATAAAATGAAAGATATAGCAAGAGGAATGTCTTATAAAAAATTAAATAGTATGTTAGAATACATAACAGAAGCTAGAAGAAATTTTAATAGTAATACAAACTATTCAATGACCATAAGTGTTCTTCTTATGGGATTTGCGGAGGTATAATTAATGATAAATGTTATAGGAGTAAGATTTAAGAAAGCAGGAAAAATATATTATTTTAGTCCATCAGAATTACCTATAAAAAAAGGTGATTATGCAATAGTAGAAACAGCTAGAGGAGTAGAGTTTGGTGAATGTGTTATAGGAACCAAAGAGATAAAAGAAGAAGATATAGTATCACCATTAAAGAATGTTATTAGAATAGCGGACGAAAATGATATTAATAAGCATAAAGAAAATAAGGCTAAAGAAAAAGAAGCATTGGATATATGCTTAGTTAAAATTCAAGAACATAAATTAGATATGAAATTAATTGATGTAGAATATACATTTGATAATCATAAAGTTATATTTTATTTCACAGCAGACGGCAGAGTTGATTTTAGAGAACTAGTCAAGGATCTAGCGACTATATTTAAGACTAGAATAGAACTAAGACAAATAGGGGTAAGGGATGAAGCTAAGATGGTTGGAGGTCTTGGACCATGTGGAAGATCAATGTGCTGCTCTACATTTTTAGGAGATTTTGCTTCAGTATCTATAAAGATGGCAAAGGAACAAAACCTTTCATTAAATCCAACTAAGATATCAGGTATATGTGGAAGATTAATGTGCTGCCTAAATTATGAGCAAACGACATATGAGGGAATAAGAAAGAGATTGCCTAAAGTTGGAGCTATTGTCAAAACTGAATTCGGAAACGGAGAAGTTGTAAGTAATTCAATAGTTAAGGAAATTGTTAAGGTACGTATTAGAAAAGGTGATGAGGATGTTGTCGAGGAGTTTAAAATAACAGATGTAGAACTTGTGTCTGGAAAATATGAAGATACAATTGATGAAAATAACATAAAGTTAATAGTGGAATCAGAAGAAGATAAGACATTAATAAAGAATCTTATTAACGAGAAATAGGGGGAGTTTCTATGAAATCTGTTATTACGATTTGTAATATGGAATCGCACCAAGATGCTAATATAATTCAGGAAACCATTGTTAATAATTCAGGAGTAATCGCTATAGAGATATCACTAGGAAAAAAAGAAATAACAGTAATATATAATGAAACTTTTTTAAATATTGAGAAAATTGTAAATTCAATAGAGGATTTGGGATATATAGTAATCTAAGTTTAAATCATCAAGCAGAATTAAAAATACGCTTGTCTAAGGCACAAAAGACTTTAAAAACATTAGAATACATGTTAAAATGTAAGAGGTTAATTACCGCAATTTATTAGGAGGTGTTCTAGATGGCATTTGTAATTAATGATTCATGCGTTAGTTGTGGAGCATGTGCTGGAGAATGTCCAGTTAGCGCTATAACTCAAGGGGATTCTCAATACGTTATCGATGCAGATACTTGCATTGATTGTGGAAACTGTGCGAATGTTTGCCCAGTAGGAGCTCCAAACCAAGAATAATAGAAGAAAGGTCGTCTTTAGACGATCTTTTTTTCATATATTAAAAATTGTAGAACTTTTAATAGGTAAAAGGCATATTTTTTGGGTTAACTTCAAGTGAATTATTTTATAAAGTGTAAAGAGGAAGCTAAGAAGTTAGGTTTAAAGAGATGAGCAGAGATATTTCTATGAGTTTTAGCTAGCTGCTAGGTGGTGTTAGCAATATACATTGTGACCCACAATTTAAGTCTAATGTTGAAATATCTAATATATTTGATTTGATTTTTTTTATATGCTTCATGGATATAATAAAATTTTTAGGGTCATCTAGATATAAAGATGTTTTATTAGTCTTATATTGCATAGGAATTATGTATTTAGGTGAAATTAATTTACAGAGTTTTGCGGCTTCAAATCCGTTTAATGTAAAGTGACCACCAATTGGAATAAGTAAAATATCAATATTTCTTAGTTTTTCTAAAGTTAATGAAGAAGGTATATGCCCTAAATGTCCTAAATGACATATAGAATATTTATCAGTTCTAAATGTATAAATAATATTCGAACCTCTTTTTAATCCATTACATTTATCATGAAATGAATTAAAGCCTTCTAATTTTATAAAATTCATATCAATAGCTCCAATTTCATTAATAACTTTGGTTAGGTTATTATAATTATTTAGTAATAAGCGATTAAAATGATTATGACTAAGGGTTATCAAGTCGCATTTCGGAAAATTGTTATCATATCCAAGATTATCATTAAATGGATCAATAAGAATCCGCTTACCAGTAGGTGTTTTTATAATAAAACATGAATGTCCATACCAGATTATCTGCATAAGAAGCCTCCATAAACTATATTCAAATATTAATAATTATTAACATATAAAATTGAAAATAATCATAGTTTATATTAATACTTTAAAAAATAAAAGAAATATAGTATAATTATAAAAAGTCAAAGTAAGTCAAAAACAAATATTAAAAAAAGGTTTAAGCAGGTGATGTTATGGCAAGACTTTCAGATATAATAGAAGATTTCATAAAGCAAATGTTTAATGAAAATCGAGATAATGTGATCTTTATACAAAGAAATGAGCTGGCAGATCAATTTAGGTGTGCACCATCTCAGATCAATTATGTATTAACTACTAGATTTACTTACGAAAGAGGATACTTAATCGAAAGTAAAAGAGGTGGCGGTGGACATATTGCTATTAAGCAGTTAGAATATGATGATTCTAATAAAAGAGAAGAGATAATAAATCAAAGCATAGGAGATACAATAACATATCATAATGCAAATGCTTTGCTTAATCATTTGTTGGAATCTGGAGTTATTGAAGAACGAGAATGTGAAATAATGAAAATGGCAATAAATGATAGAAGTTTAACTTCAGCCGAAAATAAAAATAAGGTACGAGCTGATATTTTAAAGGCAATGATTATGATAATTTTATCTTAAAGGTGGGGATATATATGTTATGTGAAAAATGTAAAAAAAATGAAGCAAAGATAAACTTAATTACAGTAATGAATGGGCAAAAGCATGAAATTTGGTTATGTGAAAATTGTGCAAAGGACATAGCTAATATTCCATTTTTCAGTCCTATTATGCAAAATATAAATTTTCCATTTCAAGGAGTATTGTCGGAGCTATTAACTAATGCAGATAGTAATAAAACTAATATAGATAGTAGTAAAGTAAAAGAAATTGTTTGCCCAAGTTGTGGGTTAACCTATGATGAATTTAAAAAAACAGGAAGATTAGGCTGTTCTGAGTGTTATGAAGAATTTAAGGTTGTACTTGAGCCAAGGATAAAGAGTTTACAGGCGGGAGTAAAACATGTAGGGAAAGTGCCTAAAATCAAGGGAAAAGAATTAGTTCAGAAGCGAAAGCTTAAAGATCTAAAGGAAGAAATGCAAAAATTAATAGTTGCTGAAGAATATGAAAGAGCAGCAATTGTAAGAGATGAAATAAAAAAATTAGAGTTATGTATTTTAGAAAATAATATTAAAGAAACAATAAATACTAAGGAGGGGGATTGCCATGAATAGCTGGATTAATAAGAGTGAAGGCAGTGAAGCTGTACTAACAAGTAAAATATTATTATCTAGAAATTTTAGCAATTTGCCTTTTCCTAATAAATTGAATTATATAAAAGGTCGAGAAAGTGGGAAAAATATATATAATTTTCTTAAAAATGAATTAACCGATGAAGAAATTACATTATATGAAGTTTGGAATATAAAAGAAGAATTAAGTAAACAATATTTAGAAAAGGATCTAATTAGTGAAGAGCTTCTAAAAAATTCAGATAAAGGAGCATTCATATTAAATGATAACGAGACTTTTAGTATTATGATAAATGAAAAGGATCATATTGTTCTTCAATGTATAAGTGAAGGGTTGAATTTAGAGGAAGCTTTTAGTAAGGCCACTGATATTGACGATAAAATAGAGAAAAACTTAGATTATGCATTTGATGAAACTCTTGGATATTTAACATCATCTCCAGAGAATATCGGAACAGGATTAAGAGCTTCTGTGGTATTGCATTTGCCTGCACTTACCATGAGTGAAGAGATTAAAAATATTTCTAAGAATCTTAGTAAAATGGGTATGGGCATTAAAGGCCTTCATTTAGAAGGCACAAAGGTTTATGGAAATTTATATAGAATATTCAATAAAATATCATTAGGATTAACAGAAAGTAATATAATAAATAAATTAAAAGAGGCAATATTAAATACGATAGCAGAAGAAAACAAATTCAGAGAAATATTGATTAACAAATGCAGACATGAATTAGAAGATAGGGTATATAGAGCATATGGAATTTTAAAGCATGCAGTTCTATTGGATTCCAAAGAAACTGTAGATTTGTTGTCTAATCTTAGATTAGGAGCAGAATTATCAATAATAGATATTGAATTAAGAAAAATAGATAACTTATTTAGACTTACAAGCAATGCCTCACTGCAAAATTATTTGGGAAGAGTTTTAGATGAAAAAGAGAGTAAATATGAAAGAGCAAAGCTTGTAAAGGAAATATTGACATAAGGAAAAGATGGGAGGTTCGAAAAGGATGGAATACAATAAATTAACGGAAAGGGCACAAGCAGTAATTTTGGAAGCTGAAAGTGAATCAGAGAAATTTAAACATGGATATGTTGGAACAGAGCATGTGTTATTAGGTATTTTAAAAGAAGATGGATATTCAGCTAAATTGTTAAAGAAATATGGAGTTAATAGTGATAATATTAAAACAATGATACAGAGATACTTAGGTTATGGTGATATAAAGAAAACAGATGAGAATATTCTATTAACTCCTAGAACAAAGAGATTAATAGACGAAAGTTTTGCAGCAGCTAAAAAGCTAAATCATAAATATGTTAGCCCAGAGCACATTTTGTTAGCATTGCTTAATCAGGAAGAAGGCATGGCTTATACTATATTAAAAAGTTTGAGTTTGAATTTTGCTATTATAAGTGAAGAGCTATTAGTATTTTTATCAGGAAATTATGAAGATAAGGTTAGTGATAAAAGTACAGTAGAAAATAAAAAAGTTGCTACTCCTATGCTTGACAAATATGGCAGGGATTTAACAGCCTTATCTAAGGAGCAGGGATTAGACCCTGTAATAGGAAGAGATAATGAAACTCAGAGATTACTAGAGATACTTTGTAGAAGAATAAAAAATAATCCATGCTTAATTGGCGAACCAGGAGTTGGTAAAACTGCAGTAGTTGAAGGATTAGCTCAGAGAATAGTTGAAGGAAACATTCCGGAGATACTTAAAAGTAAAAGAGTTATTTCTTTGGATTTAACATCTATGATTGCAGGTGCAAAATATAGAGGCGAATTTGAAGAAAGATTAAAAAAGACTATGGAGGAAATTGTTAAAGATAAAGATATAATTATCTTTATTGATGAAATCCATACAATAATAGGAGCAGGTGGTGCAGAAGGTGCCATTGATGCATCAAACATATTAAAACCAGCCCTAGCTAGAGGAGAAATTCAATGTATTGGAGCAACAACTATTGATGAATATAGAAAGTATATTGAAAAAGATTCTGCACTAGAAAGAAGATTTCAACCAATAACTGTAGGTGAACCATCTAAAGAAGAAACTTTAGAGATATTAAAAGGTTTAAGAGATAAGTATGAAGCACATCATAGAGTTGAAATTACAGATGAAGCACTGGAAGCTGCTGTGAATTTATCAGATAGATATATTACAGATAGATTTATGCCTGATAAAGCTATTGATTTAATAGATGAGGGAGCTGCAAAAGTCAGAATACAAAGTTTAACAACTCCGCCAGATTTAAAAGACCTAGAAGAAAAGATTGAGAATATAGGTAAAGAAAAAGAAGAGGCTATACGAGTTCAAGATTTTGAAAGAGCTGCAAGGTTAAGAGATCAAGAGAGAGCTTTAAAAGAACAATTAAATAATATGAAGGATAATTGGGACACTCAAAATTCAATCAAGACATTGATTGTAGATGCAGAGAATATAGCTAGTGTAGTATCATCTTGGACTAAAATTCCAATTGAGAAATTAACAGAATCTGAAAGTGAGAGGCTGCTAAATTTAGAAGATATATTGCATAGAAGAGTGATAGGTCAAAACGAAGCAGTAAAATCTATAGCAAGGGCTGTGAGAAGAGCAAGAGTTGGTATAAAGGATCCTAATAGGCCTATAGGAAGTTTCATATTTTTAGGACCAACTGGAGTTGGAAAAACAGAACTTTCAAAGGCACTTGCAGAGGCTATGTTTGGCGATGAAAATAGTATTATAAGAGTTGATATGTCAGAATATATGGAAAGCCACTCTGTAGCTAGATTAATAGGTTCTCCTCCAGGATATGTAGGATATGAAGAAGGTGGGCAGCTTACTGAAGCTGTTAGAAGAAAGCCTTATTCAATAGTTCTATTAGATGAAATTGAAAAAGCTAATCCTGAAGTATTTAATATATTACTTCAAATAATGGAAGATGGAAGACTTACTGACGGTAAAGGAAAGATAGTTAATTTTAAGAATACAATAATTATAATGACTTCAAACGTTGGTGCTCATCAGATTAAGAAGCAGAAAAGTATAGGATTTAGTAGCAATAATGATTCTAATAATGAAACAGAATACGAGAAGATGAAGGAAAATATATTAGGAGAATTGAAGCAGAAATTTAGACCTGAATTCTTAAATAGAATAGATGATACAATAGTATTCCATAAACTAAGTGATGAAGATTTAAATCAAATTATAGATTTAATGCTTGCGTCAATAAGAAAAAGACTTGAAAGTAGAGAGATTTACTTGAATTTTGAAGAAAATAGTAAGAAATTCTTGTTGAATAAAGGAATTGACTTGGATTATGGAGCAAGACCTTTAAGAAGGCTTATTATAAAAGAAGTAGAAGACAGATTAAGTGAAGAGATTTTGCAAGGAAATATACGAATTGGAGACAGAGTAAGAGTAAGTGAACTAGAAAACAAACTTATCTTCAAGAAGCTCACTGAGAATAATTTAGAAATGAATAGAAGTTAATCTTATATTTAATGGACTGTTTCAAAGGTGTATACATTGAAATGGTCCATTTTGATAAATATAGTTTAAAGAAGATAATATTGATAAATTAGTTATAAAATGCGCTTTAGATTGGAGAAGATGGATATGGACAAAAAGAAACTAGATTTACTTATAATAGGTGGCGGCCCGGCAGGATTAACTGCAGCAATGTATGCCGGAAGAGCTAAGCTGAATATATTATTGTTGGAAAATGAAATTTTAGGTGGGCAAGTTAGGAATAGTTATACAATAGAAAATTATCCAGGGTTTAAAAGTATAAATGGTGGAGACTTAGCAGATATATTTCAAGAACAAGCAAAAGCACTTGGGGCGGAGATTGATGAATTTGATTCAATTCAGAATATAGATATTTCAGATGACAGAAAAGTAGTTGAAACTGAAACTCATATATACGAACCTAAAGCTATAATAATTGCTACAGGTGCAACGCCTAAAAGGTTACCAATTCCACAAGAAAGCAAGTTTTTAGGAAGAGGAATTCATTATTGCGCTGTTTGTGATGGGGCAATTTATCAAGGGAAAAGGATAGCTGTGGTTGGAGGAGGGAATTCGGCCTTAGAGGAAGCTATATTTTTGACTAGATTTGCTGAAAAAGTTTATTTAATAAGGAGATATGATTATTTTAAAGGAGAACAAGCTCTGATAAATGAAGTTTTCAATAATTCAAAAATAGAAGTATTTTTAAATGAAGATTTAATAGAAGCTAGTGGAGAGATGTTTTTAGAATCAGTTACTATGAAAAATACAAAAACAGAAAAGATTAGTAACTTAAGAGTGGATGCTATATTTGGATATATAGGAACAGAACCTAGAACTGAGTTTGTAAAAAAATATTTAAAGATGGATGAGCAGGGATATATAATTACAGATGAAGATATGAAGACAAATATCAAGGGGGTATACGCGGCTGGTGATGTTAGGCAAAAAAAGTACAGACAAATAACAACGGCGGTTGCAGATGGAACTATTGCGTTATTAAATGCTGAGAAATATATTAAGAGCTAATAGAATAAACAAGGAAATCATAAATAAATAATAAAGACCTCAATTAATATTGAATATGCGATAAGAATAAAAGAGGCGAATGTACGCCTCTAAATTATTTTTCTAAAGCTTTTAAAATAGCAGGTTTGTCAAATCCTACAATTATATCATCATTAATATCTAATACAGGAACTCCCATTTGATTAGACTTTTTTATCATTTCTTCTCTAGCTTCCATATTATCTTGTACATTTAATTCTTCAAATTCAAGATTTTCAGATTTAAGATAATTCTTTACTTTAATACACCAAGGACAAGAATTGGTAGTATATACTTTTATCATAAAAACATCTCCTTAATCGATAATTATTGTTTTATAAGTATTATTATAATATTATTTTCATATCCTATCAATATAATAAGAATAGGTAATTGTTTTAGTAATAATGTATTGTAGATTTATATGCTTATTTTGAGTAATAGTTTGATACTAGATAAGTATAAGCTATATGAATTAGTGATTCTTATGGATATTTATAATAGTATTTGTAATAATTTATTAACTATGTAATAGGTAAAAGGAAAATCCATTAAGAGTATTTAGAATAATATGATGTTTAAGAAAATATTTATAAAAAACTAATAATTTAAGTCTAAAATTTTATGAAATTACAAAATAGATTGGTGTGTTATAATAAAGTTAAGAAGTTTTTTGAAAATAATATTATTTAATATAGAGCATATATATTCAGTAAATTAGTTTATAAGACAGTGTGAATGAGATTAGTTTAAAATGTGGTAAGGAGATATTCATGAAAAAGAAAACATTATATAGGTGTTCAAGCTGTGGTTTTGAAAGTATAAAGTGGCTTGGAAAATGTCCAATGTGCAATAATTGGAGCACATTAGAGGAAGTTACAGTTGACGCAAATAATACGGGAAGTAAGGCAAGGCAAGGGGCTAAAAGAACAATAAAAAAGCTCTCAGAAGTTGTTTCAAATAAAAGTGATAGGATAATTACAGGAATAAATGAATTTGACAGAGTTATGGGAGGCGGGATTGTAAAGGACTCGATTTCTATAATAACTGCTAGACCTGGAGCAGGAAAATCTACATTATTGCTTCAAATTTCAGATGCCGTAGCACAAAATGGGTATAAGGTAATTTATGCATCTGGAGAGGAAAGCGATAGCCAAATAAAGAATAGAGCCGACAGAATTTTAGATAAAATTCATGAAGATATATGGGTGTTGCAAGAAACTAGCTTGGATAATGTTTTGGACGCAGTTGTTGAAATAGATCCAGATATATTAATTATTGATAGTATTCAAACATTCACTATGGAAGCCTCTCTGCCTGCAAGAGCAGGATCGCCTACACAGACTATGGAGTGTGCCAATGCATTGCTTCAAATTGCTAAAAATGAAAAAAGACCACGAGCAGTTATTATAGTAGGACAAATGACTAAGAATGATGAACTTGCTGGTTTAAGAGCATTAGAGCATTTAGTTGATACAGTTCTTATTATAGAAGATGATAACGATGAGGAATTGCGCGTACTTGTTAGTTCCAAAAATAGATTTGGTGGCATAGAAAACGGGTTCTTTCAAATGTGTGAGAAAGGCGTTATTTCAATAGATAATCCTTCGGAATTTTTTATGACAAGGCGTGAGGAAGGTGAAATAGTATCAGGAAGTGCATTGACTGTAATTAAAGAAGGAACAAGGGCCATTATAACAGAAATAGAGAGTTTGGTCTCTAAGAGCTTTACTCCGTATCCTACTAGAATAGGAGAAACATTAGGGAAGGATAAATTAAATACATTGATATCAATATTAGAGCAACGTGGAGGAATTAATCTGTACGACAAAAATGTAATTATTAAAACTACAGGAGGTATAAAAATAAGAGAACAGGGCATTAATTTAGCTGTAATAATGAGTATAGTATCATCTGTAAAACAGCAAGGCATAGAATCAAATGTCGCATTCATAGCTGATGTAGGGCTAACTGGTGAGCTTAAAAAAGTACCATCCTTAGAAAGTAGGATTAAAGAGCTTGAAAGAATGGGTTTTAAGAAAGTTTACGTTGCAAAGGATTCTGTTATAAAAGAAAACAGATTAAAAAATATAAATATTATTGAATTAAAAACATTGATAGATGTAATAAAACATGTGTATAATTCTTAATTTATATAGATAGAAAAATAGTTAATATTTTTGGAATAGGAAATAAGAACATTTTTCTACAAAAAAAATATATTATAGCTTAAATTTAACAAATAATGTTGAGAGATTATGGCTATTATAGTATGATAGTTTTTAGAAGTTAATGTTTTAAGTGTGAAATTTTAAATACTATTCATATGTTTATGTGACAGAATTAAAAATATAATATTATTAGAAATTTGGCTATTTTAGCATTGGATAATAATTTAAGGGAAATGGGTGAGTGTATGAGAATTGAAAAGGGAATAGGAATAAAAAATGTCTTAAAGATAATGTGCCCAGGCACTCAACTAAGGGAAGGTCTTGAAAACATATTAAGAGCCAAAACAGGAGGGCTATTAGTAATAGGGGATGACGAGGAAGTTATGAAACTCGTTGATGGAGGGTTTTATATTAATTCAGAGTATACCCCATCATACGCATATGAATTGGCTAAAATGGATGGAGCAATAGTAATAACAGGAGATTTGAAGAGAATTGTATGCGCTAATGCTCAGTTAATACCAGATTCATCTATTCCAACGTATGAAACGGGAACTAGGCATAGAACAGCACATAGAGTAGCGAAGCAAACTAATAATGTAGTAATTGCAATCTCTCAGCGAAGAAATATAATAACAATGTATAAGGGAGATATAAAATACGTATTGAGAGAAAGCAGTGTGATTTTGGGAAAGGCCAATCAGGCACTTCAAACACTAGAGAAATATGTTGCAGTACTCGAGCGTGTGATAAATAATTTGAATTTGCTGGAATTTCAGGATTTAACAACACTTTTTGATGTGGTTACTGCAATTCAAAGAACTGAAATGGTAATGAGAATAGTAGAAGAAATTAACATGTATATATTGGAACTCGGAAATGAGGGAAGATTAATATCTATGCAGCTCAACGAATTGGTTAAACATATAGAAAGAGATGGAATATTACTGATTAGGGATTATTGCAAAGAAGGATTGCAGTATAGTGACGTATATGAACATATCCAAAGATTAAATTCATCTGAATTATTGGATTTGGATGCAATTTCTAGAAGTCTAGGCTATGGAGGAGTGCCTCTTATGGATACATTAATATCGCCTAAAGGATATAGAATGTTAAGTAAGGTTCCGAGAATACCATCAAATGTAATAGATAATCTTATAAAAGAATTTAAAGAGCTGAGCAATATAATAGATGCAGATATAGTGGATTTAGATAATGTTGAGGGAATAGGAGAAGCAAGAGCTACTGCTATTAAAGATGGACTAAAGAGGATAAAGGAACAGGTGTCTTTGAAAAAAGAAATATAATGAAGTAAGAAACTGCCTTAAAATAGAGATTATTTGATGTAGATATTAATTAACATTTAGATTTGTTATATTATATTTTAAGTCAGTCCCTTATTATTTATAGGTAATTATTAAGTAAACTTAATAATTTATTCATTTTAGATAGGGTTATTGTATGCTATAATTAATTTTATGCAGAGAAAATATTAAAAATATGATTAAAATATTGTAATGTTGTAAACAATTAGAAGGAGGTGAAATTAGTGTTAAAAAGGATATTAAGGGGAGTCTTTTCTGTAATTGGGCTGATAATAGGATATTTTATAGCTGAAATATTGCTGGAAATTCCTCAAATTGCTAACTTGAATTATCTTTCAAGTACTATTTCTATAATTATTTTTATTATTATTATATCTTTTATTTTTGGACTTATATTTTATATTATTTCTCCTATTATATATAAGGGTATTTCTAATCTAATTGAATATATTGAGAAGAGTATGCAAAAAATGAGCATAACAGAAATACTATATGGAACATTTGGAGCTGTTATTGCTTTGATTTTAATGACATTTATTGCAAAGCCGATAAATGATATACACAAAGTAATAGGACCTATTTTACTAACTTTATTAAATATAGTAGCAGCTATAATAGGTGCAGAAATAATGATTAAGAAAAAGGAAGATATAACGGCTCTTTTGCTTAATATTAAAAAGCCTGTAATTAAAGAGAAAAAAGTTAAAGAAGTAGTTAAAGAATCAATTAAGGGAATTCCTAAGGTGCTAGATACATCCGTTATAATTGATGGAAGAATATTTGATATTTGTGAAACAGGATTTATTGAAGGGCCATTGGTTATACCAAATTTTGTATTAGATGAATTAAGACATATTTCAGATTCGTCTGATTCCTTAAAAAGAAATAGAGGAAGAAGAGGATTAGATATATTAAATAAAATACAAAAAGAATTATCAATAGAGACTCAAATTGTAGAGGATGATTTTCCTAAAATTGCAGAAGTTGATGCAAAATTATTAAAGCTTGCACAAAAAATGGATGGAAAAGTCATAACTAATGATTACAATCTAAATAAAGTTGCTGAATTTCAAGGAGTTCCAGTATTAAATATAAATGAATTATCAAATGCGATAAAACCTGTTGTATTACCAGGGGAGGAAATGACAGTTGATATAGTAAAAGATGGAAAAGAGTCAAGCCAAGGGGTGGCATATTTAGAAGATGGAACTATGATTGTTGTAGAGGGTGGAAGAAAGCTTATAGGACAAACAACAGACGTAATAGTTACTTCTGTGCTCCAAACAGCAGCAGGAAGAATGATTTTTGCAAAACCAAAAGATAATTAAAATTTAAGGAGATTTTCTGTATGGTTAGTGCGATAGTATTAGCTGGAGGAAGAGGTAAGAGAATGGGAGCTGTTCAAAGCAAGCAATATATTGATTTGAATGGTAAGCCCATTCTTTATTACACTTTAAAACAGTTTATAATGAATAAATTGATTGATTATATTATTTTAGTAGTTCCGGAAGATGAAGTAAGTTACTGTAAAAACAAAGTTTTGAATAGATATGGTTTAAAAGTTGATAAACTAGTGGCTGGTGGCAAAGAAAGACAAGATTCTGTATATAATGCCTTATCTCAGATGGAAAACTCCGATATAGTATTAATTCATGATGGAGCAAGGCCATTTGTTTCAGACAAGATAATAAATGATGCTGTTAAATATGCAGAGATTTATAAAGCGGCAGCACCAGGAGTTATGCCTAAGGATACTATAAAAGTTAAAGGAGAAAATAATTTTTCTGTGGAGACATTAACAAGAAATAAGCTTGTGGCAATCCAGACCCCGCAGGCTTTTGAATTTAATTTAATATATGACTGTCATAAAGAAGTAAAAAAAAGAGGAATAGTTGTTACTGATGATACTAGTGTGGTGGAATTTTTTGGAAATAAGGTATACATATATGAAGGAGACTATACAAATATAAAAATAACAACTCCGGAGGATTTGGCACTGGCAAAGCATTTAGTGGGAAAATAGCATAATGCTGAATATTGACATGCGAAATTCAAGAAGTTATAATAAATTAAAATAAAATTAAATTTATAAAACGATGATGAAGAATAGTAGAGGTCGATTGTTAAGAGAAAAAGTCCCTAGGCTGAAAGACTTTTGAACAGACTTTGAACCAGCTTTTGAGTATAGGTAAAAACTATCGGTTTAAAACCGTTAACATTATTAGAGAACAAATTTAGGTGGTACCGCGATAAAAGTTCGCCCTAATGTATAATATTAGGCGGGCTTTTTTTATTTAGAAAAATAAGTTCAATAATATTTACAAACTTTAAAATGTTTATCTGTATTATATAAAGACAGGTTAGTGAAAGTTTTATTAAATTATAATCGTTCAATGTAACAATCAACAGCTACTTAGCTAAAAAAGTATTTAGGAGGAAATATTACTATGAAAATGTCTAATATGCTAATATCAACATTAAGAGAAGTGCCAGCTGAAGCAGAAATTGATAGCCATAAACTTATGTTAAGAGCTGGAATGATAAGAAAAATGGCAGCTGGTGTATATAACTACATGCCAATTGGATTGAGAGCTCTAAAAAAAATAGAAGATATAGTTAGAGAAGAAATGAATGCAGCAGGTGCTCAAGAATTCTTAGCATCAGCTATTATTCCAGCAGAATTATGGCAAGAATCTGGCAGATGGGATGCATATGGAGCAGAAATGTTTAGATTAAAAGATAGGGGAGAAAGAGATTTCTGTTTAGGACCAACTCATGAAGAAGTGTTTACTGACATTGCAAGAAACGAAATTAAGTCGTATAAGCAATTACCTCTTAATTTATACCAGATTCAAACTAAATACAGAGATGAACGTAGACCAAGATTTGGAGTTATGAGATCTAGAGAGTTTGTTATGAAGGATGCATATAGCTTTGATAAAGATCAAGAGGGATTGGATCTAGCATATGATAAAATGCATGATGCTTATGTTAAGATATTTAATAGATGCGGCCTAGATGCTAAATGTGTTGCAGCAGATTCAGGAGCTATTGGAGGAGCCAATTCAGCGGAATTTATGGTTAAATCGGAAGTTGGTGAAGATGATGTAGTATTCTGCAGTGAATGTGATTATGCAGCTAATATTGAAAAGGCATCATCTCCTGCTGAAAAAGAAGAGAGACAGGAGTTAATGGAAGTAGAAAAGATAGCAACTCCTAATAGTAGAGGAATAGAAGAGGTATCAGAATTCTTAAATATATCACCTAAAAAAACAGTTAAAGCTCTATTATATAATGTTGATGGAAAGATTGTTGCTGTATTTGTGAGAGGAGATAGAGAGGTTAATGAAGTTAAGGTTGCAAATGCTTCAAATGCTTCTGGAGATATAGAAATGGCTTCTCGTGAAGAATATATAAAGGCAACTGGATGTGATATCGGGTTTGCGGGACCTGTAGGAATAAAGGCAGATTTAATATTGGTAGATGAAGAAGTTACAAATATGTACAATTTTGTAGCAGGAGCAAATGAAACAGGATATCACTTAAAAAATTTAAATTATAAAAGAGATTTTGAAGGAACAATCGGAGATTTTAGAAATGTAACTGAGGGTCAAAAATGTCCAGTTTGTGGGGGAAAGGTTACTATTGCAAGAGGAACCGAAGTTGGCCATATATTTAAACTTGGAACAAAATATTCAGAAGCAATGAATGCTAAATTTATAGATGAAGATGGTAAAGAAAAACCATTCATAATGGGATGCTATGGAATTGGTGTTACAAGAACAATGGCATCTATAATTGAACAACATCATGATGAAAATGGAATAATATGGCCATTGTCAGTTGCTCCATACCATGTTTCAGTAATTCCTGTAAATGTCAAAGACGAAGAACAAACAAGGATAGCAAATGAACTTTATGAAGAATTAATCAATATGGGCATAGAAGCTCTTTTAGATGATAGAAATGAGAGAGCTGGAGTGAAGTTTAAAGATTCGGAATTGATGGGTATACCAATGAGAGTAACTGTAGGAAAGAAAATCAATGATGGAGAAGTTGAATTTAAACTTAGAGATAGTGAAATGGAAGTAATCAAAATAAGTGATGTTTGTAATATAATAAAGGGTGAATTTGAAAAGAATGATATCAAACTAAGATAATTTTAGGAGGTCAGATGATGAGGATATATAATACTTTAACTAAGCAAAAAGAAGAATTTATCCCTATTACTTCAGGTGAGGTAAAAATGTATGTCTGCGGACCTACTGTCTATAATTTTTTTCATATAGGTAATGGAAGAACGTTTATTGTTTTTGATACAATTAGAAGATATTTAGAGTATAGAGGATACAAGGTTACTTTTATTCAAAACTTTACTGACATAGATGATAAGATGATTAATAAAGCTAATGATGAAGGTATTACAGTAAAGGAGCTTGGAGATAAATATATAAAAGAATATTATCAAGATGCAGATGCACTTAAGATTGAAAGAGCTACTGTTAATCCTAGAGCCACAGAGTATATTAATGACATAATAAAGTTCATCGAGCAGCTTATTAAAAATGGATTTGCATATGAAATAGATGGAGATGTCTATTATAGTACAAAAAAATTTACTAACTATGGAAAACTAGGTGGTCAAAACTTGGATGACCTTCAAGTGGGTGCTAGAATATCCGTTGATGAGAGAAAAAGAGATCCAATGGATTTTGCAGTCTGGAAAGCGAAGAAACCTGGGGAACCAGCATGGGAAAGTCCTTGGGGACTTGGAAGACCAGGATGGCACATAGAATGTTCATGTATGGCTAAAAAGCTTTTAGGAGACACAATTGATATTCACGCAGGTGGAATGGATTTAAAGTTCCCACATCATGAAAATGAAATAGCTCAAAGTGAAGCGGTTACTGGTAAGCCTTTTGCTCATTATTGGATGCATGCAGCATTTGTTAATGTGGATAACAAGAAAATGTCAAAGTCATTAAACAACTTTTTTACTGCTAGAGAAATTCTTGAAGAATATGATGCAGATGCTATTAGGTTTTTAATGCTATCAGGGCATTATAGAATTCAAATAAATTTCACAAAAGAATTATTGGACTCAGCAAAATCATCAATAGAACGATTATATAATTGCATAAATAAT
Source organism: Clostridium sp. DL-VIII (assembly GCF_000230835.1). Taxonomy (NCBI): domain Bacteria; kingdom Bacillati; phylum Bacillota; class Clostridia; order Eubacteriales; family Clostridiaceae; genus Clostridium; species Clostridium sp. DL-VIII. The sequence continues at coordinate 430,139 of NZ_CM001240.1, forward strand.
CTCGAAAATTTAAAAAATGAAGTTAGTAAGAAAACATTGGATGATAAGGAAAGAGAGTATTTAAAATCTTTGGATAAATATAGAGAAAACTTCATTGAAAAAATGGATGATGATTTTAATACTGCAGATGCTATTTCAGTACTATTTGATTTGGCTAAAGACCTTAATAACAATATTAATATTAGTTCATCTTCAGAATTGTGTGAAAAGGCAGAAGCTTTAATGAGGGAATTAGCGAATCCACTTGGAATTCTTCAAAATCATATGGAGAAGGACTTGGAGAGTGAAATTCAGGAGCTTATTGATAAGAGGCAGCAAGCAAGAAAAGATAGAGATTTTGCGTTAGCTGATAAGATTAGAGACGATTTAAAGAGTAGAAATATAGTTTTAGAAGATACACCTCAAGGAGTTAGATGGAAAAAGATTGATTAATTAAAATAAGGGCTGCGAGTTTGCAGCCCTTATTTAAAAGGAGAATTATAATGTTAAACGACTTAAGAATAAGAGAATTTTCAAAAGAAGAAGCAAGAATGCTAAATCCACTTCAGTTGGCATTAATAGGAGATGGAGTGTTTGAAGTCTTTATTAGAAATTTTATTTTAATGAAAAACACGGCATTATCTGCCAATAAAGTGCATGTTAAGGCTATTGGATATGTTAAGGCGAAGAGTCAGGCGTGTATAATGCATGAAATAGAAGAACTATTAGAAGAGGAAGAAGAGGCTATTTATAAAAGAGGGAGAAATGCTAAGTCGCCTACAGTTCCTAAGAATGCAGATGTAAGAGATTACAGGATGGCAACAGGTTTTGAAGCATTAGTAGGATATTTATATTTAATAGGAAATAAAGAGAGATTAGAATTTATATTTAAGAAAAGTATTGAAGTTATTAAATAGTCCGATAATTATGACAAGGAGGAATTGTAATGCAAGGGAAAACATTTAATTCAAAAAGCCGATTCAGTAAATCTGAAAAAAAGGAAGATAAATTTGAAGTGAAAAATGGCAATGATAACAAGAAAAGTAATAAAGATGAAAAAGGAAATACTGAAGTGCAGGAAAGAGAAGATATAGTTATTGGAAGGAATGCGGTAATTGAAGCGTTAAAAGGAGATAGAACTATTGAAACCTTATACATAGCAAATGGCAAATTAGAGGGATCCATAAATGCAATTGTTAGCCTAGCAAAAGAGAAGAGAATTATACTTAAAGAAGTAGATAAAAGAAAGCTTGATTTAATGTGTGGGGGAGAAAATCATCAAGGGGTAATAGCAAAGGTAAGTCCTTATAAATATTCAGAAGTATCCGATATTTTAGATTTAGCAGAAGAAAGAAATGAAGCACCATTTATTGTTATATTAGATGAGGTTGAAGATCCTCATAATTTGGGCTCTATTGTGAGAACTGCTGAATTATTTGGAGTTCATGGAATAATAATCCCTAAAAGAAGGAGCGCTTCTGTAAGTACCACTGTATACAAATCTTCAGTTGGTGCGATAGAGCATGTAAAAATAGCAAAAGTAACAAATTTAAATTCAACAATAGAGGAATTAAAACAAAAAGGTATTTGGGTTTACGGAGCGGATATAAGAGCAAAAGAGTATAGTTATCAGATAGATTTTAGTGGTCCTTGTGCAGTTATAATTGGAAATGAAGGGCGTGGGATTTCTAAGTTAACAGTGCAGAAATGCGACAAATTAATAAAAATACCGATGGTAGGAAAGATTAACTCTTTGAATGCTTCAGTAGCTGGTGGTATAATTATGTATGAGGTTTTAAAAGGACGATTAAAATAGAAAGAGGTATATAGTGAAAACTATTTTTGTGGATGGATATAATGTTATAAATAGCTGGCCGGATTTAAAGCGAAATAAAGACTCTAGTTTCGAAGGAGCACGGCAAACGTTGATAGATAAATTACATAATTATGGTGTTTTCAAAGCTTGTAATATAATTGTAGTATTTGATGCACATAAAGTTGCTGGAAGCCTTGAAAAGAAAGAGGAAGTAAATAAGCATGTATCGGTGGTCTTTACAAAAGATGGAGAGACTGCAGACAGTTATATTGAAAAGAAGGTAAATGCTTTAGGCCGGAAGTACGAAATAGTTGTTGTTACATCGGATAATTTAGAACAACAAACTGTTTTTCAGCGTGGTGCAGTTAGAATGTCCTCCATAGAGTTTTATAATGAGATTTTAAAAGTAGAAAAGTCTATAAGGATTAAAACAGATAAAAATAGAAGTTCACATAAAAATAGTATTGGTGATAATTTAGATGATGATATAGCCAAGGTGTTGGAAGAAATTAGAAGAGGCAAGTAAATCCGGTTGACGAATTTAATTTTACTAAGGTATAATTGTTTAAATAAGTAGTCAGTTTAATGCAGAAGAGAGTTGAGAGTAAGCAATTGAAAGTTTTTTTGGATTTCAAGGATAAATCAGACGAAAAAATTGTTGAGGAAGCTAAGAATGGGAATAACAGAGCACAGGAATATTTGATTTCTAAATATGAGAATTTTGTAAAGTCAAAGGCTAAGTCATACTTTTTAATTGGAGCAGACAAGGAAGATATTTATCAAGAAGGAATGATAGGTTTGTATAAGGCTATCAGAGATTTTAATTCTGAAAAATCTACATCTTTTAAAGCCTTTGCAGAAATATGTGTGATTAGACAAATTATAACTGCAATAAAAACAGCTACTAGACAAAAGCATATTCCATTAAATACTTATGTGTCTTTAAATAAGCCAATATATGAAGAAGAATCTGAACGAACTCTGTTAGATGTATTAGCAGGACTTAAAATTTCAGATCCAGAAGAGTTAATGATAAGTAAAGAGCAAATGGATTATATTGAGGAAAAGATTTCAAAGGTATTATCTGATTTAGAGTTAGAAGTGCTTACATCGTATTTAGATGGCAAATCATATCAGGAAATTGCAAGTGATTTGGAAAGGCATTCGAAGTCTATTGATAATGCATTGCAAAGAGTTAAAAGAAAATTAGAAAAATGCCTTGATTTAAAGTGAAAATGCATATTGACAAATAAAAAGAATAATAGTAAACTTTATAATTGGTATATCAAAGAACATAACAAATTTTGAACGCTCACATAGCTCAGTCGGTAGAGCGTCACCTTGGTAAGGTGGAGGTCGTCGGTTCAATCCCGATTGTGAGCTCCAAATAATAAAAATAAAAAACACTAGGCCAAGTTTATTACAAGATAATAAAGGGAGGAAAATTATAATGGCAAAAGCAAAGTATGAAAGAAGTAAGCCACACGTTAATATTGGAACAATAGGTCATGTAGACCATGGTAAGACAACATTAACAGCAGCAATCACAACAGTATTAGCAAATAAAGGATTTGCAGAAGCATTTAACTATGCAGATATTGATAAGGCTCCAGAAGAAAAAGAAAGAGGAATCACAATCAATACAGCGCACGTTGAATATCAAACAGAAAACAGACATTATGCGCACGTTGACTGTCCAGGGCATGCTGACTATGTTAAGAACATGATTACAGGAGCAGCACAAATGGATGGAGCAATCTTAGTTGTATCAGCAGCAGATGGTCCAATGCCACAAACAAGAGAACATATACTATTAGGATCAAGAGTAGGAATCCAATATATAGTAGTATTCTTAAATAAAGCAGATATGGTAGATGATCCAGAATTATTAGAATTAGTTGAAATGGAAGTAAGAGAATTATTAAGTGAATATGACTTCCCAGGAGATGATATTCCAGTAATAACAGGATCAGCATTAAAAGCATTAGAAAACCCAACAGATGAAGAAGCAATTAAGCCAATAATGGACTTAATGGAAGCAGTAGATAGCTATATCCCAACTCCAGAAAGAGCAACAGATAAAGCATTCTTAATGCCAATCGAAGATGTCTTCACAATTACAGGAAGAGGAACAGTTGCAACAGGAAGAGTTGAAGCTGGAGTACTTCATGTAGGAGACGAAGTAGAAATCGTTGGATTAACAGAAGAAAAGAAGAAGGTTGTAGTAACTGGAATCGAAATGTTCAGAAAGTTATTGGACGAAGCGCAAGCAGGAGATAATATCGGAGCATTATTAAGAGGTGTACAAAGAGCAGATATCGAAAGAGGTCAAGTATTAGCAGTGCCAAATTCAGTACATCCACACACTAAGTTTGTAGGTCAAGTATACGTACTTAAAAAAGAAGAAGGTGGAAGACATACACCATTCTTTGATGGATATAGACCACAATTCTATTTCAGAACAACAGACGTTACAGGATCAATCAAATTACCAGATGGAATGGAAATGGTAATGCCTGGAGATCATATCGACATGAATGTTGAATTAATCACGCCAATAGCAATGGATGAAGGATTAAGATTCGCTATCAGAGAAGGTGGAAGAACTGTAGGTTCTGGAGTTGTTACTAAGATAGTAGAATAATAAAAGTTTAATGTATGGGACTAAGTTTATTAACTTAGTCCTATTTAAAGGATAATTGACAACTTAAATATTCTATGATATTGTATAAAAGTGACATTTTAAGCTATGCAAATTAGTAAAGAATAAGAAATTAAATTTCTTGTTTAATATATATGAAAAAAACTGGAGGTGCACAATCATGAGAACAAAAGTAACTTTAGCATGCACAGAGTGTAAACAAAGAAATTATGATTCAATGAAAAACAAAAAAAATGATCCAGATAGATTAGAAATGAAAAAGTATTGTAAATTCTGTAAAAAGCACACTCTTCATAGAGAAACTAAATAATCAGCTGCTGTAATGACATATAGTTATTAAAAATAAGGATGTGAAGATATGTCAGTAAAAGATAATGTGAAAACTGAAAAAGCTGTTAAAGGTAATGGCTTAGTTAGTTTTTTTAAAGATGTTAAGGCAGAGATAAAAAAAATAACTTGGCCTTCAAAAGATGAGACGAAAAAAGCTTTTGTTGCAGTTATGGTATTCACACTAATGTATACTATATTAGTTGGTGGAATGGATTCTATTTTCGAGAAACTCCTCCAAGCGATTTTAAAATTGAAGTAAAAGGGAGGTTTGGTGATTTATTAATATCACCTGATAAGTATGAGCGATAGAGCAAGATGGTATGTGGTACATACATATTCTGGATATGAAAATAAAGTTAAAGCGAATTTAGAAAAAGCAATAGAAAATAGAAATCTTCAATCATTAATCCATGATATACAAGTACCCATGGAAGAAGTAATTGAAGAGAAAGATGGTAAACAAAAGGTCTCATTAAAGAAAAAATTTCCTGGATATGTGCTTGTAAAAATGCTAATGGGTGATGAAGCATGGTACGTCGTTAGAAATACAAGAGGTGTAACAGGTTTTGTCGGCCCGGGATCTAAACCAGTGCCCCTTTCGGATGAAGAAGTTGAATCAATGGGTGTGTTAGAAACACCAGTTGATATTGATTTAGAGATAGGGGAAAGCATTAGAATTATCTCAGGTCCATTAAGAGATTCAGTAGCTATGATACAAGAGATAATTTTAGAGAAACGTAAAGTGAAAGCTTTAGTGGATATGTTTGGTAGAGAAACTCTTGCCGAACTAGACTTTAATCAAGTTGAAAAATTGGTTTAATTATAAATAAACTAATTTTAATTAAGTGGGAGAACTAAAAAGTTCGTATATACCACAGTAATAGGAGGAATAACAAAAATGGCTAAGAAAGTAACTGGAATGATTAAACTTCAACTTCAAGCAGGTAAGGCAACACCAGCTCCACCTGTAGGTCCAGCTTTAGGTCAACATGGTGTAAACATAATGGGATTCTGTAAGGAGTTCAACGCAAAAACTGCAAATCAAGCTGGTTTAATAATACCAGTAGTTATTACAGTTTATCAAGATAGGTCTTTTAGCTTCATACTAAAGACTCCTCCAGCTGCAGTTCTAATTAAAAAGGAATTAGGATTAGAAAGTGGTTCTGGAGTGCCTAATAAGACAAAGGTTGGTAAGTTAACTCAAGATCAACTTAGAAAGATCGCTGAAACTAAAATGCCAGACTTAAATGCTGCAAATGTTGAATCAGCAATGAGAATGATTGCAGGAACAGCTAGAAGTATGGGAGTAACTATTGAAGAGTAATTCGTAAAAAATAAGTGGGAGGTCAAAACCGTTAACACCACAGAGGAGGCAAATTATGGGAAAAAAATACATTGAAAGTGCAAAGCTTATAGATAAGAGTGCATTATATAATCCAGTAGAAGCATTAGAACTTACATTAAAGACTGCAAAGGCAAACTTTGATGAAACTGTTGAATTACATGTAAGACTTGGTGTAGATCCAAGACATGCAGATCAACAAGTAAGAGGAGCAGTTGTATTACCAAACGGAACAGGTAAAACAGTTAGAGTGCTTGTATTTGCTAAAGGAGATAAAGCTACAGAAGCACAACAAGCAGGAGCAGATTTTGTTGGAGCAGAAGAATTAGTTCAAAAGATCCAAACAGAAAATTGGTTTGAATATGATGTAGTTGTTGCAACACCAGATATGATGGGAGTTGTAGGTAGAATTGGTAGAGTATTAGGACCTAAGGGATTAATGCCAAATCCAAAATCAGGAACAGTAACATTTGATGTTGCTAAAGCAATTGAAGAAATTAAAGCTGGTAAAGTTGAATATAGAGTAGATAAAACAGCTATAGTTCACTGCCCAATTGGTAAGAAATCATTTGGAACTGAAAAGTTAAAGGAGAACTTCGTTGCGTTAATGGATGCTTTAATTAAAGCAAAGCCAGCAGCAGCTAAGGGTCAATACTTAAAATCAGTATCAGTTTCAAGCACAATGGGACCTGGTGCAAAGGTTAATCCTACAAAAGTTTTAGATTAATATTGACTTAAGTAAGATTAAGTAGTATAATACTTAATGTTGTGAAAAGAGAATATTATTTCCGTAGACAGTGGGTGCGAAAGCGTAAAGATATACTACCCGCCTAGGTGAGTTATAATAGATGTTATTATAGACCTTTCCATGTCTGCGGAAGGTCTTTTTTAATAGAAAGAAGCAGTTTTAAACTGTGAGGAGGTGGACTACAGTAATGAATAAAAACAGAGAACTTAAAGAAGCAAAAGTTGCTGAAATTAAGGAAAAGCTAGAAAAGTCAAAAACTATTGTTCTTAGTAAGTATCAAGGTTTAACTGTAGAAGAAGATACTACACTTAGAAAAAATCTAAGAGAAGCTGGAGTTGAGTATAAGGTATATAAAAATACTTTAGTTACTTTAGCAGCTAAAGAATTAGGTTTAGATGGTTTAGTAGAATATTTAGAAGGACCTGTGTCTATTGCATTTGGTTATGAAGATGTAACAGTACCAGCAAGAGTTTTAAATGATTTTGCTAAGGACCATAAAAAATTAGAATTAAAAGCAGGTGTTGTAGAAGGAGAAATCTACGATGTAGATAAGATTAAACAACTTGCTACAATACCATCAAAAGAAGTTCTTATTGCAAAACTTCTTGGAAGTATCAAGTCTCCAATATCAAGCTTTGCACGTGTATTAAGTGCTATTGCTGATAGTAAGGAAACTGGATCTGCAGAATAATTAAGAAAAAATGAAAAATTAAGAAAAAATTTCGGAGGTGCTATAAAAATGACAAGAGAAGATATAATTCAAGCAATAAAAGAAATGAGTGTTTTAGATTTAAATGAATTAGTAAAGGCTTGTGAAGAAGAATTTGGAGTAAGTGCTGCTGCTGCTGTTGTAGCTGGAGGAGCTGTAGCTGGAGGAGCTGCTGCTGCTGAAGAAAAGACTGAATTCGACGTAGTATTAGCAAGTGCTGGAGATAACAAGATTAAAGTTATCAAAGCAGTTAGAGAAATAACTGGATTAGGATTAAAAGAAGCTAAGGAAATAGTTGATGGAGCTCCTAAGACATTAAAAGAAGCTGTTTCTAAAGAAGAAGCTGAAGATATGAAAGCTAAATTAGCTGAAGTTGGAGCAACTGCAGAAGTTAAATAGTTTGTTTTTATTGAAAGGTGCTTGTAAAAAGCACCTTTTTTAAACTACATTTATGAAGCTATATAAAATATTTGTTGATAGATAAGTATTTTATATAGCTTTATAAATGAAAAGAATTCTGTAATAATATTTATTGACAATAAAAATTCTATATGATATTATAATATAATGTATTATTGACTATAGGATATTATATATTTATAGTTGAAAAAAGAGTATAGTCTGGTGAATAATGGTTATACTATAAAAAGACGCTGTCCGAAAGCAAAAGTCCTTAGGGAAAGTATGCTTTTGGCTATTTTAGTTTATTTTATACTAAGGGGTGAAAATTCATGGTACATCCTGTCCAAGTTGGAAAAAGAACAAGAATGAGTTTTGGTAAGGTTAATGATGTTACCGAAATGCCGAATTTAATTGAGGTACAATTAGATTCATATGAATGGTTTTTAAGAGAAGGGTTGCATGAAGTATTTGATGATATTAATCCTATCACAAACTTCACAGGAAATTTAGTACTAGAGTTCGTAGATTATAAGCTTGATATGGAAAATATCAAGTATTCTGTCGAAGAATGTAAGGAAAGAGATGCAACTTATGCGGCACCATTGAAAGTTTCAATTAGATTACAAAATAATGAAACTGGTGAAATTAAAGAACAAGAAGTGTTTATGGGAGATTTCCCATTGATGACAGAGCAAGGTACCTTTGTAATTAATGGTGCTGAAAGAGTTATAGTAAGTCAATTAGTAAGATCTCCAGGAGTATATTATAATTACTCTATAGACAAGAGTGGTAAAAAGTTATATTCATCAACTGTAATTCCTAATAGAGGTGCATGGTTAGAATACGAAACAGATTCTAACGATGTAATTTATGTAAGGATCGATAAAACTAGAAAGTTATCAATTACTATTTTAGCAAGAGCCATGGGATTGGGCAGTGATCAAGAACTGTTGGATTTCTTTGGCGAAGAAGAAAGATTTAGAGCTTCAATAGAAAAGGATAATACTAAGACTAAAGAAGAAGCATTACTTGAAATATATAAGAGATTAAGACCAGGGGAACCACCAACAGTCGATAGTGCTATATCTTTAATCGATACATTATTCTTTGATGCAAAAAGATACGATTTATCTAGAGTTGGTAGATATAAATTTAATAAAAAACTTGCGTTAAATTTACGAATCGCTAATCAAATAGCTGCATCTGACATAGTTAATCCACAAACTGGTGAAATTATGGTGGAAAAAGGACAAAAAATAAGCAGATTGATGGCTGAAGATATTCAAAATGCAGGTATTAAATCAGTTGATGTATTAGTTGAAGACAAAGTTGTAAGAGTTATTAGTAACAATTTTGTAGACTTAAAGAAGCAAGTTTCTTTTGATGTTTCAGATTTGAAAGTAAAGGAATTAGTTCATTATCCTACATTAAGAGAAATATTAGATAATTTTTCAGATGAAGAAACTATTAAAGAGGAAATAAAGAAAAATATCAGTAGACTTATTCCGAAACATATTATCAAAGATGATATATTTGCTACTATAAGCTATGAATTAGGTTTAGCTTATGGAATAGGTTATGTTGATGATATAGATCACTTAGGAAATAGAAGATTAAGATCTGTAGGAGAATTACTACAAAATCAATTTAGAATTGGTTTATCTAGAATGGAAAGAGTAGTTAAGGAAAGAATGACTATTCAGGACCAAGAAGCAATAACTCCTCAAATGTTAATTAACATAAGACCAGTAGCAGCGGCTATTAAAGAATTCTTTGGTAGTTCGCAATTATCGCAATTCATGGATCAAACTAATCCTTTGTCAGAATTAACACATAAAAGAAGATTATCTGCCTTAGGGCCAGGAGGTCTTTCTAGAGAAAGAGCTGGTTTCGAAGTTAGAGACGTTCACCATTCTCATTATGGTAGAATGTGTCCAATTGAAACACCTGAAGGTCCAAATATAGGACTTATTAATTCATTAGCAACTTTTGCAAAAGTTAATGAGTATGGGTTTATTGAAACACCATATAGAATTGTAGATAAAGAAAATGCAAGAGCTACAGAGGAAATAAGATATTTCACTGCAGATGAAGAAGATCAATGTCTGATTGCTCAAGCCAAGCAACCGATGGATGAAAATGGCTATTTCATAGAAAAAAGAGTTACAGTAAGGCATTTGGAAGATGTTTTGGTTGTTCCAGCTAATGAAGTTGATTTAATAGACGTATCTGCAAGACAAATGGTATCAGTGGCAACAGCTATGATTCCATTCCTTGAAAATGATGATGCTACAAGAGCGCTTATGGGATCAAACATGCAACGTCAAGCTGTTCCATTATTGAATCCACAAGCACCGATTGTTGGAACAGGAATAGAATACAAGGCAGCTGTAGATTCTGGAGTATTGCCAAAGGCTAAAAATGCAGGTGTTGTTACGTATGTATCAGGAGCCGAAATCAGAATCAAAAGAGATTCCGATGGTGGAACTGATATTTACAAATTATTAAAGTTTAAGAGAAGTAACTCAGGAACTTGTATAAATCAAAGACCTATAGTGGATACAGGTGAGATAGTATATAAGAATCAAGTAATTGCAGATGGACCATCGACAGACTTAGGGGAAATTGCTCTAGGTAAAAACATAAGAATGGGATTCATAACTTGGGAAGGTTACAATTACGAAGATGCCATGCTAATTTCTGAAGAGTTAGTTAGAGAAGATATCTTTACATCCATGCATATAGAAGAATATGAATGTGAAGCTAGGGATACAAAACTTGGGCCTGAAGAAATTACAAGAGATATACCAAATGTAAGTGATGATGCCCTTAAAGATGTAGATGACAGAGGTATCATACGAATAGGTGCAGAAGTAAGATCGGGAGATATACTTGTTGGTAAAGTAACACCAAAGGGAGAGACTGAACTTACAGCAGAAGAAAGACTATTAAGAGCAATCTTTGGAGAAAAAGCTAGAGAAGTTAGAGATACTTCTTTAAGAGTTCCTCATGGAGAAGCTGGAATAATAGTTGATATAAAAGTATTTACAAGGGAAAATGGGGATGAGTTAAATCCTGGAGTAAATGAACTTGTAAGATGCTATATTGCGCAAAAAAGAAAGATTTCAGTTGGAGATAAAATGGCAGGACGTCATGGTAATAAGGGTGTTATATCTAGAATATTACCAGAAGAAGATATGCCGTTCTTACCAGATGGTAGACCACTTCAAATATGCTTAAATCCACTTGGAGTACCTTCACGTATGAATATAGGGCAGGTACTTGAAGTACATTTAGGATGGGCAGCTAGTCATCTAGGCTGGCATATTGCTACACCAGTTTTTGATGGAGCAACTCAAGATGAGATTACAGAATGTTTAATAAAGGCTGGATTTAATGCAAATGCTAAAACTATATTGTATGATGGTAGAACAGGAGAACCATTTGATAATCCTGTAACTGTTGGTATAATGTATATCTTAAAATTGCACCATTTGGTAGATGATAAGATACATGCTAGATCTACAGGACCTTATTCATTAGTTACGCAACAACCTTTAGGAGGTAAAGCTCAATTTGGTGGTCAAAGATTTGGTGAAATGGAAGTTTGGGCGTTAGAAGCATATGGAGCAGCACATACACTACAAGAAATCTTAACTGTTAAATCAGATGATGTTGTAGGTAGAGTTAAAACATATGAAGCTATAGTTAAAGGTGAAAATATACCTGAACCAGGAGTTCCGGAATCATTTAAGGTTCTTATTAAAGAACTTCAAGCTTTATGCCTAGACATTAAAGTGTTAGATGACTCGCATGAAGAAGTAACTTTAAAAGAATTTGTAGATGAAGATATGGCTAATTTAGAAGTTAATATAGAAGGTGCTGATGAAATGATGGTGCCTGAGCCGGAAGTACTAGATGACGATAGTTATGATCAAAACAGAGATGATGATATAGATGAAATTGATTATGACGAAAGCGTTGATATAGCTGATCTTGAAACTGAATTAGAACTAGATGATTTTAATGATGAACACTAATTTTGAAGGGAGGATTTACCCTTGTTTGAATTAAATAATTTTGATGCAATACAAATTGGCTTAGCATCTCCAGAACAAATAAGGCAATGGTCAAGAGGAGAAGTTAAGAAGCCTGAAACAATTAATTACAGAACTTTAAAACCTGAAAGAGATGGTTTATTCTGTGAAAGAATCTTTGGACCAATGAAAGATTGGGAATGTCACTGTGGAAAGTATAAAAGAGTAAGATATAAAGGGATAGTTTGTGACAGATGCGGAGTTGAAGTCACAAAAGCTAAGGTAAGAAGAGAAAGAATGGGGCATATAGAATTAGCTGCCCCTGTATCTCATATTTGGTACTTTAAAGGAATTCCATCAAGAATGGGATTAATCTTAGACATGTCACCAAGAGCTTTAGAAAAAGTCTTATATTTTGCATCTTATATAGTAATAGATCCAAAAGAAACACCACTATTAAAGAAACAACTTCTTAATGAAAAGGAATATAGAGAAGCTGTAGATAAATATGGTGATGAAAGCTTTGTAGCAGGAATGGGAGCAGAAGCGATTCAAGAGCTACTTGCTGAAATTGATCTAGAAGTTGGATCAAAGGAATTAAAAGAAGAGCTTAAGCAAAGTACAGGACAGAAGAAAGTAAGAATCATAAGAAGATTAGAGGTTGTAGAATCATTTAGAAAATCAGGAAATGATCCACAATGGATGGTGATTAATGTAATACCAGTAATACCACCAGATTTAAGACCAATGGTTCAATTGGATGGTGGTAGATTTGCAACATCTGACTTAAATGATCTATATCGAAGAGTAATAAATAGAAATAATAGATTAAAGAAACTATTGGATTTAGGTGCTCCAGATATCATAGTAAGAAATGAAAAAAGAATGCTTCAAGAAGCAGTAGATGCACTTATTGATAATGGTAGAAGAGGAAGACCTGTAACTGGTCCAGGAAATAGACCTTTAAAATCACTTTCGGATATGTTAAAGGGTAAGCAAGGTAGATTTAGACAAAACTTACTTGGTAAGAGAGTTGACTATTCTGGTAGATCAGTTATTGTAGTTGGACCAGAATTAAAGATGTATCAATGCGGGCTTCCTAAAGAAATGGCTATAGAGTTATTTAAGCCGTTTGTAATGAAGAAGCTAGTACAAGATGGAATAGCGCACAATATAAAGAGTGCTAAGAGAATGGTAGAAAGAGTGTTACCACAAGTATGGGATGTATTAGAAGAAGTAATTGCAGATCATCCAGTATTGCTTAACCGTGCACCTACATTACACAGACTTGGTATTCAAGCATTCCAACCAGTATTAGTAGAAGGTAGAGCAATCAAACTTCATCCATTAGCATGTACAGCTTATAATGCCGATTTTGATGGAGATCAAATGGCTGTCCATCTTCCATTATCGGTGGAAGCGCAAGCGGAAGCTAGATTCTTGATGTTGGCAGCAACAAACATTTTAAAACCATCAGATGGTAAACCAGTTTGTGTGCCTACTCAAGATATGGTTCTTGGTTCATATTATTTAACTATGGATAAAGACAATGCTAAGGGTGCTGGGATGACTTTTTCTAGTCAAGAAGAAGCGATAATGGCATATGAAGTTAAGGCTATTAATATACATGCTGCAATTAACGTTAGAATGACTAAGAAAGTGAATGGTGAAATTAAGTCTAAGATAATTAAGACTACTGTTGGAAAGATTATATTTAATGAATCAATTCCACAAAATTTAGGCTTAGTTAATAGAGAAAATGAAGACGAAATGTTTGATTTAGAAGTAGACTTCTTAGTTACAAAGAAATCTCTAGGAAAGATAATAGATCAATGTTATATGAAACATGGTCCAGTAAAGACATCTATAATGCTTGATAATATTAAGGCATTAGGTTATCATTATTCATCAATTGGAGCTGTGACAGTTGCTTCCTCAGATATAATAGTTCCAGACGCTAAATATGATCTACTTAAAGAAGCAGATGAAACTGTTGAAAAAATTGAGAAAATGTATAAAAGAGGATTCATATCTAATGATGAAAGATATGAAAGAGTTATAGAAAAATGGACTCAAACTACTGAAGATGTAGCTAATGCATTAATGGATAGTCTTGATAAATTCAATCCAATATACATGATGGCTGACTCTGGAGCCAGAGGTTCTAAGTCACAAATTAAGCAATTAGCAGGAATGAGAGGACTTATGGCGAGTCCATCAGGTAAGATAATCGAGTTACCTATTAGAGCGTCATTTAAAGAAGGATTAGATGTTCTAGAGTACTTCTCATCTACACATGGTGCTAGAAAAGGTAATGCTGATACAGCTTTAAAAACTGCCGATTCAGGATATTTAACAAGAAGACTTGTTGATGTATCACAAGATGTTATTGTAAGAGAAGAAGATTGTGGTACAGATGAAGGAATAGTTGTAAGTGAAATAAAAGAAGGAAATGAAGTTATCGAAGAATTAAGAGAAAGATTAATTGGTAGATACTCAGCAGAGGATATTGTTGACCCTAATAGTGGAGAAGTGTTGCATTCAAAGAATGAATATATGGATCCGTATGCTGCAGATAAGATAGTTTCGGCAGGAATTAAGAAAGTAAAAATCAGATCTGTGTTCACTTGTAGCTGTAAAGTTGGTGTTTGCTCTAGATGTTATGGTATGAACATGGCAACTGCTAAGAAGATTGATATAGGAGAAGCAGTAGGTATTATAGCTGCTCAATCTATCGGAGAACCAGGAACTCAGCTTACAATGAGAACATTCCATACAGGTGGAGTTGCTGGAGCAGATATAACTCAAGGTTTACCTAGAGTTGAAGAGTTATTTGAAGCTAGAAAGCCAAAAGGTCTTGCAATAGTAAGTGAAATTGCAGGTAGTGTTAGAATAGAAGAAACAAAGAAAAAGAGAACGGTAATAGTTATGAGTCCAGAAGGGGAAGAACGTAGCTATGATATACCATTTGGTTCAAGATTAAATGTGAGTGATAATGATGTTATTGAAGCTGGAGACGAAGTAACAGAAGGTTCAGTAAATCCTCACGATATAATGAGCATAAAGGGTATAGATGGAGCAAGAAGGTATTTGCTTTCAGAAGTTCAAAAAGTTTATAGATTACAAGGTGTTGATATCAATGATAAGCACTTAGAAGTAGTTGTTAGACAAATGACTAGAAAGATAAAAGTTCTTGAATCAGGAGATACAGATTTATTACCTGGAACAATGATTGATATGTTTAATTTTTACGAAGAGAATGCCAGAGTTAGAGAATTCGGTGGAGAAGAAGCTAAGGGAGAAGAAACCTTATTAGGTATAACTAAAGCAGCTTTAGCGACAGATAGTTTCTTATCAGCAGCATCATTCCAAGAGACAACAAGAGTTTTAACAGAAGCAGCAATTAAAGGAAAAGTTGATCCATTAGTTGGATTAAAGGAAAATGTAATAATTGGTAAGCTGATTCCTGCTGGTACTGGAATGATGAGATATAGAGCATTGAATATAGAGAAAGACAGTGAATTAGTTGAAGAAAGCATTGCAGAAACAGCTGAGGAATAGAATTTAATTATATTGACATGTATAAGGTAAAATGATAAAATACAATTTGTGTGATTTTAAATATAAAATCACACAAATGAATTTCATATGAGCATTTAGTGATTGAATTGATAACTTATAATAAAGATATTAATTTATATTTGGAGTTTAGACATAATTAATAAGAATATATAACATATTATATATGAGTGTTATATAATAAATTAGCTTTTATCTTAATTTAAAGATAGATAAATGAATTTCAGGAGGTGAAAAAATGCCAACTATTAGCCAATTAGTAAGAAAAGGCAGAAAATCAGCAGTAGTTAAATCAACTGCACCAGCACTTAAAGAGTGTCCTCAAAAAAGAGGGGTATGTACAGTAGTTAAAACAACAACTCCTAAGAAGCCTAACTCAGCGTTAAGAAAAATTGCAAGGGTTAGATTAACAAATGGATTTGAAGTAACTGCATATATTGGTGGAGTAGGTCACAACTTACAAGAACATAGTGTTGTTCTTATAAGAGGTGGAAGAGTTAAGGACCTTCCTGGTGTTAGATACCATATTGTAAGAGGTGCATTAGACTGCGCTGGAGTAGCTAACAGATTACAAGGAAGATCAAAGTACGGTGCTAAAAAACCTAAACAAAAATAGGCTTTTTAACTAAGAGTAGTGCTTATCTTCAACAGAAATTATAGATTTTAACTTAAGTTTATATAGATGTAAGAAGTGTAGCACTTTGCGGTAAAGTAATAATACCGAGTACCGATGAACTTAAATTTAAAATGTTAAGGAGGGAAGAAAAGTGCCAAGAAAAGGACATATTGCAAAAAGAGATGTATTACCAGATCCAGTGTACAATTCAAAAGTTGTTACTAAATTTATAAATAGTATAATGGAAGATGGTAAAAAGGGTGTTGCCCAAAAAATATGCTACGATGCATTTGAATTAATAGCTCAAAGAAGCGGAAAAGAAGCTTTAGAAGTTTTTGAGGATGCTATGAACAATGTAATGCCATTACTAGAAGTTAAAGCTAGAAGAATAGGTGGTGCTACTTATCAAGTTCCAATCGAAGTTAGACCAGAAAGAAGACAGACATTAGGAATAAGATGGATGTTAATAGCAGCAAGAAAAAGAGGCGAAAAGCTAATGAGCGAAAGAGTTGCTGGTGAATTATTAGATGCATCTAATAATACAGGAGCAGCTGTTAAGAAGAGAGAAGATACTCATAAGATGGCAGAAGCTAATAAAGCATTTGCTCATTACAGATACTAATATATATATAAAACTGTTTTGGCTTATGCTAAGGCAGTTTTGTCAAATTAAATTAAATTTACTCATTGAGAGGAGGACAAATAAATGGCTAGAAAATATCCTTTAGAAAAGTTCCGTAATTTCGGTATAATGGCTCATATTGATGCTGGTAAGACAACAACAACTGAACGTATATTATTCTATACAGGAGTGAGTCATAAAATAGGGGAAGTTCATGATGGTGAAGCTACAATGGACTGGATGGTTCAAGAACAAGAAAGAGGTATAACAATTACCTCAGCAGCAACTTCATGTTTCTGGAAAGAACATGAACTTAATATTATAGATACTCCTGGTCACGTAGACTTTACGGTTGAAGTTGAAAGATCATTAAGAGTACTTGATGGAGCTGTTACAGTTCTTGATGCTAAGAGTGGAGTTGAACCACAAACTGAAACTGTTTGGAGACAGGCAGATAAGTATGGTGTACCAAGAATGATATATGTAAATAAAATGGATGCAACAGGTGCTGATTTCTTTAGATGTATTCAAACAGTTAAAGATAGATTAAAAGCTAATGCAGTTCCAATTCAAATTCCAATAGGTAGTGAACAAGGCTTCAAAGGAATGGTTGATCTTATAAAAAATGTTGCTTTTATATTCTATGATGATCTTGGAAAAGATATGAGAGAAGAAGAAATTCCTGCTGAATATGTTGAGCAAGCTGAAGAATATAGAAGTGCAATGATAGAAGCTATTGCTGAAACAGATGAAGAATTAATGGAAAAATATTTAGAAGGTGAAGAACTTTCAATTGAAGAATTAAAAATTGCTTTAAGAAAAGCTACAATTGCTAATGAAATATATCCTTGTATTTGTGGTTCTTCATACAAAAACAAAGGTGTTCAAGAAATGATTGATGGAGTTGTAGATTACTTACCATCACCATTAGATGTTCCTGCAATAAAAGGAACAACATTAGATGGAGAAGAAGATCATAGAAATTCTTCAGACTCTGAACCTTTATCAGCTTTAGCATTTAAGATTGCGACTGACCCATTTGTTGGTAAGTTAGCATTCACAAGAATATATTCAGGTGTAATGCAAAGTGGTTCATATGTTCTTAACTCAACAAAAGGTAAGAAAGAAAGAATCGGTAGACTTGTTAAGATGCATTCAAATTCAAGATCAGAAGTTGAATCATTAGAAGCTGGAGAAATTGGAGCAGTAATTGGATTAAAGAACACTACAACAGGTGATACTTTATGTGCAGAAAACAATCCAATAATACTTGAAGCAATGGAATTCCCAGAACCAGTTATTAATGTAGCTATTGAGCCAAAGACAAAAGATGCTCAAGAAAAGATGGGAATGGCATTAGCTAAGTTAGCAGAAGAAGATCCTACTTTTAAGACTTGGACTGATACAGAAACAGGTCAAACAATTATTGCAGGTATGGGAGAACTTCACCTAGAAATAATCGTTGATAGACTTCAAAGAGAATTTAAAGTTGAATGTAATGTTGGAGCTCCTCAAGTTGCATACAAAGAAACAATTAGAAATGCTG
This sequence comes from Clostridium sp. DL-VIII, assembly GCF_000230835.1. Taxonomy (NCBI): domain Bacteria; kingdom Bacillati; phylum Bacillota; class Clostridia; order Eubacteriales; family Clostridiaceae; genus Clostridium; species Clostridium sp. DL-VIII. The sequence continues at coordinate 448,527 of NZ_CM001240.1, forward strand.
TTAAAGCTGAAGCAAAATATGCTAAACAATCAGGTGGTAAAGGACAATACGGTCACGCTGTAATTGAAATGGAACCAACTGAAGGAGAGTATGTATTTGAAAATGCTGTTGTAGGTGGAGCTATTCCTAAAGAATACATACCAGCTATTGATGCAGGTATAAAAGAAGCAGCTTTAAGTGGTATAATAGCAGGATATAATGTTATTAACTTTAAGGTGAAATTAGTTCATGGTTCATACCATGAAGTCGATTCATCAGAAATGGCATTTAAGATAGCAGGATCTATGGCATTTAAGAATGCTATGGCTAAAGCAAATCCAGCACTTCTTGAACCAATGATGAAAGTTGAAGTAACAGTTCCAGAAGAATATATGGGAGATGTTATTGGAGACATCAACTCAAGAAGAGGTAGAATGGAAGGAATGGAAGCTGTTAATGGAGCTCAAGTTATTAGAGCGTTTGTTCCATTATCAGAAATGTTTGGATATGCTACATCTTTAAGATCTAGAACTCAAGGTAGAGGAGTTTATTCAATGGTATTCGATCATTATGAAGAAGTACCAAAGAATATTCAAGAACAAATAGCTGGTGAAAGATCTAAATAATAAAAAATGTAATTTTGCCATATTATTTTCAAATGATGTAAAATAAATCTTATTTGAATTATTTTTATATAATATGGTGGAAAACTTGAATAATAAATATGGATATTAAAATATCTATAAGTTATAATATTTACGAAAAGATTCTTTAAATTAATGTCTATATAAGGGAGGAAAATTATAATGGCAAAAGCAAAGTATGAAAGAAGTAAGCCACATGTTAATATTGGAACAATAGGTCACGTAGACCACGGTAAGACAACATTAACAGCAGCAATCACAACAGTATTAGCAAATAAAGGATTTGCAGAAGCATTTAACTATGCAGATATTGATAAGGCTCCAGAAGAAAAAGAAAGAGGAATCACAATCAATACAGCGCACGTTGAATATCAAACAGAAAACAGACATTATGCGCACGTTGACTGTCCAGGGCATGCTGACTATGTTAAGAACATGATTACAGGAGCAGCACAAATGGATGGAGCAATCTTAGTTGTATCGGCAGCAGATGGTCCAATGCCACAAACAAGAGAACATATACTATTAGGATCAAGAGTAGGAATCCAATATATAGTAGTATTCTTAAATAAAGCAGATATGGTAGATGATCCAGAATTATTAGAATTAGTTGAAATGGAAGTAAGAGAATTATTAAGTGAATATGACTTCCCAGGAGATGATATTCCAGTAATAACAGGATCAGCATTAAAAGCATTAGAAAACCCAACAGATGAAGAAGCAATTAAGCCAATAATGGACTTAATGGAAGCAGTAGATAGCTATATCCCAACTCCAGAAAGAGCAACAGATAAAGCATTCTTAATGCCAATCGAAGATGTCTTCACAATTACAGGAAGAGGAACAGTTGCAACAGGAAGAGTTGAAGCTGGAGTACTTCATGTAGGAGACGAAGTAGAAATCGTTGGATTAACAGAAGAAAAGAAGAAGGTTGTAGTAACTGGAATCGAAATGTTCAGAAAGTTATTGGACGAAGCGCAAGCAGGAGATAATATCGGAGCATTATTAAGAGGTGTGCAAAGAACTGATATCGAAAGAGGTCAAGTATTAGCAGTACCAAATTCAGTACATCCACACACTAAGTTTGTAGGTCAAGTATACGTACTTAAAAAAGAAGAAGGTGGAAGACATACACCATTCTTTGATGGATATAGACCACAATTCTATTTCAGAACAACAGACGTTACAGGATCAATCAAATTACCAGATGGAATGGAAATGGTAATGCCTGGAGATCATATCGACATGAATGTTGAATTAATCACACCAATAGCAATGGATGAAGGATTAAGATTCGCTATCAGAGAAGGTGGAAGAACTGTAGGTTCTGGAGTTGTTACTAAGATAGTAGAATAATAGAATTAAATGATTTACATTTAATTTTTATAGATAAAAGCAAGGAATTAATCCTTGCTTTTATTCTATAAAAAATTCTATATGAAATGATTAATCTTATATAGAGAATAAAATAATAAATTAGTAATTGAATTGTGTGAAAATGAGATTAAAATTATAAATCCAGCAAAAAAATAATATTAAAAAACAAAAAGTTGAGAAAATATGAAAAAAAGCTTGAAAAGACTATACAACAATAGTATAATTAAGAAGTTGCATAGCATACAGCGATGAATCAGGAGGTTGCCGGACTTCCGGGTAATTCTTGATGAGTAAGTTTGGATCTAGAATCCGACGACAGGGAATCGGTGAGCTGTTGTGGAATTATGAAACACCTGGAACAGTTTACAGAACAACCGCTGTTGTGCGTTAGAAGTAAAACGTACATAAAGAAGGAGGGAAATGAAATGTCAAAGCAAAAAATAAGAATTAGATTAAAAGCTTTTGATCACACAATATTAGATCAATCAGCAGAAAAAATTGTTGAAACTGCTAAAACATCAGGAGCTAAGGTTGTAGGTCCAGTGCCACTACCTACTGAAAAAGATGTTGTTACAATCTTAAGAGCAGTTCATAAGTACAAAGATTCAAGAGAACAATTTGAAATAAGAACTCATAAGAGATTAATCGATATTGTTAATCCATCACCAAAAACTGTTGATGCATTAATGAGATTAAATCTTCCAGCAGGTGTTGATATAGAAATCAAACTATAATGCTTGGAAATAATATAAAAAACGGCTAGTTATGATTGTTAACAGTCCGCTAATTAGTTTGGGAGGTGTAAATACATGAAAAAAGCTATAATAGGAAAGAAAATAGGAATGACACAAATCTTTGATGAAAATGGTAAGGTGGTTCCTGTAACAGTAGTAGAAGCTGGCCCATGTGTTGTTGTTCAAAAGAAAACATTAGAAAATGATGGTTATGAAGCAATACAAGTTGGTTTCGATGAAATTAGAGAAAAGTTAGCTAATAAGCCAAAGAAAGGTCATTTTGCTAAGGCTGGAGCTACATTAAGAAGAACTCTTAAAGAATTCAGACTTGATGATATAAGTCAATATGAAGTTGGTAACGAAATAAAGGCTGATGTATTTGAAGCAGGAGAAAAAATTGACGTGTCTGCAGTTTCTAAAGGAAAGGGTTTCCAAGGAGCTATAAAGAGATGGAATCAACATACAGGAGATATGACTCATGGTTCTAAATTTAAAAGAGCACCAGGTTCAATGGGAGCTTCATCAGATCCATCTAGAACATTCAAAAACAAGAGAATGCCAGGACATATGGGATCTGTTAATACAACAGTACTTAATTTAGAAGTTGTAAAAGTAATAGCTGAAAAGAATTTAATACTAATTAAGGGTGGAATCCCAGGACCTAACAAAGGTACAGTAGTAATTAAAGACACAGTTAGAGCTTAATTTCTTTGAAGAAAGGAGGAAATAAAATGCCTACAGTAGGAGTATTTAATAAAGAAGGAAAGAAAGTTGCAGATATGGAATTAAACGAAAGCGTATTTGCAGCAGAAGTTAACGAATATGCATTACATCAAGTTGTAGTAGCATTATTAGCTAACAAGAGACAAGGGACTCAATCAACTAAAACTAGATCTGAAGTTAGAGGTGGCGGAATTAAGCCTTGGAGACAAAAGGGTACTGGAAGAGCAAGACAAGGTTCTATCAGAGCACCACAATGGATCAAAGGTGGTATTGTATTCGCACCAAAGCCAAGAGATTACAGAGTTTCAGTTCCAAAGAGTATGAGAAAGGTTGCTATGAAATCTGCTTTAACTAGCAAGGTTCAAGATAATCAAATGATAGTTCTTGATTCACTAAATTTTGAAGCACCAAAAACTAAAAATGTAGTTGAAATGTTAAAAGCATTAGAAGCTAATAAAGCATTAATTATAACAGCAGAGTCAAACGAAGTTGTTTATAAGTCAGCAAGAAATATTCAAGGAATAAGCATTATTCCAGCAAACAACATCAATGTATATGATTTATTAAAATATGAAAAATTAATCATTACAAAAGATGCTGTATCAAAAATTGAGGAGGTGTACGCATAATGAAGTTAACAAGCCATGATATAATAAGAAAGCCAATTATAACTGAAAAGAGTATGGCGTCTATGGCCGAAAAGAAGTACACTTTCATAGTTCATGTTGATGCTAATAAATCTCAAATAAAGAGAGCTGTGGAAGAAGTTTTCAACGTTAAAGTTGAATCTATCAACACTATTAACGGTATAGGGAAAACTAAAAGAATGGGCGTACATGTAGGAAAGAGAGCAGATTATAAGAAGGCTGTTGTTACATTAACAGAAGAAAGCAATGGAATTGAATTCTTCGAAGGAATGCAATAGTATTTCAATAAAGCCATTATTGGTGAGGATCACCAGAGAAGCTTAAAGAAGGAGGGAATTTTAAATGGCAGTTAAAAAATTTAACCCGATTACACCATCAAGAAGACAAATGACTATGCCAACTTTTGAAGAAATAACTTCACAAGAGCCAGAAAAGTCACTTCTTGTTGCATTAAAAACTAAAGCGGGTAGAAATAATCAAGGTAAAATCACTGTTAGACATCGTGGTGGTACTGTTAAGAGAAAATACAGAATAATAGATTTTAAAAGAAATAAAGATGCAGTTTCAGCAAAGGTTGCAACTATAGAATACGATCCAAATAGAACAGCATATATTGCACTTCTTGTATATAGTGATGGAGAAAAGAGATATATCCTTGCACCAGCAGGATTAAAGGTTGGGGATGTGGTTGAATCAGGAGCAAATGCTGATATCAAACCAGGTAATGCTCTTCCATTAAAGAATATACCAGTTGGTACAGTTATTCATAACATAGAGTTACAAAAAGGAAAAGGTGGTCAATTAGTTAGAGCAGCAGGAAATTCAGCTCAATTAATGGCTAAAGAAGGAGATTATGCAACTCTTAGATTACCATCAGGTGAAATGAGATATGTAAGAATCGAATGTAGAGCTACTATCGGAACACTTTCTAATGCAACTAACGATATCGTTAATATCGGTAAAGCAGGAAGAAAGAGACATATGGGATGGAGACCAACAGTTAGAGGATCTGTAATGAACCCTAATGATCACCCTCATGGTGGTGGTGAAGGTAAGTCACCAGTAGGTAGACCAAGTCCAGTTACTCCTTGGGGTAAACCAGCACTTGGATACAAAACTAGAAAAACTAAGAAGTATTCAGATAAATTTATTATCAAAGATAGAAGAGCTAAGTAGTTTGAGGAGAATAGTAAGTTCTCTTCATAACTTAGGACTTAGTGCTTAGGAAGGGAGGCATATTAGTGAGTAGATCAACAAAGAAAGCACCTTTTGTTCATGAAGGTCTTTTCAAGAAGATAGAAGAAATGAATGGTAATGGAGAAAAAAAGGTTGTTAAAACTTGGTCAAGAAGTTCAACAATTTTCCCACAATTCATTGGACACACAATAGCTGTTCATGATGGAAGAAAGCATGTACCAGTATATATATCAGAAGATATGGTTGGCCATAAGTTAGGTGAATTTGTATTAACTAGAACTTATAAAGGTCATGACGCAGATAAAACATCAAAAAGATAGCCTGGAAAGGAGGATCATAAATGGAAGCTAGAGCTATAGCAAAATATATCAGAATGTCTCCAACAAAGGTAGGAGTAATTCTTGATTTAATAAGAGGAAAACAAGTTAATGAAGCTTTTGCTATTTTACAATATACTCCAAGAGAAGCAGCAGTAGTAATAAATAAGGTTTTAAAATCAGCTGTTGCAAATGCAGAAAATAATTTAGAATTAAATGCTGATAACTTATATGTTTCAGAATGCTTCGTTGGTCAAGGATCAACATTAAAGAGATTCCAACCTCATGCTCAAGGTAGAGCATTCAAAATATTAAAGAAAACAAGCAATATAACAGTAGTTGTTAAAGAAAGAGCTTAGTAAATAAAGGAGGGAAAAGCAAGTGGGTCAAAAAGTAAATCCTCACGGCCTTAGAGTAGGCGTTATCAAGGGATGGGATGCAAAATGGTATGCTAATAAGAAGAATTTTGCTGATAATCTTGTTGAAGATAACAGAATTAGAAAATTTGTAAAAAAAGAACTTTTTGCAGCAGGTATTTCTAAAATAGAAATTGAAAGAGCTGCTAAGAGAGTTAAATTAAACATATATACAGCAAAGCCAGGTGTCATCATAGGCAAAGGTGGATCAGGGATTGAGAGTTTAAAAAATAAATTAACTCAATTCATTGAAGGTAAAAATGTTTTAATAAACATAGTAGAAGTAAAGAGTGCAGAAGCTGATGCTCAATTAATGGCTGAAAATATTGCTGCACAATTAGAAAAAAGAATTTCATTCAGAAGAGCTATGAAGCAAACAATGCAAAGAGCTATGAAACATGGAATTAAAGGTGTAAAGACTGCATGTTCTGGTAGATTAGGTGGAGCTGAAATTGCAAGAACTGAACACTACCATGAAGGAACAATTCCACTACAAACATTAAGAGCTGATATCGATTATGGATTTGCAGAAGCAGATACAACATATGGAAAAATTGGAGTTAAGGTTTGGGTTTATAATGGAGAAGTTCTTCCAACTAAGAAAGTAGAAAAGGAAGAGGCTAACGCATAGGAAAGGAGGAATAGATCATGTTAATGCCTAAGAGGGTAAAACATCGTAAGGTGCAACGTGGCAGAATGAAAGGTAAAGCAACAAGAGGTAATTTCTTAGCTTATGGCGATTACGGAATTCAAGCACTATCTTGTGCATGGATAACAAGTAATCAAATTGAATCTGCCAGAATTGCTATCAATAGATACATTAAAAGAGGTGGAAAACTTTGGATAAAGATTTTCCCAGATAAGCCAGTTACAGAAAAACCAGCTGAAACAAGAATGGGTTCAGGTAAAGGATCACCAGAATACTGGGTTGCAGTAGTTAAGCCAGGTAGGGTACTATTTGAATTATCAGGAGTACCAGAAGAAACTGCAAGAGAAGCAATGAGACTTGCTTCACACAAACTTCCTGTAAAGACAAAATTTGTTTCAAAAAGAGATTTTGAGGAAATGGGTGGTGAAGAATAATGAAGGCTAGAGAATTAAAAGAATTGAAATCAAGCAATCCTCAAGACTTAACAGTTAAGTTAGGAGATCTTAAAGCTGAATTATTTAACTTGAGATTTCAATTAGCTACAGGACAATTAGAAAATCCAATGAGAATAAGAGAAGTTAAGAAATCTATAGCCCAAATAAAAACCATCTTAAGAGAAGAAGAATTAAAAGCATTGGAACAATAAAAGTTGGAAGGAGGTAAGCCCTAATGGAAAGATCATTAAGAAAAAGAAGAATTGGTAGGGTTGTTTCTGATAAAATGGAAAAGACTATTGTAGTTGCTGTTGAAACTAAAGTTAGACATCCGTTATATGGAAAAACAGTTAATAGAACTACAAAGTTTAAAGTACATGATGAAAATAATGAAGCTAAAATTAACGATAGAGTATCAATAATGGAAACTAGACCTTTATCTAAAGATAAGAGATGGAGACTTGTTGAAATAGTTGAAAAGGCTAAATAGGCTGTAAAACTGAAAGGAGGGTAATTTAATGATACAACAACAAACCTTATTAAAGGTTGCGGATAATTCAGGTGCAAAAGAAATTATGTGTATCAGAGTCTTAGGCGGATCTAAAAGAAAGTTTGGTAATATCGGTGATATTATAGTAGCTAGCGTTAAAAGTGCAACACCAGGTGGAGTTGTTAAAAAAGGTGAAGTCGTAAAGGCAGTTGTAGTTAGATCAGTAAAAGGTGTAAGAAGAGCAGATGGTTCATATATTAAATTTGATGAAAACGCAGCAGTTATAATCAAAGATGATAAGCAACCAAAAGGAACTCGTATCTTTGGACCTGTTGCTAGGGAGCTAAGAGATAAAGAATTTAATAAAATTCTATCATTAGCACCAGAAGTTCTATAAGAGGAGGTGGCCAACTTGAAGATACATGTAAGAAAGAATGATACAGTTATTGTTATATCAGGAAAAGATAAAGGCAAAACTGGCGAAATATTAAAAGCGTATCCAAAGACAGGAAAGGTTCTTGTTCAAGGAGTTAATATAGTAAAGAAACATCAAAAAGCTAATAAGGGTCAAGTTGAAAGCGCTATAATTGAAAAAGAAGCAGCTATCAGCAGCTCAAAAGTTATGTTATATTGTAACAAATGTAAGAATGCAACTAGAATCCAAAATGAGATTTTAGCTGACGGCACTAAAGTTAGAAAATGCAAGAAGTGTGGAGAAACATTCTAAACTTTGAAAGGAGGTAACTAATATGACAAGACTTCAAGAAAAATATCAAAAAGAAGTAATTCCAGCTATGATTGAAAAGTTCGGATATAAAAACATAATGGAAGTTCCAAAGTTAGAAAAGATTGTAATCAATATGGGAGTTGGAGAAGCTAAAGAAAATCAAAAGGTCTTAGAATCAGCTGTTAATGATTTGACTTTAATAGCAGGTCAAAAGCCTATATTGACAAGAGCAAAGAAATCTGTAGCTAACTTTAAAATTAGAGAAAACATGCCATTAGGATGTAAGGTTACTCTAAGAAAAGCTCAAATGTTTGAATTTGCAGATAAACTAATGAGTATTGCATTACCAAGAGTTAGAGATTTCAGAGGAGTTTCTAGTAAGGCTTTTGATGGTAGAGGAAATTATTCATTAGGAATCAAAGAACAATTAATATTCCCAGAAATAGAATATGATAAAATAGATAAGGTAAGAGGAATGGATATAATCTTCGTTACTACAGCAAACACTGACGAAGAAGCTAGGGAATTATTAAGATTCCTTGGAATGCCATTCGCTCAATAATAAGGAGGGAAACACATTGGCACGTAAGGCTATTATTGAAAAGTGGAGCAAAACTCCTAAATATAAAACAAGAGCTTATACAAGATGCAGAATATGTGGAAGACCACATGCTGTGTTAAAAAAATATGGAGTATGCCGTATTTGTTTTAGAGAACTTGCTTATAAGGGCGAAATTCCAGGTTGTAGAAAAGCAAGTTGGTAATAGATACAATGTAACGAAAGGAGGCACATTAAATGGTTATGACAGATCCTATAGCAGATTTATTAACTCGTGTAAGAAATGCTAATGCTGTAAGACATGAAGTGGTAGAAGTACCTTCTTCAAATGTAAAGAAGGAAATTGCAAATATATTATTACAAGAGGGTTATATAAAAGAAATAAATGAATATAATGATGGAGTTGTTCCAATGTTAAGATTATCTCTTAAATATGGAGCAAACAAAGAAAGAGTTATAACTGGTATTAAGAGAATTTCTAAGCCAGGATTAAGAGTTTATTGTAAGAAAGATGAAGTACCAAAGGTTCTTAATGGATTAGGTGTTGCTGTTGTTTCAACTTCAAATGGAATAATGGTAGATAGAGAAGCAAGAAAGAACGGATTAGGCGGAGAAGTAATCTGTTACGTTTGGTAATATTTAAGATAAATTTAACAAAGTAGAATTGTAGAAAAGTGCAATTTTAAAATAATACAGGAGGTGCAATTATGTCAAGAGTAGGTAGATTACCAATAGCTATTCCTGCTGATGTAACTGTTACTGTAACACCAGATAATGCTGTTACAGTTAAGGGACCAAAAGGTGAGCTAGTTAAGACTATGCATAAAGATATTAGTATAGCTGTTGAAAACAATGAAGTAATTGTTACTAGACATAGTGAACAAAAAGATCACAGAGCTCTTCACGGTTTGACAAGAGCATTAATTAATAATATGGTAATTGGAGTAAAGCAAGGTTACCAAAAAACTTTAGATTTAGTTGGTGTTGGTTATAGAGCTCAATTACAAGGAAAGAAACTTGTAATGAACCTTGGATATTCACATCCAGTTGAAATTGAACCTATTGACGGAATCACATTTGAAACTCCAGCTGCAACTAGAGTAGTAGTTAGCGGAATCGACAAAGAAAAAGTTGGATTTGCAGCAGCAGATATAAGAAAATGGAGAGTACCAGAACCATATAAGGGCAAAGGTATTAAGTATGAGAACGAAGTGATTAGACGTAAAGAAGGTAAGACTGGTAAGAAATAATAGAAAGGAGTGAGTTTTATGTTCAAAAAGGTAGACAAAAAAGCAGGTAGAGAAAAGCGTCACCTTAGAGTTCGTAGAAAAGTTTCTGGTACTGCAGAAAGACCAAGACTTTCAGTTTTTAAGAGTGAAAAGAATATTTATGCACAAGTTATTGATGATATAAATGGAGTTACACTAGTAGCTGCTTCAAGTTTAGACAAAGATTTTGCTGCTAAAGGTGGAACTAAAGAAGGTGCTAAACTTGTTGGAGAAGTTGTTGCCAAGAGAGCTATAGAAAAAGGAATTGATGCAGTGGTATTTGATAGAGGCGGATACATATATCACGGAAGAATTCAAGAATTAGCACAAGCAGCTAGAGAAGCAGGCTTGAAATTCTAATAAACAAGGAGGGAAATAAATGAGAATCGATCCTAGTACACTAGACCTTAAAGAAAAGGTTGTTTTTATAAACAGAGTTACTAAGGTTGTTAAGGGCGGTAGAAACTTCAGATTCAGCGCTCTAGTTGTTGTCGGTGATGAGAACGGACACGTTGGAGTTGGAATGGGTAAGTCAATCGAAATCCCAGAAGCAATTAAAAAAGGAATAGAAGATGCTAAGAAAAACTTAGTAAGTGTTGCAATGGTAGGAACAACAATTCCTCACCAAGTGAATGGTAAATTTGGAACTGCAAATGTTCTAATTATGCCAGCTAAAGAAGGTACAGGAGTTATCGCTGGAGGCCCAGCTAGAGCAGTACTTGAATTAGCTGGATTAAAGGATGTTAGAGCTAAATCATTAGGCTCAAACAATCCTAATAACATGGTAAGTGCTACAATAAACGGATTAGCTAGTTTAAGAACAGCTGAAGATATAGCTAAATTAAGAGGCAAATCTGTAGAAGAAATATTAGGTTAGGAGGCATTGCAATGGCTAAATTAAGAGTTACATTAGTAAAGAGCTTAATCGGTAGAAAGAAGGACCATATCGCTACTGCAAATGCTCTTGGACTTAAAAAAATAGGTAAAATAGTAGAACCTGAGGCAACACCTCAAGTACAAGGTATGATAAAAAAGATTGAATATCTACTAAAAGTAGAAGAAGTATAGAATAAGGAGGTGCACTGAATATGAAACTTCACGAATTAAAACCAGCAGAAGGTAGCAAAAAAGCACCTAAAAGAATTGGTAGAGGTACTGGTTCTGGCTTAGGAAGAAATGCTGGTAAAGGTGAAAAAGGCCAAAATGCAAGATCAGGCGGTGGTGTAAGACCTGGTTTCGAAGGTGGTCAAATGCCTTTATATAGAAGACTTCCTAAGAGAGGTTTTACTAACATTTTTGCAAAGAAGATTGTTAGTATAAATCTTGACAGATTAAATATTTTTGAAGATGGTACAGAAATTACTCCAGAAGTATTACTTGAAAGAAGAGTAGTAAGTAAAGTATTAGATGGAGTTAAGATTCTTGGAAACGGGACATTAGAAAAAAGCTTAACAGTTAAAGGATGTAAGTTCTCTAAGTCTGCTATAGAAAAGATTGAGGCAGCTGGGGGAAAAGTTGAGGTGATGTAAAGTGCTTCAAACTCTACGTAATGCATTCAAGGTTCCTGAACTTAGAAAAAAGATTCTATGGACAATATTATTAGTTGCAGCTTTCAGGTTAGGAAGTCATATTCCTCTTCCTGGAATTAACTCTGATTATTTGAAAAACCTATCAAATTCTGGTGGTTTATTAGGATTTTATGATATGCTTTCTGGAGGTGCTTTTAGTAGATCTAGTATATTAGCATTAGGAGTTATGCCATATATTAATGCATCAATTATAATGCAGCTATTAACTGTTGCTATACCTCAAATGGAGCAACTTCAAAAAGAGGGAGATACAGGAAGGAAAAAGATACAGAGCGCTACGCGTTATGTATCTCTTGGAATTTCATTTATATTAGCTTATGGAATTCTAGCTACAATCTCAAGTAGTGGTGCTACAAATGGGATAAACTTAATGCAAAAGCTTATTATTGTGTTTGCGTTAGTAGTTGGAACAACATTCTGTATGTGGCTTGGAGACCAAATTACAGTTAAAGGTATTGGTAATGGAACATCTATTTTGATATTCATTAATATAATTTCAAGAGTTCCAATGACAATTGGGTCAATGATGACAATGCAGGAAGCTGGGAGTGCAAGTATTGTAGAAATTATATTATTTGGAGCGTTTATTGTGCTTTTACTTGGAACCATCCTATATTTCTCTTTATCAGAGAGAAGAGTTACTGTACAATATGCAGGCAAATTCTCCTCTGGAAATAGTAATATGGTAAAATCACAATCGACTCATATTCCATTAAGTATAATAGGATCTGCCGTTCTTGCAATTATATTTTCCATGTCAGTAATGGATTTTCCAAGGACAATTGCAACACTGTTCGGTGGCGATAAAGAGTGGGCAAAATGGATATTGACTAATAATACAAGTATATTTAATTCTAAGAGTTGGATGTATTTGGTATTATATGCAGTACTAACAATATTTTTTAATTGGTTCTATACTCAAATTACTTTTAAACCTGACGAAATGTCTGAAAATCTTCATAAATCAGCAGGTTTTGTACCAGGAGTAAGACCAGGAGAAGAGACCACAATATTTTTTGAAAGAGTTTTGAATAGAGTATCTTTTATTGGAGGAATTTTAGCTGCAATTTTAGCTGTTACTCCAAAGATTATAGAGAATTATACACAATTTCAAAATATAGCTTTTTCAGGAACAGGACTATTGATTGTTATAAATGTTGCATTAGATTTTACGAGAAGAGTAGAATCACAAATGATAGTTAGACATTATAAAGGATTTCTTAAATAGATTAGAATAAATGGAGATGAAGCCAGTGAAGATAGTATTACTAGGACCTCCAGGAGCTGGAAAGGGAACACAGGCTAAGTCAATCAGTAATAAATATTCAATACCACATATTTCTACGGGAGATATTTTTAGAAAAAACATTTCTGAAAACACTCCTCTAGGAATAGAAGCAAAGAGTTACATGGATAACGGACAGTTAGTTCCTGATGAAGTAACAATTAACATGGTTAAGGATAGATTGCAACAGGAAGATTGTAAGGTTGGATATTTACTGGATGGTTTTCCTAGAACTGTGGCTCAAGCTGATGCTCTTAACAGCTTTCTTATAGAGAGAGACGAACAATTAGATACTGCATTACTAATAAAGGTACCTAATGAATTCATTTTAGAAAGAATGACTGGTAGAAGAGTTTGCCCATCGTGTGGAGCAAGTTATCACGTTAAATTCAATCCTCCAACAAATGAAGGAAAATGTGACCTGTGTGGAAGTGAGATTATACAAAGAAAAGATGATACGGTTGATACTGTAAAAGAAAGACTTGATGTATATGAAAGAGAAACACAACCATTAGTTGAATTTTACTCTGAAAAACAATTGCTTTCAGAAGTAGATGGCACAAAAGCTATAAATGATGTTTTCAGAGGCATATGTGAAATACTGGGGAACAATAAGTAATGATTATAATAAAAAATCATGATGAAATAGCCATAATGAAAAAAGCAGGTAGAATAGTAGGAGAAACATTGCTATTGCTTGAAGAAGAAGTAAAACCCGGAGTGACAACTGCAGATTTAGATAGAATAGCAGAAGAATTTATAACTAAGCATGGAGCAAAACCTTCATTTAAAGGCTTATATGGTTTTCCTTCGTCACTGTGTATTTCAGTAAATGAGCAGGTAGTACATGGATTTCCAGGAGAGTATGTTCTTAAAGAAGGGGACATAGTTAGTGTCGACTGTGGGGCATTCTTTGATGGATTTCATGGGGACGCAGCAAGAACATTTCCTGTTGGAAATATCTCTGCAGATGCTCAAAAATTAATTGATATAACAAGGGAAAGTTTCTTTGAAGGTATAAAATTCGCTAGAGAAGGAAATAAATTAACTGATATATCACATGAAATACAAAGCTACGTAGAAGCAGCAGGTTTCTCAGTTGTAAGAGATTTTGTAGGGCATGGGATTGGGCGAAAGGTTCATGAAGATCCTAATGTACCTAATTTCGGTAAGTCTGGTAAGGGGCCAAAGTTGCTTAAAGGTATGGTATTAGCAATAGAGCCTATGATTAATGCGGGTACCTATAAGGTAAAAACGTTGAAAAACGGATGGACAGTTGTAACCGCAGATTCTTCTTTATCAGCGCATTATGAAAATACAGTTGCAATTTTATCAGATGGACCTGAAATATTAACACTGATTAAGTAGAAAAAAGAGTGTTGCTTAGTTATAAATTTGCATAATACCATTGTGGTAGTGTTAATTTATACTAAGGTAATCATAGAGGTGAAAAATTTGCAAAACAATGACTTGATTGGAAAAGTAGTACTTTCAAAAGCAGGAAGAGATAGAGATTACTTATATGTTGTTGTTAGGCAGATAGATAATAATTATGTATTACTAGCAAATGGGGATACAAAGTTAATTGATATGCCTAAGAAGAAAAAGATTAAACACTTAAGTATTTTAGAAGATGTAGATAATGAATTGTTTTCATTAATACAATTATGCGATAAGAGTACTGATTTAAAGATTAAGAGATTCCTAAAACTTAGAGGCATTGTTAAGGAGGGTTGATTACCTTATGTCAAAAGATGATGTTATAGAAATGCAAGGTACAGTCCTAGAATCTTTACCAAATGCTATGTTTCAAGTTGAGCTTGAGAGTGGCCATAAGATTCTAGCACACATATCAGGTAAATTAAGAATGAACTTCATAAGAATTTTACCAGGAGATAAAGTTACAGTGGAACTTTCTCCTTATGATTTAACGAGAGGTAGAATTACGTGGAGAGCAAAATAAAGTAGATATAACTTACATTTAAGATCTACTACAAAAGTAATATGAGGAGGGTTAGCTATGAAAGTAAGACCATCAGTTAAGCCTATTTGTGAAAAGTGCAAAGTAATCAGAAGAAAAGGAAAAGTAATGGTAATCTGTGAAAATCCTAAGCACAAGCAAAAACAAGGCTAATGATCAACTTACAATATTATCTGCATTAAAATAAATGTAAATAATATTGACATTTCAGCAAAAGTCAAATATGATTATATAGTCGTTTAATTAATCAAAAATAAATTTTAGGGCGGCTGGCAATGGAATGGTTCTATTGACCTAGAATTTTATTATAAATATAAAAATATAAAATCTGTTATACATTTCAATTATCAGGAGGTGTAAATTTTAATGGCAAGAATATCAGGTATTGACCTACCAAGAGAAAAAAGAGTTGAAATAGGTTTAACTTATATATATGGTATAGGATTATCAACTTCACAAAAAATCTTAGCTACAACAGGAATTAATCCAGATACAAGAGTTAAGGATTTATCAGAAGATGAAGTTAACGAAATCAGAACTTATATCAACAAAAATTTAATGGTTGAAGGTGACTTAAGAAGAGATGTCGCTTTAAATATCAAGAGATTAGTAGAAATAGGATCATATAGAGGAATTAGACATAGAAGAGGTCTTCCAGTAAGAGGACAAAAAACTAAGACTAATGCAAGAACTAGAAAAGGTCCTAAGAAAACTATAGCTAATAAGAAGAAATAGTAAGGAGGGAAGATAATGGCAGCTCAAAAAGTAAAGAAGACTAGAAGAAGAAAAGAAAGAAAAAATGTTGAGCATGGTGCTGCACACATTAAGTCAACTTTTAATAATTCAATAGTTACTTTAACAGATGCAGTAGGAAATGCTTTATCATGGTCAAGTGCAGGAGCACTAGGCTTTAGAGGATCAAGAAAGAGTACACCATTTGCAGCTCAAATGGCAGCAGAAACTGCAGCTAAAGTAGCAATGGAACACGGCTTAAAAAGTATAGAGGTTTATGTTAAAGGACCTGGTTCAGGAAGAGAAGCAGCTATAAGATCCTTACAAGCAGCAGGATTAGAAGTAACTTTAATAAAAGATGTTACTCCAATACCACATAATGGTTGTAGACCACCAAAGAGAAGAAGAGTCTAATATAACCGTAGTAATAGGAGGTGTAATTTAATGGCAAGATATACTGGCGCTACATGTAGATTATGTAGAAGAGAAGGTATGAAACTTTTCCTTAAGGGTGATAGATGTTTTACAGATAAATGTGCTTTTGTTAGAAGAAGCTATGCACCAGGGCAACATGGGTCAAACAAAAAGAAAGTATCGAACTATGGTGTTCAATTAAGAGAAAAGCAAAAAGCAAGAAGAATTTATGGCATATTAGAAGGCCAATTTAGAACATATTATGAAAAAGCTGAGCATATAAAAGGTATTACAGGTGAAAACTTACTTAGATTACTAGAAATGAGACTTGATAACGTAGTTTATAGATTAGGTTATGGTGCATCAAGAAATGAGGCTAGACAATTAGTAACTCATGGACATTTCTTAGTAAATGGTAAGAAAGTTGATATTTGTTCATACAATGTTTCAGTTAATGATGTAATTACTGTATGCGAAAAGAGCAGATCAAGTGAAAAGTTCAAGACTTTTGTTGAAAATCCAAAGACTTTACCAAAATGGTTAGAAGCTAATGTTGATAACTATGAAGGAAAGGTAGTTGCAGAGCCATCAAGAGAAGATATAGATGTGCCTGTTAACGAAACACTTATTGTTGAGTTATACAGTAAATAATATATTTATATTTGTTAGAGAAATTTATCACAATATATGCAAATATAGAATCAGTTGCCCTCATAATAAGGTTGCCATTTATAATATAAGGAGGGTTTGTCAATGTTAGAAATCGAAAAGCCAATAATAGAATGTATAGAAGCTAATGAAGATGGTACTTATGGTAAGTATGTTGTTGAGCCACTAGAAAGAGGATATGGTATTACATTAGGAAATGCCCTAAGAAGAATATTATTATCATCTCTTCCTGGAGTTGCAGCAACCTCTGTCAAAATTGATGGAGTACTTCATGAGTTTTCTACCGTTCAAGGAGTTAAAGAAGACATTACTGAATTAATTCTTAACATTAAATCATTAGCTCTAAGAATGAATGGTGAAGGTCCAAAAGTTATTTATATTGATGCTAAAGGACCAGGTGAAGTTACTGGAGCTGATATAAAGACTGATGGAGATGTTGAAGTTGTTAATAAGAATTTACATATTGCAACTTTAGATAACGATGGAAGACTTTATATGGAATTAACAGTTAATAAGGGAAGAGGATATGTCACTCAAAATAAAAATAAGAGTGAAGAATTACCAATTTCAGCTATAGCAGTTGATTCTATTTATACACCAGTAAAAAGAGTTAATTTTACTGTTGATAATACAAGAGTTGGTCAAATTACTGATTATGATAAATTAACTTTAGAAATTTGGACTAATGGAACTATAAAAATAGATGAAGCCATTAGTTTATCAGCAAAAATACTTATTGAACACTTTAAATTATTCATGTCATTAACAGATAATACCAATGATGTTGAAATAATGATAGAAAAAGAAGACGATAAGAAAGAAAAAGTCCTAGAAATGACTGTAGAAGAACTTGACTTATCAGTTAGATCATATAACTGTTTAAAGAGAGCCGGAATTAATACAGTCCAAGAACTTGCTACAAAATCTATGGATGATATGATGAAAGTAAGGAATCTAGGAAAGAAATCTTTAGAAGAAGTTGAAAGAAAGCTTAAAGAATTAGGTTTAGCCCTAAAACTAACCGAGGAGTAAGGAGGTAAATCCATGGCAAGTCATCGTAAATTAGGTCTTCCTACAGACCAAAGAAGAGCTATGCTAAGAAATCTTGTTACTAGTCTATTAAAACATGGTAAAATCGAGACAACTGAAACAAGAGCTAAAGAAACTAGATCAATAGCAGAAAAAATGATTACTCTTGGAAAAAGAGGAGATCTTCATGCTAGAAGACAAGTTTTATCTTATGTTCAAGAAGAATTAGTTGTTAAGAATTTATTTGATAATGTAGCTCCAAAGTATACTGAAAGAAATGGCGGATATACAAGAATGATTAAAAAAGGTCCTAGAAGAGGGGACGGAGCTGAGATAGTAATACTTGAATTAGTATAATACAATTTCTAATAGGGATTAGGTTTAGACTTAATCCCTATTTTGACATATAAAAATAAAAATGAGATTAATATATTATAGAGAGGTTTTTTATTAGTTTATTAAAAAAATCGCTTTTTATTGAACGTATGAAATTTTGATATATAATTAAACTATTAATGTAGTAATTTATACATTGGTATAAGACATTTGTATAATATATTAACAATAAAACATCATGGAGGGTTACTATGAGTGATGCAATGGTAAAATGCACAAATGTATCTTTTAAATATATAAAAGACTCAGATGGAGTTAAAGAAGAAAAGTATGCAGTAAAGGATGTCAATTTAAGTGTAAAAAAAGGTGAATTTTTAGTTATATTAGGGCATAATGGATCAGGAAAATCAACAATAGCTAAGCATATGAATGCATTGGTAGTACCTACAGAAGGTACAGTAGTTGTCGATGGACTCGATACAACTGATCCAGATAATGTATGGAATATTCGGTCTAAAGCTGGAATGGTATTTCAGAATCCAGATAATCAATTAGTTGCTACAATAGTTGAAGAGGATGTAGCCTTTGGACCTGAAAACCTAGGAGTTGAGCCATCAGAAATAAGAAAAAGAGTTGATGAAAGTTTAGAAAAAGTTGGGATGAGCAAGTATAAAAAGCATGCACCACATCTTTTATCTGGAGGACAGAAGCAAAGAATTGCAATAGCAGGAATTCTTGCCATACAACCTGAATGTATAATTTTTGATGAACCAACAGCCATGTTAGATCCACTAGGAAGAAAAGAGGTTCTAAAAACTATTAGAGATCTTAATGAGAAACATGGTATTACTATAGTTCTAATAACTCACTATATGGATGAAGCTGCACAAGCAGATAGAATCATAGTAATGGATGGTGGAAGTGTTATGATGGAAGGTACGCCAAGAGAAATATTCCCACAGGTAGAGCGCATGAAAAAGATAGGATTAGATGTTCCGCAGGTAACAGAATTAGCTTATGAATTAAAAAAGGCAGGAATAAATATAAATGAAAAAATATTAAATGTAGATGAGATGGTGAATGAATTATGTCAATTAAAGTAGAAAATTTAACACATATATATGCGCCTAAAAGCCCTTTTGAAAAGATTGCCTTGAATGATGTATCTTTAGAGATAAAAGATGGGGAATTTGTGGCACTAATTGGGCACACTGGTTCAGGTAAATCAACATTAATTCAGCATTTTAATGGATTATTAGAAGCTACTAGCGGAAAAATAATTGTAGATGGAGTAGATATTACAAGTAAGAGCGCTAAATTAATTGATATTAGGAAAAAAGTTGGATTAGTATTTCAATATCCAGAATATCAGATTTTTGAAGAGACTATAGCTAAAGACATTGAATTTGGACCTAAAAATTTGGGACTCTCTGATGAAGAAATTAAAGATAGAGTGATTGAATCTATGAAAATGGTTGGTCTTGACTACGAAACATATAAGGATAAATCGCCATTTGATTTGAGCGGAGGTCAAAAAAGAAGAGTTGCCATAGCTGGTGTAATAGCTATGAAACCTACAACTTTAATTTTAGATGAGCCTACAGCAGGCCTAGATCCTAAAGGTAGAGACGATATTTTAAATCAAATAAGTAAGTTACATAAAGACTATAATATGACAATAATTATAGTCAGCCATAGTATGGAGGATGTTGCAAAAATTGCGGAAAGAGTTATTGTAATGAATCATGGCGGAGTAGCATTACAAGGAACACCGGCAGAAGTATTTAAGGAAATTGATATGCTTGAAGAAATAGGTCTTGGTGTACCGCAGGTAACATATTTGGTTAGGGAGTTAAGGAAGAAGGGTTTTAATATTTCAGATAATGTATTTACAATAGAAGAAGCTAAGAAAGAACTCTTGTCCATTCTAAATAAAAATAAGGTAAGAGAGGAGTAGACAAGACTATGTTGAAGAATATCACAATAGGGCAGTACTTGCCGGGTGAATCGTTTATTCACAAGTTAGATCCTAGAACGAAGATTTTAATATCTATATTTTTTATTGTGTGCCTATTTATTATAGACAAATTTATTGGATATACGGCTATAGTTGTATTTTTGCTTGCGATAATTCTAGTAGCAAAAATTCCATTTAGGTTTATTTTTAATGGATTAAAACCTGTTTTTTTATTGATTGCTCTAACTGCTATTTTAAATATATTTATGGTTAGAGGTGCAGAAGGAACTGAAATATTTAGTATGGGTTTCTTAAAAGTATATCCAGAAGGATTGAATACAGCAATATTTATGGCTATAAGATTAGTCTTATTAATAGTAGGAACATCATTACTAACATTAACTACATCTCCTATTGAATTAACAGATGGAATTGAAAAGCTACTTAAGCCAATTGGAAAAGAAATAGCGCATGAATTAGCTATGATGATGACGATAGCATTAAGATTTATCCCTACATTAATTGATGAAACGGATAAGATAATGAAGGCACAGAAGGCTAGAGGCGCTGATTTTGAATCAGGTGGAATCATAAAGAAAGCTAAGAGTTTAGTACCATTATTAGTACCGTTATTTATAAGTTCGTTTAGAAGAGCTGATGAGTTAGCTATGGCTATGGAAGCAAGAGGATATAGAGGTGGAGCAGGAAGAACTAGAATGAAAGTATTAAAGTTTTCATCTAGGGATACAATATCATTTGCTATATCCGGATTACTGTTTTTATGGTGCTTGACAGTTAGATTTATATTAACATAGGATTAAGGGATATAAATGAGAAATATAAAATTAATAATTGAATTTGATGGGAGTAACTTTTGTGGATGGCAAAGGCAGCCTAAGGGAAGAACTGTTCAGAAGGTAATAGAAACAGCTATATATAAAGCAACAGGCGAAGAAATTCAGATTAATGGAAGTTCTAGAACTGATGCAGGAGTCCATGCAAGGGAAATGGTTGCAAATTTCTTCACTGATAGCACAATACCTGGAGATAAGTTTAGAGAGGCTATAAATACAAGGTTACCAGAGGATGTATCTATAATCAAATCAGAAGAAGTGGATCAAGAGTTTCATGCTAGATACTCATCAAAAGGTAAAACATATTCATATACAATTGTGAATAGAAGTGAAAGATTATCTTTGGGGCATCAATACTTATATCATTATAAGTATAGGTTAGATGTAGATAAAATGAGAAAAGCCTGTAATTATTTTATAGGTAAGCATGATTTTAAGGCATTTATGTCTCCGGGGAGTTCTATAAAAACTACTATAAGAACAATTACAGAACTTTATATAGAACAAGACGGAGAAAAAATAAAGATATTTATAACAGCTGATGGTTTTTTATATAATATGGTAAGAATAATAGTAGGAACCTTAATAAAGGTCGGAAATGAGAAATTAGAAGTAGAAGATATAGAAGATATAATAATAGAAGGAAATAGAAAACGTGCAGGAATGTGTGTGCCGCCAAATGGATTAATACTAGAAAAAGTTTTTTATTAAAAAGATGTTGACACACCCGCATCCGTGTATTATAATTAGGTTTGTTTGTTAAATCGTTTATGTATATAAGATCCACTAGCCCCGGGTCTTGACATAAAAAATTTTACTTATAAGAAGTAAAGAATTAATGTAAGTTCAGGGAGGGAAACAGATGAAATCATACATTGCTAAAGCAAGTGAAATCGAAAGAAAATGGTATGTTGTTGATGCTGCTGGTAAGCCACTAGGTAGAGTTGCTAGCCAAGTTGCTTCAATTTTAAGAGGTAAAAATAAGCCAATATTTACACCTAACGTTGACTGCGGAGACTTCGTTATCGTAATTAACGCAGAAAAAGTAGTTTTAACTGGTAAGAAGTTAGATCAAAAATTAATGAGAAAGCATAGTCTTTATCCAGGCGGATTAAAAGAAACTCCATATAGAGTAGTATTAGATAAGAAACCTGAATTCGCTTTTGAAGAAGCTGTTAGAAGAATGCTTCCAAATGGTGTATTAGGAAGACAAATGTTAAAGAAACTAAACGTATATAGAGGTGCTGAACATAATCATGCAGCTCAAAAACCAGAAGTACTAGAATTAAGATACTAATACGATCTCGGGAGGAGGAATAAGAAATGGCAAAAGTTCAATACATGGGAACTGGAAGAAGAAAGAAATCAGTTGCAAGAGTAAGACTTGTACCAGGAAATGGTAAGGTTGTTGTAAATAAAAGAGAAATAGAAGAATTTTTTGGTTTAGAAACATTAAGAGTTATCGTAAACCAACCATTAGTTCTAACAGGAACTAAGGATAAGTTTGACGTTTTAGTAAATGTTCACGGTGGTGGATTTACAGGTCAAGCAGGAGCTATCAGACACGGTATTGCTAGAGCACTAGTTAAATCTGATGAAGCTTTAAAGACAGAAATAAAGAAGGCTGGATTCTTAACTAGAGATTCAAGAATGAAAGAAAGAAAGAAATACGGTCTTAAAAAAGCAAGAAAAGCTTCACAATTCTCAAAGAGATAATATTTGGAGTTTCAGAAATCCCACAAATCAAGTATTTGTGGGATTTTTTTATGTAAAAATATATTAAAACTCATTACTTATTCCTTTTTCTATTAAGAGTACTATTTTTTACTTAAAGGTATTATTGTATTTTTTCGATTCTGTTTTTATTTAGCTTATCATAATCTTGTTTTCTATGTCTATAGCTTTATTTTTTTCTTCTTTTACGATGCAATTTACATGATTATATTACCTTCCGTAGACGTAATATAATATCACAGGATATTAACTATAGTATATGATGAGCCAGTTTTACACTGAATCATTTTGTTTTAGATCTAATAGAAACAGGATGAACCTGTAAAGTGAAATAAAGTATGCTACATTGTTGAAATAGACATATAGGTTGCATTCTGTGAAAAAAATATATATAATTTAATGATGTGGAATATATTGGAAGAAAAAATAATTAAATTAAATAGATTAGTGTGACTTTAGGAGGGCAAAGATTGTGGAAGAAATATATATATCTAGATTAGGAATAGGTGTTTCAATAATAGAACCAAATTCAGAAGTGAAACGTAAAATTGATGCGTTAGTAAAAAAGGACATGGTGGCAGCATTTAAAGAATTAGTATTTAATTGTGTAGTGAAACCAGATTTAAAAGATCCAAAACTTAAAAAGACATTTCCGTGTACCAATGAAAGTGATATTGTATGTAAGTTATTTACATTAGGAGAATTAAAATATATTGCAGATGAAATTATAGGTATTAAAAATGATGTTGTTACAAAAAGAATTAAAAGTTACTGATAGTCAATTCAAATCCTATATATCAATAGTATTAAATAAGGCATTGCCAGAAATAATACTATAAATATAAAAAAGCATTAGTTCAAGAATTAGAAGATGGGATTAAAGAGAAATAAGTTTTAAGCTGCTAGTA
This sequence comes from Clostridium sp. DL-VIII, assembly GCF_000230835.1. Taxonomy (NCBI): domain Bacteria; kingdom Bacillati; phylum Bacillota; class Clostridia; order Eubacteriales; family Clostridiaceae; genus Clostridium; species Clostridium sp. DL-VIII. Next base: position 472,176 of record NZ_CM001240.1, read on the forward strand.
AGTAAAAATTAGTGGCTTTTTATTATGTAGATAATTACGGAAAAGACAGGAAGTAATAATAAGAACAAAACCTTAGATGTGCAGAGCTACCAACCTTTTTTTACGGATGCTTCTGATTTTATATATGTTGCAAAAATAATTCTTAATTATAATTCTAGAAATATTGTAAGAATTTTAGCTGTAATTTTTAGTTGTGGAATGTGCATTGTAACATATATATATGAAAAATAATAAAGAATAAAGTAGGTTAAATTATTAAAAATTAATCTGAATAAATAGAATTATATAGCAAACAATATAGAGTAAATGATGTTAATAATCTGGAGGAGAAAATTAATGAGAATTAAAAAGGTAGTTATATTATTTTGCATATGTTGTTTGATATTTGGAGTTCCAATGAAAGCTAATTCAGAAGAAACTAAAGAACAAAAGATAATATTAATAGATCCAGGCCATGGAGGAATTGATGGAGGAGCAAGATCTAAAAATGGAACTATAGAAAAAAATATAAATTTGATGATATCTGAAAAATTAAAAAAAGAGTTAGAAGATTCAGGATATGTAGTTTACTTAACAAGGGAAGGAGATACTGAGTTAGATGCTAAAAAGGTTAAGGATTTAAATGCACGATGTCAGATGAAGAAAGATACTAAGTGTGATGTATTTATTTCTATACATCAGAATATGTTTCCACAAAGTAGCTGCTTTGGAGCACAAGTTTGGTATGCAGCTAATGATAATAGTAAGCTTGTAGCAGAAAATATTCAAAATTCATTGAAAGATACAATAGATGATAAAAACAAAAGAGTTGCTAAGGCGGCTGAAAAACAATATAGAATATTGAGAGATGGATATGAAGGAGCTTGCGTCATTGTTGAATGTGGTTTTTTATCTAATTATGAGGAGGAGCAGAGATTAAAAACAGATGATCATCAAATTAAAATTGCAAAAGGTATAGCAAGTGGTGTTAATAAGTACTTTGAAAGTAAAAGTTCTTAGTTCTTAATCTCTTGATTTCATATGAATAGGGCTTACCTGCAAGCTATTTCGAGGTGATTGAGATGAATAATAAAGTTTGTCTATTATTAAAAATAGATTATATAAAATTAAACATATTAGGATAATAGTTAAGAAATAAATGATAGTTGTAAGGATTTTATTTAAATAATTATTATTCATAATTTCACCTCTTTGCGATATAAATATTTATATTAAAGTATAGTATTAAGAAGGAATAAATATGAAAGCTGGTATTATAAAAATATAATTTAATATGAAATTATAGTGTAATATTTATCTACATATAGCTTGAATTAACATATAATTTCAGTTTTAAGCTTACAATATATATTTTAAATACAAATAAATCTATTTGGGGTTGTAAATAACAAGGAATACTTTTAAACTTATATGTAGTAATAAGAGTAGAGCTACGATAAGAATATGATCTTATAAAAATAGCTCTAGCAATAACGATAAGTAATGGAAAGAGGAGCTGTTAGTGATGCGAGAAGTTAATGTTGAACTTATTAGAGATGCAGTGAAAAAATTAGCAATTGAAGCAAATTATTTTTTAGGGACAGATATTAAAGAGGCATTATTGAAATCTAAGAAGGAAGAAACTTGGAAACTTGCAACTGAAGTTTTAGATAAAATAATTATTAACTCCGAAATTGCAAGTAATGAAGAAATGCCAATGTGCCAAGATACAGGAATGGCATGTGTTTTCATTGAAGTAGGACAAGATGTACATTTAATCGGAGGAAGACTTGAAGATGCTATTAACGAAGGTGTGAGAAGAGGATACGAGGAAGGCTTTTTAAGGAAGTCAGTTGTAGAAGATCCACTAAGGAGAGTAAACACAAAAGATAATACACCAGCTATAATCTATTATGATATAGTAGATGGAGATAAAGTTAAGATTACCTTAGCGCCAAAAGGTTTTGGATCAGAGAATATGAGTAAAATAGGAATGTTAAAGCCATCTGATGGATTAGATGGTGTTAAAAAGTTTATAATAGATACAGTTAGAGCAGCAGGACCTAATCCATGTCCGCCAATGGTTATAGGTGTTGGAATAGGGGGAACCTTTGATAAGGCTGCTTATCTTGCTAAAAAGGCATTACTTAGACCTATTAATATAAGAAATAAAGATGAGTTTTATAAAAAATTAGAGGTTGAATTATTAGAAAAAGTAAATGAATTAGGTATAGGACCACAAGGATTTGGAGGAAAAACTACCGCATTAGGATTAAACATTGAAACTTACCCGACACATATAGCAGGATTACCTGTTGCAGTAAATATAAATTGCCATGCTACACGACATAAAGAAGTGATAATATAACTATAATATTGGAGGAAGATAGTAATGGAGATTAAGTTAAAAACACCTCTTACAGAAGATAAGATATTAAACTTAAAGGCAGGGGATAGTGTTTTATTAAGTGGAGTAATTTATTCTGCTAGAGATGCCGCACATAAAAGACTGATAGAATTATTGAATGATGGAAAAGAGCTACCTTTAGATATAAAGGATGAGACTATATATTATGTTGGACCTTCACCAGCAAAACCAGGAAAGGTAATAGGCTCAGCAGGGCCTACAACTAGTTATAGAATGGATGCTTATGCACCAACGTTACTGGACCTAGGGTTAAAAGGAATGATTGGTAAAGGTGCAAGAAATGCTGAGGTAATAGAGGCAATAAAGAGAAATAAAGCAGTTTACTTTGGTGCTATAGGTGGAGCAGCTGCATTAATTGGGAAGAGTATTGTAAAGTCTGAAGTAATTGCATATGAGGACTTAGGTGCTGAAGCTATAAGAAAGATGGAAGTAAAAGATATGCCATTAGTTGTTATTATAGATGCAGAAGGAAACAATTTATATGAGATTGGACAGCAGGAGTATCTAGACTCGAGTAAATAGGAAGTTCAGATAAGGTTTCTAAAAAGAAGGAGTACTATATGTTTGGAATTAAGTTGCCAGGAAAAGACAAATATAAGAGAATACTATTGGCAGTTTTGATAGTACTGGCAATAGTAGTAATAGTTTATGATAAGTTAGAAAGAATGAATAAAGAGAATTTAGGAAATAAAAAAGAAGAGCAAGAAGAAATAATATCACCTTCTAATATGGGAGAAACAAAAATTAATGATGATGTTGAGAAAATTAGTGACGATAGTGATAAAATAAATAATAATGCTGCAAAAGATGAAAAAGAAAAATATTCAGATAGAGAAAATGAATTATATAATGAAGCATATACTTCATTTTTTTCTCATACCTACGCAGATGCAATTAATAAGGCAGATTTACTTATAAACGAGTTCCCTAGCAATGCAATGGGATATAATATAAGAGGAATTGCAAAAGCCTATAATGGAGATTATGATGGTGGGATGAAAGATATAGATAAATCCCTAAGTATTGATAGTAATTATGGTTATGCACGATTTAATAAAGCACTTACATATGAGTTATATGAAAATTTTGATAAAGCATTAGAATGGTATAATAAAGATTTGGAAGTTGAGGATTATGAGTGGACTTATTATGGTATTGCATCTATTTATGGGAGGAAAGGTGACGTAATAAATACAATGACCTATTTAAATAAAGCGATGCAGATGGATACAGGAGTGAAAGAAGTGGCAAAGACTGAGCATGATTTTGATCCAGTTAAAAATTCAGAAGAGTTTAAAAAGGCAGTATATAATTAAAAGGATAAGTTCATAGAAATAATAGATTATAATATTAAGGTGATGGACTTTAGGAGGAATTGATATGTTTAACGTATTGGTAGTTGATGATGAAAAGGAAATACGAGATGCTATTGAAATATATTTAAGGGGAGAAAATTTAAAAGTATTTAAAGCAGAAGATGGTTTAGAAGCATTAGATATTCTTGAACAAGAAAAAATACATTTAATCATATTAGATATAATGATGCCTAAGCTTGACGGAATAAGAACTTGTTTAAAAATTAGGGAAAGCCAAAACCTTCCTATAATAATGTTATCTGCAAAAGGTGAAGACTCGGATAAGATATTGGGGTTAAATGTTGGCGCGGATGATTATATAACAAAACCATTTAATCACTTAGAATTAGTTGCTAGAGTAAAATCACAATTAAGAAGATATGAAAAACCACTAAGCGTTGAAGAAGGAAAAGATATAATTAAAGTCAAGGACTTAGTTATTGATACTATTGCTAAAAAAATTACCTTGCGTGGAGAAGAAATCAAAGTGACTGCTACAGAATATAAAATACTTCATTTATTAGCTTCAAACTTAGGAAAGGTATTCTCCATAAAAGAGATATATGAAAATGTATGGGAAGAGATATTCTATAAAAGTGAAAATACTGTTACAGTGCATATTAGAAGAATAAGAGAAAAAATAGAAATAAACACAAAAGAGCCTGAATATATTAAGGTGGTGTGGGGAATTGGATACAAGATTGAAAAGGAAGATTAAGGAATATATTAATGGTATTTATTCCATTGATATAATAATTGTAGTATTAATAACATTAATCTTATTTTCAGCTTTAGGTGACTATATACAGATAAATAGAGTGCAGCATGAGTTAGCGATTAATGAGATTAGAAATAATCAACCTAATTTAATAATATCACTTATTGTATATGTAAGTTTTATTACTAAGATTGTCTTTATAATAAAGAAGAATCCAAAGTCACCAAAAATCCAATCTAATTTTGCTAAAAATATGATTTTTGTAATTAAAAATGGATTTCATTATAAAGAAACTAGAAATGCTTTACTAATATCTATAACTGTAGCATTAATATTACTAATAACTTATTTGTATTTTCTTGCAACTGGCGGTTATACAAACAATATATTTGTAAAGTTTTTTCAGACATATCCTTTCAAAGGAACTGTATTTGTAATCATAATACTTTTCTTTACCATAATGTACGCATTAAAAAAGACATTAGATATAATAGTTGTCAATGATGCGCTTAAAAAAGTCAGTGAAGGAAATTTGCAAGAGGATATTAAATTTGATGGATCTCCAGCAGTAAAGGAATTAGCTGAAAACATTAATTCAATAAAAGCAGGATATAAAGAAATTCTAGAAAATGGTGTACATAATGAGAAACTAAAGACTGAGCTGATATCTAATGTATCTCACGATTTAAAAACACCATTGACGTCTATAATAAATTACGTAAATATATTAAAAAATGGTCATATAACAGAAGAGGAGAGGGAAGAATATCTATCAATATTAGAAAGAAAATCTTTGAAGTTAAAAGTTTTAATTGAAGATCTATTTGAAATGTCCAAAATTAATAGCGGAAAGATTAAGTTAAATAGAGAGCTGATAGATATATTATCATTAATACATCAAGGGGTAGGGGAATATAGTACATTATATGAAGAAAAAAATATTTCTTTTAAAGTGACAAGTAAAGAAGATGCTGTATATATGGAACTGGATGGAAAGATGATGTCCAGAGCCATAGAGAACATAATAATTAATGCAATTAAATATTCATTGGATAATACCCGAGTATACATTGATGTAGATATGGAAGATGATTATGTTATGATTGGCGTAAAAAATATTGCAAATTATGAAATGAATTTTAGAGAAGATGAAATGTTTGAAAGATTTGCAAGGGGTGATAAGTCAAGAAATTCAAAGGTTGAAGGCTCTGGATTAGGTCTAGCAATAACAAAAAGTATAGTTGAACTTCATGGTGGGGAAGTTAACATAAAAAAAGAAGGAGATATGTTTAAAATTTATCTAATACTTCCTATAAATAAGGGATAATAAATCTTAATGAATAAAATATATCAATTAAGTAGTTAATCTATGAAAAATTAAGATTAACTGCTTTTTTTATGCATATCTATAAATTTTAGAGTTTTACAAATTAATAGTTCAAGAATTATAATATACAATATATTGTGTATAAGGTTTGCTTTATATGCAAAAGATACAATATGTGGTGGAGGAATGAAAAATGTCGGCATTAGAACAATTGTGTAAGGATGCTATAAGTAAAATTGAAGACAGGGATGGAATCTATACTGAGAAGAGGTTAATGACAGCTTTAAGTGATCTTATAAAAGAGGAAATGAGTACTAATGAAATAAGAGATGCATTAGTTCAAGTTTCATTGGAATTAACTACAGATATGGAGCCTGACTGGCAGTATGCAGCAAGTAGAGTGTATACTCACACTCTCTATGAAAGGGTTAAAAGTACCAGAAAATTAGCTAATGAGAGTGAATTATATAATAATTTCTATGAATTTATTAAGAAATTAACGGACGAAGGGCTTTATGGAAAATATATTTTAGAGAATTACTCTAAAGCTGAGATTTTAGAATTAGAAAAAGAAATTAAGCCGGACAGAGACTTTTTGTTTAACTATAGTGGAATAAGTCTTTTGGCAAAGAGATATTTAATTCAAGATTATGATAGAAATCCTATAGAGCTTCCTCAGCAAATGTTTATGGGAATAGCAATGCATCTTGCAATTCCAGAAAAGCAAGAAAATAGAGTATATTGGGCAAAAAGGTTTTATAATGTGTTGAGTTTACTTAAAGCAACTATGGCAACACCAACAATGTCTAATGCAAGAAAACCATTCTATCAGTTAAGTTCGTGTTTTATAGATTCTGTAGAGGATAGTTTGGAAGGCATATATAAATCTCTTGATAACTTTGCAAAGGTATCTAAGTTTGGTGGAGGAATGGGAATCTATATGGGAAAAATTAGAGCATTAGGCTCTCCAATTAGAGGATTCAAAGGAGCATCAGGAGGAATAATACCATGGGTGAAATTATTTAATGATACGGCAATAGCAGTAGATCAATTAGGAGTTAGAAATGGCTCTGTTGCCATATGGCTTGATGCATGGCATAAGGATATTCCAGAATTTCTTCAGATAAGAACTAATAATGGAGACGATAGAAAGAAAGCACATGATGTATTTCCAGGTATATGTTATCCAGATCTATTTTGGAGACTTGCTGAAAATAATATAGATGCTGATTGGTATATGATGTGTCCGTATGAAATTAAGAATGTTAAAGGATATGCATTAGAAGATTTTTATGGCTCAGAGTGGGAAGAGAAATATTATGAGTGTGTAAATGATAATAGAATAGAAAAAAGAGTAATATCAGTAAAAGATCTAGTAAGACTAATAATAAAAAGTGTTGCCGAAACAGGAACACCATTTGCTTTTTATAGAGACACTGCAAATAGGATGAATCCTAACAAACATAAAGGCATGATATATTCTTCAAATCTGTGTTCTGAAATAATGCAAAATATGAGCCCAGCTCAAATACAGAAAAGTGAAATATTAAGTGAAAATGATGAATATAGTGTAGTTGAGAAAGTAATGCCTGGAGATTTTGTTGTATGCAACCTTTCTTCAATTGTACTCGGTAATGTTGATGTACTAGACAATGAGGAGATGGAGTTTGTTATAGAAACTCAGATAAGAGCAATGGATAATGTTATTGATTTAAATTATTATTCAGTTCCTTTTGCTGAAATTACAAATAAGAAATATAGAGCTATAGGTCTTGGAACAAGCGGATATCATCATATGCTTGTTAATAATAGGATACATTGGACAGAGGAAAAACATAAAAAGTTTGTGGATCAAGTTTATGAAAGAATTAATTATTACGCAATAAAATCCAGTATGAAAATAGCAAAGGAAAAGGGCGTCTATAAGGTATTTGAAGGTTCTGATTGGGAAAATGGTGATTATTTTGAACTTAGAAACTACAATGATGATAAATGGAATGAATTAAAAGCTGATGTTAAAAAATTTGGCATGAGAAACGGTTATTTAATTGCTGTTGCACCAAATGGATCAACGGCAACTATTGCAGGAACCTCAGAAGGAATAGATCCAATTATGGCCCGATTTTATTTAGAAGAGAAAAAAGGAAGCATAATTCCTAAAACAGCGCCAAATCTTTCAGAAGATAACTATTGGTACTATAATTCAGCATATAATATAGAACAGACATGGTCAGTTAAAATAAATGGAATACGTCAAAGACATATAGATCAAGGTCAATCATTCAATTTATATATAACAAGTAATTATACAATGAGACAGATTATGAATTTATATATAGAGGCCTGCAAAAGTGGTGTTAAGTCAATCTATTATGTAAGATCAAAATCTCTTGAAGTAACAGAATGTGAAACTTGTTCAGCCTAAGTGATAAGTGAGAGTCCAAATTTTACATTTGGCAACTCGAACTTACTCAGCGAGCAAATGCGAGTCGAGTTTCCTTTATAGAGTCCAAATTTTATATTTGGCCTCTCGAACTTGCTCAGCGAGCGAATGCGAGTCAGATTTATTTAAGAATTATAAAAAGTATAAGCGTATTAGATAAGTTCTTTGAATAAATATAGAATAGGAGAAACTATATGAGTATAAATAAAAAACTATTATTTAATGAACTAGGGGATAGAGAAATCGGCAAAAAAAGACTTATAAATGGAAATACTACAAATTTAAATGATTTTAATAATATGAAGTACACCTGGGCAGCTGATTGGTATAGGCAAGGAATGAATAATTTCTGGATACCAGAAGAAGTTAATCTTTCACAGGATATAAAGGATTATCAAAATTTATTGGATGAAGAGAGAACTGCATATGATAAGATATTATCTTTCTTAATATTTTTAGATTCTATTCAAACAGCGAATTTAAGTAATATAAATAATTACATCACTGCAAGTGAAATAAATCTTTGTTTAACAATACAAAGTTTTCAAGAAGCAGTACATTCACAGAGCTATAGCTATATGCTTGACAGTATATGTGCTCCTGAAAAAAGAAATGAAATACTTTATCAGTGGAAGGACGATAAAGTTTTATTAAACAGAAACAGATTCATAGGAGATCTGTACAATGAATTTATAAATAATCCAACAGAGCATAATTTGTTAAAATCATTGATGGCTAATTATATTTTGGAGGGTATTTATTTTTATTCTGGTTTTATGTTCTTTTATAACTTAGAGAGAAATGGTAAGATGCCAGGGTCAGCTCAGGAAATTAGATATATAAATAGAGATGAAAATACCCATCTTTGGTTGTTTAGAAATATCATAAAGGAATTACAGGGTGAAAACCCAGAGTTATTTACACAGGAAATGAAAAATGAATTAAGACAAATGATGAAAGTTGGGGTGGAGCAAGAAATATTATGGGGATATTATGTTATAGGTGATGCTATACGCGGAATAAATAAAAAAACAATTGAAAATTATATAAAATATTTAGGTAATAAGAGATTAAAAGAAATAAATTTAGAGCCTTTGTTTGATGGATATAATGAGAATCCAGCTCTATGGGTAGATGCTTCATCGAATGCAAACTCTGTTAAAACAGATTTCTTTGAAGCAAGATCTACTGCGTACGCAAAAGTTGCAAGTTTAGTCGATGATCTTTAAGCTAGAAAAATGGAAAAAACAGATGAAAAATAAATATGGTTATATTTTTTTAGTAAAAATCATAAAAAAATAATTTTAATACGTTAAATTTTTCACTAATTATGTTATAATATAAAAGGTTAATACTAAAAATATGATAATAAACATAGTAAAATGTAAATAATATCATTTTATAATAAAATTTACAATCAAGGAGGAGTTCCATATTATGAAAAAAGGTATTGCTGCTTCTAAAGGTTATGCAATAGGAAAGGCATTTTTGCAAGAAAGTGAAGAAATCGTTATTAGTGATGTTAAAATTAGTGATATAAGTGCAGAAAAAGAAAAAATGCAAAAGGCACTAGACGATTCTAGAGATCAATTAGAAGCTATTAAGGTTAAGGCAGAAAAAGAAATGGGTGCGGAAAAGGCAGCTGTGTTTGAAGCACATATAACACTATTAGATGATCCAGAGTTTACTGGGGCAATGATGACAGAAATTGAAAACAATAATGTAAACGGATTAAAAGCTATTGAAAGCGTTACAAACACTTTCGTTGCTATATTTGAATCTATGGATAATGAATATATGAGAGAAAGAGCTGCAGATATTAAAGATGTATCTAAGAGAATTCTTTCAAACTTTGCAGGTAAAGGTGGAGATGCTTTTGCAATTACAGAAAGTAATACAATAGTTGTAGCACACGATTTAACACCATCTGATACTGCAGGATTAGATAGAACTAAGGTTGTAGGATTTATAACAGACATAGGTGGAAGAACTTCACATGCTGCTATAATGGCTAGAACATTAGAAATTCCAGCTGTACTTGGATTAGGAGATATAACAACTTCTATAAAAACAGGGGATACAGTTATAGTTGACGGGTTAACAGGAGACGTAATAATAAATCCTTCAGATGAAGTTTTAGCAGAATATAAAACTAAAAAAGAAAAATTCCAAGCAGAACAAGAAGAATTAAAGAAATTAATAGATGTTAAGACAACTACAAAGTCTGGTAGAAGAATAGAAGTTTGTGGTAACATTGGTAAACCAGAAGATGTTCTTGGAGTTTTAGCAAATGGTGGAGACGGTGTAGGATTATTTAGAACAGAATTCTTATATATGGATAGAGACAGTGCTCCAACAGAAGAAGAACAATTTGAATCTTATAAATTTGTTTTAGAGAAAATGGAAGGCAAACAAGTTGTTATAAGAACTTTAGATATCGGAGGAGATAAAACACTTCCATACTTACCATTACCACAAGAAATGAATCCATTTTTAGGTTATAGAGCAATTAGACTTTGTTTAGATAGAAAAGACATATTTAAGGTTCAGTTAAGAGCTTTACTTAGAGCTTCAGTATTTGGAAATCTTGCAGTTATGTTCCCAATGATTTCAGGATTGCAAGAGTTTGAACAAGCAAGAGAAGTTGTTGAAGAATGTAAAGCAGAATTAAAGGCAGAAGGTAAGGAATACTCAGAAAGTATCCAATGGGGTATCATGGTTGAAATTCCAGCAGCGGCAGTTTATGCAGATGAATTAGCTAAACATGTTGATTTCTTCTCAATAGGAACAAACGATTTAATTCAATATACATTAGCTGCTGATAGAATGAGTGAGAAGGTTTCATACCTTTACAATCCAATGCATCCAGCTGTACTTAGACTAATAAAAATGACTATAGATGGAGCTCATAAGCATGGCAAATGGGTTGGAATGTGTGGAGAAATGGCTGGAGATGAAGCAGCTATCGCTACATTAGTTGAATATGGATTAGATGAATTCTCAATGAGTGCTACATCAATCCTAAATGCTAAGAAAATAATGATAGAGCAAGAATAATATAAATATTAAAATAAAAGGTTATCTTAATTAGTTAAGATAGCCTTTTATTTTAATATTTAATTGTAAAGTATATACATAATGTAATATACTAGAAAGTAAGTAATATTTAATATTAACAGGGGTAAGGATATATTTATGGAAAAAAAATCTAGAAAAACTTATGATAAGGCTATGAATTATTATGAGCAGGGGAGAATAGATAAGGCGTTAGAATTATGTGAGGAAATATTATCAGAAGGGTTAGATAGTCCATTAGTATTAAATTTTAAGGGACTGTTACTGTATCAAATGGGTAATTTAAGTGATGCAGTTACAGTATGGAAAATAAATTCTGATTTAAATAATGATGATATTGCAAGGAGTTATATAGAGGATAGTATAACTGATGAGAATAGATTAGAGCTATATAAAAGAGGAGAAGAAGCGCTGGAACAATTTAAAGTTGATAAAGCCTTATAGTTATTTAAAATATGTGCAGAAAGTGATTTTAACTTAATTAAGGTGAATATTGGAATTGCAATGTGTTATCAGAAGAAGGGCGAATTTATAAAAGCAAAGGAATACTTGGATAAGGCATTGAGTGTTGATAAAAATGAAGTTACAGCAAAAGTTATTGAAAAAGAATTAAAAGATGATGGAATAGACATGAACTCAATAGGGTTCCCCAAAAGTATTAGCATAGGAATAATAATATTTTTAATTTTAATAATTTCGGTTGGAGGATATTTATTTATATCAAAATATAAAAATAGAAACTTATCTGGTATTGTGCAAGAAGATAAACCCAGTATAGCGCTAGAAGAAAATAACGAAAAAGATACACAAAATGAACAAAATATTGTAGATTCAGCAAAGAGTGAGCCAGATACAAATTTTGATATAGAAAAATTAAATATATCAATTGCCAGTAATGATTTTGATGGATTATATGAGCAATTAAGAAATGTTGAAAAAGAGTCATTAAGTACTGATGATATGGATGTTTATAATAAAGCTGTCCATTTAATAAGGGATAAAGGAATAGGAAAGTTTTATGAAGATGGATTAAGCAGTTTTAATCAAGGCAATTATTCATCTGCTAAGGTTTCATTTGATAAAGCATATACATATTGTGAAGGAAGTAGTATAAAAGAACATATTTTATTTTATAGAGGAAGTACTTCATATAATTTATCGGATAATGAGAGTGCAATAGCTCAACTGGAGGAGTATTACAAACAGTATCCCAAAGGAGTCTATACTGAGGAAGCATTATATGAATTAGCATTGATAAGTAATTCTACAGATAAAGAAAAGAGTAAAGTTTATGCGAATAAATTAATGACTGATTTTCCACACTCTATATATGTTAATGATAAAATTAGTGATATATTAAAAAGTTAATAATAATTTTTTATGAATTGAATTATGCTTTTAAAAGAATTTAAAAGTATAATTCTTTTTATATTAACTTAAATATTAGGATAAGATAAATATGAAGTTAATAATATTTTAAGAGAATTTTAATTAAAAGGATAGGTGAGAATATGATTTCAATAATTAAAGGTGGTAAAATATACGCACCAAAATATCTTGGAGTAAAAGATATACTAATAGTTGGAGATAAGATTGGCGGAATATATGATGAATTAAATATTCAAAATGAATTAATTGATATTGAAATTATTGATGGGGAAAATAAGTTAGTTTTTCCAGGATTTATAGATTGCCATGTTCATATTATAGGAGCTGGAGGTGAGGCAGGATATAATACAAGAACACCTGAAGTTTCTTTATCAAGTTTGATTAAAGCTGGAATAACAACAGTGGTTGGTTGTATTGGAACAGATGGAGTATGTAGAAGCAGGAAAGCATTAATAGCCAAAGTAAAAGCTTTGAGACAAGACGGAGTTTCAGCGTATTGTTTTACAGGTTCTTATGATGTGCCAGTGAAAACAGTAACTGGTTCAATAAAGGAAGATATAATGTTGATTGAAGAAATAATTGGTGTTGGCGAAATTGCTCTCTCAGATAATAGAAGTTCTCAGCCTAGTTTTGAAAGTTTTGCGAATTTAGCTGCGCAAAGTAGAGTTGGAGGATTATTGTCAAATAAAGCTGGAATTGTTAATATTCATTTAGGAGAAGGAGATAGAGGATTAGATTATGTTTTTGATTTGGTTGATAAAACAGAAATTCCTGCAACACAATTGCTGCCAACTCATATTAACAGAAATGGAAAACTTTTTGAACAAGGGATAAAGTATGTAAAAAAAGGTGGTTTTATAGACTTGACGACGAGCTGCGATTTGAATAACCTAAGCGAAGGAGAGCTTAGAGCTGGTGAGGGTTTGAAAAAATACATAGATAAAAACTTACCTATAGAACACATAACCTTTTCTTCAGATGGAAATGGAAGTATGCCAGAATTTGATGACAAAGGAAAATTAATTGGTTATAAAGTTTGCTCCGTATCAACTTTATATAGAGAGGTTAAATTTGCAATTGAGGAAGAAAAGGTTCCAATAGAAGATGCAATTAGAGTAGTTACCTCAAATATAGCAAAGGTATTAAAGTTTGAGAATAAAGGAACTATAGAGTATGGAAAAGATGCAGATTTTGTAATGGTTGATGAAAACTCTTTGGATATAGATACGGTTATTGCAAAAGGGAGAAAAATGATGGAAGATGGGGAGGTTATTGTTAAGGGTTTTTTTGAATAGATAAGAGAAATTTAATGTAAGAAGTATTCGCATCATTGAAATAGAATAACAATATTTGTATAAAAATTTAAAGGAGTCTAATACTGTAATGTATTAGGCTTTTTTACATTTTCGTAACAAAATATGATTTTTGATAGTCGGACAATATTAATTAAACAACTAATACATGAAATTATTTATATTTAACCATGTCAAAATACAGATATTATATATCATTAATTGACATTTCATAGAATTGACAATAATATAATACCATAGCAAATTGATATGAATAATAGGCGATGCAAAAGCAATAATAAAAAATATAGATTTCTCTATATAAAAATAAGAGATTGGGGAGATATTTATGAATAAAAAAAAGATAGTAGCACTAGGATTGACAATAGTATTTTTAGTTGGGGCATTAGCTGGCTGCGGTAGCGGTAAAAAAACAGATTCAAGTAGTAGTAAAACTATAGAGATAACAAATGTTTCATATGATCCAACAAGGGAACTTTATGAGGCATATAATCCAGCGTTTGCAAAGTATTGGAAGGAAAAAACTGGCCAAGATGTTGAGATTACACAATCTCATGGTGGATCTGGTGCTCAAGCACGTTCTGTAATTGAAGGAAACGACGCAGATGTAGTAACCTTAGCTTTAGCTCATGATATTACAGCAATTGAGCAGGCAGGATTAATTGATAAAGGCTGGATAAATAATTTTGATCAAAATAGTTCGCCATATACATCTACAATTGTATTTCTAGTCCGTAAAGGAAATGAAAAAAATATTAAAGATTGGGATGATTTAGTTAAGCCAGGAGTTCAAATTATTAATCCGAATCCTAAATCATCAGGTGGAGCTTGCTGGAATTTCCTTGCGGCATGGGCATATGCAAAGAATAAGTATAATGGAGATGAAAATAAGATTAAGGAATTTATGACTGAGCTGTATAACAATGTAATAGTATTGGATTCAGGAGCTAGGGGGGCTACAAATACTTTTGTTCAAAATGGACAAGGGGATGTATTAGTTGCTTGGGAAAATGATGCTTATTTATCTATGAAAGAAAATCCTGACAAATATGAAATTGTTACACCAAGCATTAGTATTTTAGCAGAACCATCTGTTGCAGTAGTTAATGAGAATGCAAAGAAAGATGGAACAGAAGAAGTTTCCAAGGCATATTTAGACTATTTATATTCAGATGAGGGTCAAAAAATTGCAGCGGATAATTTCTACAGACCTAGAAATAAAGAAATATTAAATCAATGTGCAGATAAATTTAATTTAAATATGAATCTAGTAACTATTGATGACTTTGGTGGATGGGATAAGGCCTATGAAGATTTCTTCAACGATGGAGCTATATTTGACCAAATATATACTAAGAAATAATAGATACAAAGATAGATGGAAGGATTTGTTTTAATGGAGAAAAAGAAAAATGCAACTAGAATTAAGCAAAGTAAAAGAGTAATTCCAGGCTTTGGCATTTCTATTGGAATAGCCCTTACTTTATTGAGTCTTATTGTATTAATACCAATGGCGTCTATAGTAATTTGCGCTTCAGGGCTCAGTTTTAGTGAATTTTTGAAGATAATATCTGCAAAAGATGTAGTAGCAGGATATGAGGTGAGTTTTTCTTGTGCGGTAATAGCGGCATTAGTCAATAGCATATTTGGAGTTATTTTAGCATGGGTATTAGTAAGATATGAATTTCCAGGTAAGAAAATTTTAGATGGTTTAATCGAACTTCCATTTGCACTTCCTACAGCAGTAGCTGGTATATCTTTAGCATATTTATATTCTGATAAGGGGTGGATAGGAAGTGAGTTTGCGAAAATTGGTATTAAAATTGCTTATACAAAAACAGGGATAATTATTGCAATGATTTTTATAGGAATACCTTTTGTGGTGAGGGCTATACAGCCTGTATTAGAAAAAATGGATAAACAATATGAAGAAGCAGCAGCTATGCTTGGAGCGAGTGGAACAACAACTTTTTTTAAAGTTATATTTCCAGAGATATTTCCAAGTTTGCTCACTGGTTTTGGATTAGCATTAGCAAGAGGCATTGGAGAATATGGCAGTGTGGTATTTATCGCAGGAAATATTCCATATGAAACTCAGATTGCACCACTTCTTATTATGACAAAGTTAGAACAATATAAGTATGCTGATGCAACAGCAATTGCATTAGTTATGTTAGTGGTAGCTTTTATTATTTTATTCTTGATTAATGTAATACAGTCACGCGTAACTAGAATTGCAAGCAACTAGAGGAGGGAATTTATGAGTAATAGAGCTTTACAGAAAAATAAAAAAACAAATGCGACCAAGATAATATTGATTACGATTAGTATTCTATTTATTGTAGTAATGCTTATAATACCTCTAGCCGTATTAGTTTTGAATTCATTGAAGGATGGATTTGAAGCTTACAAGGATGCTATCTTTGATGAATATACCTTGAAGGCATTATATTTAACTGTTTTAGCTACTGTATCAGCAGTTGCTGTAAACACTTTTTTTGGAGTATTTGCAGCGTGGGCGATTACAAAGTTTAAGTTTCGTGGAAAGCAGTTCTTAACAACATTAATTGATATTCCATTTGCCATATCTCCAGTTATTGCTGGGTTGGTGTTTATTTTAACTTTTGGAAGAATTGGTTGGGCTAATAGTTTTTTGCAGGCTTATGATATAAAAATAGTCTTTGCAGTTCCAGGAATTATTTTAGCAACAATTTTTGTTACTTTTCCATTTGTATCAAGAGAAATAATTCCGGTATTAAATGCACAGGGAACTGATGAAGAGGAAGCAGCAGCGATTATGGGAGCAAGTGGTTTTAATATATTTAGAAAAATAACTTTGCCTCATATTAAATGGGCATTAATCTATGGAGTTGTGTTATGCACAGCAAGAGCTATGGGAGAATTTGGAGCTGTATCTGTTATATCTGGTCATTTAAGGGGTAAAACCAATACACTTCCTCTCCATATTGAAATATTATATAACCAATTTAAAACAACAGATGCTTTTGCAGTATCATCAATCTTAATGATTCTAGCTGTAATCATTCTTATTATAAGAAATATCGTGGAGCATAAAGCAAAAAGGGCTGGTGAAAATTAATGTATGTAGAATTAAAAGATATAAATAAAACTTTTGGTAATTTTAAAGCATCTGACAATGTGAATTTTGGAATTGAAAAAGGAAAATTAATAGGGTTGCTTGGGCCAAGTGGAAGTGGAAAGACAACAATTCTTCGTATGATTGCGGGGCTTGAGCAGCCTGATTCAGGAGATATTATTATTGATGGTGTTCGTGTAAATGACATTCCAGCATCTAAAAGAGGTATAGGCTTTGTGTTTCAAAATTATGCTTTATTTCGCTATATGACAGTATTTGATAATATAGCTTTTGGTCTTAAAGTCCAAAAGAAGAGCAAGTCGGAAATTAAAGATAAAGTATTAGAACTAATTAAATTAATTGGATTAGAGGGAATGGAAAAAAGATATCCTAGCCAGCTTTCAGGAGGTCAGAGACAGAGGGTGGCTTTTGCAAGAGCTTTAGCACCAAATCCACAGCTTTTATTGCTCGATGAGCCATTTGCAGCTATTGATGCAAAAGTTAGACAAGAGCTTAGAAGCTGGCTTAAAGAAATGATTGAAAAGGTCGGTGTTACAAGTATATTTGTTACTCATGATCAGGATGAAGCTATTGAGGTAGCTGATGAGATTATCATTTCAAATCATGGGGTTATTGAGCAGAAAGGTTCGCCGCTGGAGATATACAAGAATCCATCAACGCCTTTTGTTGCACAATTTATTGGGAAATCTGTAGTAGTAGAAAATTATGAAAAGCTAAAAGGTTTTGAAGGATTAAATGCCATCAAGAAAGCTGTAATTCGCCCAGAGTTTATAAACGTAATTAAGAAAGGCGAATTTATTCAATATAACAGTGCAGTAGAAGAAGGAACAGTAGAGGAAATATCTTTTAGAGGAAGTTATCTAGAATTAAGGATAAATGTGAAAGATGTTATTTTAACAGCAACGCGTTCTCTAGAAGAAGCGCCTGTTGAAAAAGGAGAAAAAGTAAAGGTCTTGATTTACCGTTTATATGTATTTGATGAAAATAGAGCCTATGCACTTGAAAATTCAGCAATTAAAGATAATAATTCTGTATTTATTTAATAAATATTGACCTTAGAAAAAGGAGATATGTATGAATAAGAAAGTTGAAGTAAAGCAATTAGAAACAGACGTGTTGATAATTGGTGGAGGTACAGCCGGATGCTATGCAGCTATTACTATAAGAGAGCATTCAGATGCAGCCGTATTGATTATTGAAAAAGCTAATATCAAAAGAAGTGGCTGCCTGGCAGCTGGAGTAAATGCTATTAACGCATATATAGTAAAAGGTAGAACTCCAGAAGATTATGTGGATTATGCAAAAAAAGATGCAGATAATATTGTTAGGGAAGATTTACTACTTACTATGTCACAAGGATTGAATAAAGTGACAAAAAGGCTAGAGGATTTAGGACTTGTCATTTTAAAAGATGAAAATGGTGAGTATGTAGCTAGAGGAAATAGAAATATAAAAATTAATGGAGAAAATATAAAACCTATTTTAGCAGATGCAGTTCAAAAGCTTCCTAATGTAACAGTTATGAATAAGATTAATGTAATTGATTATATCGTAAAGGATAATCAGATATTTGGAGCATTTGCAGTTGGTGTTGAAGAAGAAATTCTTTATGAAATCAGAGCTGAAAAAGTTATATGTGCAACAGGAGGAGCAGCAGGGTTATATAAACCAAATAATCCAGGCTTTTCGAGACATAAAATGTGGTATCCTCCATTTAATACTGGAGCAGGATATGCTATGGGAATAAAAGCAGGTGCGGAGATGACTACCTTTGAAATGAGATTTATAGCATTAAGATGTAAAGATACTATAGCGCCTACAGGTACAATTGCTCAGGGAGTTGGAGCAAAGCAGGTTAATTCAAAAGGTGAAGTATATGAGACAAAGTATGGTATTACTACATCAGAGAGAGTTTATGGAACAGTAAAAGAAAATCAAGAGGGCAGAGGACCTTGTTATTTAAGAACGGAAGGTATTACATCTGCACAAGATGAAGAACTTAAGAAAGCATATTTAAATATGGCACCTAGCCAGACACTTAAATGGATAGAGGCCGGTAAAAATCCAAGCGAACAAAATGTAGAAATTGAAGGGACGGAGCCATACATAGTAGGCGGACATACTGCGAGCGGATACTGGGTAGATACTAAGCGTGAAACAACAATTAATGGACTTTTTGCAGCAGGAGATGTTGCAGGAGGATGTCCACAAAAATATGTAACAGGTGCATTAGTAGAAGGTGAGATTGCAGCAAAAGCAGTGGTAGAAGCAATAAATAATAATGAGAATAATAATACTTTATCAAGAAGTGAAGAAGATTTCCTTATAGAGATAAAAAAAGAAGAAGTTGAGAAAGTATTAAACTTCGAAAATCAGATATTCAATGTAGAACAGTTAGAAGAAGCTATGCAGAAGGTAATGGATACCTATGCAGGTGGAATTGGAAGCAATTATCAGTTTAATGAAAGGCAGTTAAAACTGGCAATTGAGAAAATTGAACAAATTGAAAAATTAAGTGACAGTCTACATGCAGAAGATATGCATGAATTGATGTTTATATATGAGCTAAAAGAAAGACTTACAATTTGTAAATCTGTTATTGCCCATTTAAAAGCGAGAAAAGAAACTAGATGGCATAGTTTTGCAGAGAATTTGGATTATCCAGAGAAGAGTGATGAATGGCTTAAATATGTAAATTCAAAACTTGTAAATGGAGAACTTAAAATTTTGCATAGAGATTTAGTAGGAAGAGGCGAAGTTTATGAGCATAGCAATTGACAAACAAAAATGCATTGGATGTAAGAAATGTCTATATGTTTGCCCAGGAAGCCTTATTAAATTAGGTGATGACGGAAAAACGTATATTAAATATCCTAGAGATTGCTGGGGATGCAGCTCCTGCATAAAAGAATGCCCTAAAAGTGCAATTTCACTATATCTAGGAGCAGATATTGGAGGAAGAGGCAGTAAGCTTACAGTTAAGCTTCAAGAGAATATAGCACATTGGAAGGTTGAAGAAAGCAATGGAACAGAACATTCAATCAATATAAATCGTAAAGATTCCAATCAATATTAAATTTGTATAGGCAAGAATAGGAGGAATTAATTATGAGTGAATTATCACATCTTGATAAATTAGAAGCAGAAGCAATTTATATTATTCGAGAAGTAGCAGCGGAATGTGAAAAACCAGTAATGTTATATTCAATTGGTAAGGATAGCTCAGTTATGTTGCACCTGGCAATGAAGGCATTTTATCCTGAAAAACCACCATTTCCATTCATGCATATTGATACAACATGGAAGTTTAGAGAAATGATTGAATTTCGTGATAGAAAAGCAAAGGAATTAGGAATTGAGATGATTGTGCACTCAAATGAAGAGGGTATAAAGCAAGGAATCAATCCTTTTGAGCATGGTTCAGCGTATACTGACATTATGAAGACACAAGCTTTAAAACAAGGATTAACAAAGTATGGTTTTACAGCGGCTTTTGGTGGCGGACGTCGTGATGAAGAAAAATCACGTGCAAAGGAAAGAATATTTTCCTTCCGTAATGAAGCACAGGCTTGGGATCCTAAAAATCAGAGACCAGAGATGTGGAAGCTTTATAACACCAAAATAAATAAAGGTGAAAGTATGAGAGTTTTTCCTATTTCAAATTGGACTGAAAATGATATCTGGCAATATATAAAGCGTGAAAATATTGATATCGTTCCTCTATATTTTGCAAAAGAAAGACCATGTATTTCACGTGATGGAAATATCATAATGGTAGATGATGATAGATTAAAGCTATTACCAGGTGAGAAAATCGAACATAAAAAGATACGATTTAGGACACTGGGATGTTATCCGTTAACAGGAGGCTTTGAATCTGATGCAATCACTTTAGATGAAATTATTGAGGAAACCCTTAGTGCTGTTTCTTCTGAGAGAACAACTAGAGTTATAGATAGCGAAGCAGCAGGCAGTATGGAAAGAAGAAAAAGGGAGGGGTATTTCTAAGATGAAGAGTTTATTGAAGTTTATAACATGCGGTAGCGTAGATGATGGGAAATCTACTCTTATAGGACATATCTTATATGATGCAAAACTTTTGTATGCAGATCAGGAAAAGGCCTTAGAACTAGATAGTAAAGTTGGAAGCAGAGGCGGAGCAATAGATTATTCTCTATTATTAGATGGTTTGATGGCAGAGCGTGAGCAGGGAATTACAATAGACGTTGCATATCGTTATTTTACAACTGATAATAGAAGTTTCATCGTTGCTGATACGCCAGGACATGAAGAATATACTAGAAATATGGCAGTTGGAGCATCCTTTGCAGAGCTTGCAATTATATTAGTAGATGCAAAGCAGGGAGTACTTGTTCAAACAAGAAGACATGCTAGGATCTGCTCACTAATGGGCATAAAACATTTGGTGTTTGCTGTTAACAAAATGGACTTAGTAGGATATAGCCATGAAAGATTTCTAGAAATTGAAGAACAGATTAAAGAATTGAAAGAAGAACTTTCTTTAGAAAATATTTATATTATTCCAGTATCGGCTACAGAAGGAGATAACGTTACAAAAAAATCTGAAAATATTCCATGGTATACAGGAGAAGCACTCTTACCATATCTTGAGAATGTTGATGTTGAAAGTGAAGTAGAGGAAGGATTCTACATGCCAGTTCAAAGAGTATGCAGACCTAATCATACCTTTAGAGGATTTCAAGGTGAGATTGAATCAGGAACTATTGCTGTAGGAGATGAAATAATAACTCTTCCAAGTAATGAGAAGGCCGTAGTAAAAAGTATTCATATTACAGATAAGGAATCACAGAGTGCAACAAAAGGCCAAGCCGTTACTATACAATTGAATAAAGAAGTTGATGTATCTCGTGGATGTGTGCTTACGAAAGAAACAAAACTTGCAGCTAACAAGTCATTTAGTGCAACAATTCTTTGGATGGATGATTCTGAGTTAACAGCAGGTAAGGAGTATTTTGTAAAAGTAGGAACTAAGATGTTAACCGGTATTGTTACAGATTTGAAATATAAAATTGACGTGAATACTGGAGAACATTTACCAGTTGGACTTTTGAAGAAAAATGAAATAGCAGCATGCGATATCACACTTTCTGAAAAAGTTGTGGTTGATAAGTTTAATGATCACAAAGAATTAGGAGAACTTATTTTAATAGATCGTATTACAAATATGACATCAGCCTGTGGTGTTATAGAAGAGATTAATAATAATGATATCAAAAATGTAAAATTTTCTTTTGAGTATAAGGATTTAAAAGCAAGAGGAGATGTCTTTGAAGAATTTTACTATGATACAGAAACTTTGTCTATATTTAAATATAAACGTGAAGAGCAAACTTATACTATAGGCGATGAACTTCCTGTAAAAGGTGAAAGTTATGAATATCCAGAAGATTTTGATTTATTAGTTCTTCGTGACTGGGTAGCTATTGAAGTGAGAGGTAAGATAATTACTAATATTAAATCCATTGACGACTATGATTATAGAGGAGTTCCAATTATTAATGGAAGAGGATTTGAAGTGAAAATAAATTCTAATGAAGAAACCATAAATTTCTTAAATGAATATAAGGAAATTGATGCAAAATCTGAAGGAGACTTCTTGAATAAATGGGTTAAGTTCGAGACTTATAGAAAAGTAATTTTTAATAGCATTTACTAGAATATGCACCCTCAAATTAATATGAATTGTAATTTACAATTCAATAATTTGAGGGTGTTCAATAATATCTTAATTATTAAAATATTCATATAAATTAAAATAATGATAAAAATAAGCGCAGGAAATATGATTAAATATAATGAAAATATAAATAATCAATTTGATGAACATCTAAATACTGGAACACAATATTATAGCGACGCAGAATATGTTCTTACAATGTCAGAAGAAATAACTGCAACTATAAGTCAAGTAAATGAGGCAATCCAAAATGTTTCTACAACTGCACAAAAATCATCTGAAGACACTAGCCTAATTAAAAGCAGTATAGATGATGCAGTGAGCGATATGAAGCTTGTTAGAAAAATTACAGAGAGCCAAACAGAATTTTCAAAACAACTTAATAATATAGTTCAAAGATTTAAAATTTAATTCTTACTATAGTAAGATTATAGTATTATCCCTATTTATAGAAGTAATATTTTGAGGTATATATGGTATAAAAAAGCAGTTGATTCGTAAAAAAATAGATAACTGCTTTTTACTCTATATATGACATTATTTATATCTAACTATGTGAAAATATAGATATAAATTTATATTAATTGACATCATACTATGATTTGAAATAATATAATAATACACTAAACAGATAAGAATAATGTATGACAATTTGGTTCAATATTAAACAAATGAAAAGAATATATCGGTAGTGGTTGACTAGAAAGACTAGAGACTAATTATAAGTATTAATAACTAATGCAAGTTTAATTATTTGCATAGTGAGGATACTTTGTAATTAGTCTTTTTGTTATCTTAATTTTGGAGAGGAGAATTATATATGTATAAATGTAAATGCTTCTCCAATAACTACTACTGATACAACTGCAAAAACTGGTTGGATTAATTAAAAAAAATTTAATTTATAAAGCAAGTTCATTATCTAGTCAACTTCACAAGCTGGTTTATAAAGTGTTGAATTACCTGTAACATTTAGGAATCCATAGTGCATGAATTTAATAACTGCTTAGAAAAGATTTAAAATATATCAAATAGATAACTTGAAAAAATATTTTATATAAAAATAAAGCAGTTTATTTACAAATTGTAGACAACTGCTTTAATTTCATATATGAAATTATTTATATATAGCCATGTGAAAATATAGAGATTAGTTTATATCAATTGACAGTGATTATAGTCGAATATAAAATTATATCATATAAAGCTTATAGGAATTGTAAGAATGAAAATCGATAATTATGAAACATATACTGTTATGCGGATTTATTATTATTTGAATATGTCTAAAGTAAGGTTATAGTGACTAATAAACTATGTAAGGAGAAATGTGGAATGGAAAAGATACAAGAAGAATTAACTATAGGAATCAAAAATTCAGATTCACTTAAAAAGAATAAAACAAATATAAACAGCAAAAAAATAGTTGGGTATATAAATATTGCAATTTTACCAATATTGATATTAGCAGCTTGGATTACAGCAACTAAGCTAGAACTATTTTCACCTGCAATATTACCATCTATACCAACAGTATTGGATTCTCTAAAAAGTCAATTGAATTCAGGGCAGCTTATAAAGGATATAAGTGTCAGCTTAATAAGGGTAGTAGAAGGATATATGATAGCAGCAGTTTTAGGAATTACTCTTGGTGTTCTTATGGGCATTAGTGAAAGGATAAATAAATTTTTCTTCTTGACTTTTACTTCAATAAGGCAAATACCAATGCTTGCATGGATTCCATTAATAGTTTTATGGTTTGGAATAGGAGAAAGTTCCAAAATAATAGTAATAGTTATTGCAGCTTACTTTCCAATTTTATTAAATACAATGAATGGAATAAAAAGAACTGATAAAAATTTAATAGAAGTTGGAAATATGTATAAATTGAGCAAGTGGAAACTTTTTACAAAAATATATTTTCCATCTGCATTACCTTCAATATTTGTTGGTTTAAAGCTTGGTCTTGGAATATCATGGATGGCAGTTGTAGGAGCTGAAATAATAGCTTCAAGTTCAGGAATAGGATATAGGATGAATGATGCAAGAAGTTTAATGCAGCCAGAAGTTGTTTTTGTTGGAATGTTTGCAATTGCAATAATTGGAATCATAATGGATCAGATTTTAACTAGAATTTCTAAAAAGATTACTCCATGGGAAAATAATAAATAAGGAGGCACAAGTAATATGGTGGAAGAAAAATTAGTAATTAATCATTTAAATAAGAATTTTAATGTTGATGGTAAAAGTGTAAATATATTAAATGATATTAATTTAAGCATAAATGAAGGTGAATTTATAGCAATTGTAGGTCATAGCGGATGCGGAAAGAGTACTTTGCTGAAAATTATTGCGGGGCTTCTTGATTATGATGATGGAAATGTTATTTTGGATAATAAAAAAATCACTAAACCGGATATTGATAGAGGGATGGTATTTCAAGAGCACAGATTGTTTCCATGGCTTACAATTAAAGAAAACTTAGCTATAGGTCTAGACAAACTAGATAAAAAAGAGAAAGAAGAAATTATATCTGACCATTTAAAGCTAGTTGATTTAGAGGGCTTTGGAAATGTATATCCGCATCAGTTATCAGGAGGAATGTCTCAGAGAGCAGCTATAGCAAGGGCACTTGTAAATTCACCTAAGGTATTACTTTTGGATGAACCTTTTGGAGCACTTGACGCCCTTACTAAAATTACATTGCAGGATGAAATATTAAAAATATGGGAAAAAGAAAAGAAAACTATGATTATGGTCACTCATGATATAGAAGAAGCTGTATATTTAGCAGATAGAATTGTGGTTATGTCAGCAAGACCAGGGAGAATTAAAGAAACAGTTAATGTTAATTTAGGAAGAAGCAGAGATAGAGGAAGTGTTGATTTTGCTAGGATTAAGAAAAGAATTTTAGCACATTTCTTTGAGGATAAAAGCCTCACATTGGAGTACAATATTTAGATAATTTATCAGCATTAATTTTTAGTTTAATCCCTAGTATTTTGATAATGAAACTAAATAATATAGATTAATATTATATTAAATTTGAATAGGGGGAAATTTACTTATGAAAAAGAAATTATTATCAATATTTTTAGCAGCAACTACGGTATTTATGTTAGTTGGCTGCGGAAACAGTAAGCAAGCAGACAATGCCAAGAGTAGTGAAAAAACAGTTAGAATTGGTTTCCCAGGAACTCAAAGCTTTATGGGCGGAGTAGGTGGAGTAGCTCAAGAAAAGAAATATATAGAAAACGAACTCGAAAAGGTTGGATATAAAGTTGAATACAAGCCTTTTGCAGCAGCTGGCCCAGCTGTAAATGAAGCTTTGACTGCAAAAGAAATTGATATAGCAATATATGCAGATTTTCCAGGAATCTTAAGTAAATCAAAGGGTGTTGAAACTTCATTAATAGGTATAGCAGACAATTATATAACTTCTGCAATCATTGTAAAAGCAGATTCACCTATAAGCTCGGTTAAAGATTTAAAAGGTAAAAAAATAGGATTTGCTAAGGGAACTTATATGCAAAAATATTTATATCAAATATTAGAGGCTAATAATATAGCACAAAGTGATGTTGAATTAATTAATACTACTGATTTCGATTCAGCACTTCAAGGAGGCTCTATAGATGCATTAGTTGTAACAGACACTCAAGAAGCAATACAAGTTTTAACTAAGAAGACAGCTAAAACAATTGATACCTCAAAAGACCATCCAGATATTACTGCACAGTCAGTAATAGTAGGTAATAGTAAATTTTTATCTGAAAACAAAGAGGCTGCAGTAGCCTTATTTAAAGCATTAAAAGAAGCTAAAACTTTGATGAAAGAAAACACTGATGAAGCATATGACGTGTTAACTAAATCAGGTTTAGATAAAGAAGCAACAAAATCACTTTATGGCAAGGATAATGGAAAATTTGATTATGTTTCATTCAAAGTAGATGATGAAGCTAAGAAGAAAATAAATGATAGTAAAAAATTTATGTTAGATAACCAATTAATAACAAAGGATTTTGATACAGATAAATGGATAGATAATTCATTTTATGAAGAAGCAAATAAATAAAATTTTATATCTAAATTGCAAAATTCACTTTAGAAATTTAGGCAGTAGATAGAGTTAATAAATAAGAAGAACATTTAAAGGAGGAAATTATTATGGGACATCCAACTATTTATCCAACAGGAGCAACACTTTATAATCCTAAGAAGGCTTGGAGTGGTTACACTATATTTCAAGTTAAAGGATTAGGGGCATTATTAATTAACATGAACGGTAAGGAAGTTAAGTTATGGAAGGGGCTTCAAGGCTTCCCGAATAAAATACTTCCAGGTGGATATGTTTTAGGAAGTACTGGAGAGAGAAATCCTAAATATGGAATGCAGGATATGAATGATTTAGTACAAGTTGATTGGAAGGGAAATATCGTTTGGAAATTTGATCATAACGAATTTATAGCTGATGAGGGTGAAGAACCTCAATGGATGGCAAGACAGCATCATGATTATCAAAGGGAAGGCAGCACTACAGGCTATTATGCACCAGGCACAGAGCCACTAGTAGATAAGGGAAATACTTTCATACTTACCCATGAAAATGTTAAAAATTCTAAAATAACTGAAAAAGTACTTTTAGATGATAAGATTATTGAAGTTACCTGGGATGGAAAGATTGTTTGGGAGTGGAGACCTAATGAGCATTTTGATGAACTTGGCTTTGATGAAAGTGCTAAAAATATACTTTATAGAGATCCTAATATGAGACCAGCAGGTGGTGGAATGGGAGATTGGCTTCATATAAATTCTATGTCATTACTTGGTCCTAATAAATGGTATGACAATGGTGACGAGAGATTTAATCCAGAAAATATTATTTGGGACAGCCGTGAAGCTAATATTTTAGCAATTATAGAAAAGAAGACTGGTAAAATTGTCTGGAAGGTTGGACCATATTATGATGAAAGTGAAGAACTTAAAAAGTTGCAGTGGATAATTGGACAACATCATGTTCACATGATTCCAAAAGGTCTACCAGGAGAAGGTAATATATTAATCTTTGATAATGGTGGATGGGCAGGATATGGTAGTCCAAATCCAGTAGCACCAACAGGAAGACAAAATGCTCATAGAGATTATTCAAGAATATTAGAAATTAATCCAATTACGCTGGAAATAGTATGGCAGTATACTCCAAAGGAAGCTGGGCTTATTGAACCATTAGATTCAAACAGATTTTACAGTCCATTTATAAGTAGTGCTCAAAGACTGCCAAATGGAAATACTTTAATAACAGAAGGTTCAGATGGGCGTATATTTGAGGTAACAGCAGAACATGAAATAGTTTGGGAATATATAAATCCTTATAAAGATGATAGCAAAGGTCCAAGTATGAACATGGTTTATAGAGCATATAGAGTTCCTTATGAATGGATACCACAATTGGATAAACAGACTGAAGTGGAAATACAAAAAATTGATGTAAAGAATTTTAGAGTTAATGGATCAGAACCTATAGGAGCAGTAGAGGAAACACAGGTTAAAGGTACTAAGGGATATAATCAAAATGATGCTTTTTGTGTTATATCAAATAGAGAATCACAGTAGAAAGAAAAAATAAATTAAGTGGATATGTGAGATTATTTGAATTTATATATGTGAAAATATAGGTGTTGTTTTGTAGTAGTTGATATTATATAGCATTCAGAATAAAATTATATCATAGAAAACAGATGGGAATTATACAATAAATTATTATATAAAAATAATTTATTTAAAATTAAAAACCATATTAAGTTGACCAGAAAGACTGGAGACTAATTATAGGCATCAAAAAATAAATGCGGTTGATAAGCTGCATAGCAATGATGTTTTGTAATTAGTCCTTTTTTATTCTTTATAAAATTATAACGGATTAAATTTGTGTATACCTTTTATAATATTGTATTTTACTAAAATTAAATGATATAGAAAAAATAAAAAACAAATATATTCGTCTGCCAAATTTTTCTTACATGCGTT
Organism: Clostridium sp. DL-VIII; assembly: GCF_000230835.1. Lineage (NCBI taxonomy): Bacteria > Bacillati > Bacillota > Clostridia > Eubacteriales > Clostridiaceae > Clostridium > Clostridium sp. DL-VIII. Next base: position 501,067 of record NZ_CM001240.1, read on the forward strand.
CGGAAAGGCAGATGCGAAAAAAATCTCCGGCGCCACAATCGCCTGCGATTTTTTTATCTTAATTTGAAAGGAAGATTGAAAATGAAAAAATTATTTACATCAGAATCGGTAACAGAAGGACATCCAGATAAAATATGTGATCAAGTCTCGGATGCTATTTTAGACGAAATATTAAGACAGGATCCAGATGGAAGAGTAGCCTGTGAGACAACCACAGGAACTGGATTTATAAATGTTTTTGGAGAGATATCAACAAAGGGATATGTTGATATTCCCAAAATAGTAAGAAATACAGTTAAAGAAATAGGATACACAAATGGTGAATATGGTTTTGACTATAAAACATGTGCAGTTCAGACAGCAATAGATGAGCAGTCAAGAGATATAGCAGTTGGAGTTGATACTGCAAAGGAAGTCAGAGATGGAGAAGAGGATAACCTTTCATTAACAGGAGCTGGAGATCAGGGAATGATGTTTGGTTTTGCAACTAATGAGACAGATGAGTATCTGCCACTTCCAATAACACTCGCTCAAAAGCTTGCAAGAAGGCTAACTAAAGTTAGAAAGAATAGTGAATTAGCATATTTAAGACCTGATGGAAAAACACAGGTAACAGTAGAATATGATAATGATAAACCTGTAAGAGTTGATACAATTGTTATTTCTACACAACACTCGCCAGAAGCCACTAATGAGCAAATACATGATGATCTTATAGAAAAAGTAGTTAAAGAAGTTGTTCCTGCAGAATTATTAGATGAAAATACAAAATATTTTATTAATCCAACAGGAAGGTTTGTTATAGGTGGACCACAAGGCGATGCTGGCTTAACAGGAAGAAAGATAATTGTTGATACCTACGGTGGATATGCAAGGCATGGTGGTGGAGCTTTCTCAGGAAAAGATCCAACAAAGGTAGATAGATCAGGAGCATATGTGTCAAGATGGATTGCTAAAAACTTAGTAGCAGCAGGTGTTGCAGATAAGTTAGAAATACAAATATCTTATGCAATTGGTGTAGCAAAGCCAGTGTCTATAACAGTAGATACATTTGGAACAGGAAAAATTTTAGAAGATGCAATCGTAGATATAATAAATAAAGAGTTTGATTTGAGACCAGCAGCAATAATTAATATTTTGGATTTAAAGAGGCCAATATACAAGCAAACAGCAGCCTATGGACACTTTGGAAGAACGGATCTTGATTTACCTTGGGAAAAATTGAATAAGGTTGAGGATATAAGAAAATATTTATAGAACTCAACCAAAACTGACTAGAAAACTAGAGGTTTTAAGAAACACAAATATTGTTCCTTAAAGCCTCTTGTTATTTTAAGAAGAAAGGATACAAAATATTGAATTTTAGATTATACAAGGAGGTATTAATTAATGAAAAGAAGATTATTTGGTGTTATTGCTGTACTAGTGATATTTATGTTAAATATTACATCATGCACGAACAATAAGAAAGCGGAAGTACAAGAGAAAAGTAGTAGTACCAGCACTACCAATACTGACAAAGTGAAAATTGGTTTTGTAGATGTTACAGGTACAGGAGAAATATCAAGTACTTTGGGAATTGCAAGAGATAATGGTTATATTGATGAAGAGTTAAGCAAAATAGGTGTAAAGGCAGAGTTTGTGCCTATGACTGGTGCGGGGCCAGCCATAAATGAGGCATTGGCAAGTGGTAGTTTGGATATAGGAGATTTGGGAGATGTACCAGCTATTATTGGAAAGGCAGCAGGAATAGATACACAGTTAATTAGCTCAGATGGTCTTACCAGTGGTGCATCACTAGTAATTCCTAAAAATTCTACTATTACTTCTGTTAAGGATTTAAAGGGAAAGAAAATTGCAACACAAAAGGGTGCCTTTATGCATGAGGTATTAATTAATATATTGCAAAGCAATGGGCTGACAATGAATGATATAGAATTTGTAAACTTAAATGCTCAAGGGTCAGCAGATGCACTTATGTCAGGAAATGTTGATGGAGCTGTTGTTGGTGGTGTAACTTTAGGAAACTTGGTGTTGAAGGGATATGCTAAGGAGTTAGTAGACTGCAGGAAAAATCCGCAATGGAATACTGGTGGGTACACTATTGCGAGAACGGAATTTGCAGAGAAGAATCCAGAAATAATTAAAGGTATATTAAAAGCTTTAATAAAAGCTAAAAAACTTTGCCAGGAGGATAATACGGCTAGCCTAAAACAATGGATAAAATCAGGTAATTCTGAAGAAACATACAAATATTTATATCCTAATAATGACTATGTATATGATGTAGAAATAACTGATAAATTTATTAATAGCGGTAAAGCTACTGTAGAATTTTTAAAGAAAAATGATTTAATTAAAAATGATGTAGATATCAATAAATGGATTAATACCAGTTACTATGAGGCTGCAAAAAATGCTAAATAGTAAAAAGCAATATTAAAATAAAAGTATATGGAGGAAGAGAAATGAGTAATATTAAAGAAATTCTATATAAAGAATTAGAGCTTAAAGCAAAAATAATTGTAGAAGGTATAAATGCAAATCCAGGAATTTTTAAACATCTTGATTTAGGAGGAAAGTACCAAGAACAAATTCATTTGCTCTTTGAGATGGATCATCATGAACATGTTGGAATTAGTTTCCCATGTGGATTCACATCACCAAATGGATTAAGGTATAGCTTTAACTGGGATGTTAACTCAAGATTTTCAATCAAGTATAATGATGGACAATACTATTTAGCTGAAAATGACATAGATATTTTTCCTATAGAATTTGATAAAAGACCAAATTATTACAAATTAACTACTTCTGATGGTACAAGAATGTCACATATCGCAAGTCATTCACCAGGTGGAATTGTCGGAATAGCTTATAGTAATGAGTGCGCTCTTAAAGATAAAGGGTTAGACTGTTTGTTCTGTAATGCAAATGCAACAAAAGATACATATGCTGAAAAGGAAAATATAACTTGGAAAAATCCAAAACAAATAGGAGAAGCAGTAGCAGCAGCATTTAAGAATGACAACGCTAAGCATGTTAATCTAACAGGTGGCTTTGTGCCAGAGAGAAGAGAGGTTGACTATTATATAGATGTAGCAGAAGCTATTCAAGAATATACAGGACTTGAAGATTTTAATGGAACTGCTGTAATAGGTGCGCCTAAAGATTTAAGCGTAATAGACAAATATAAAGAAGCTGGATTTAGAACGATAGCTATTCAATTAGAAATATGGGATAAAAATATCTTTAAAACAATTTGCCCTGGTAAGGAAGGCGATTGTGGTGGATGGCAGCATTGGGTAGATGCACTGGAATATGCAGTGAAAGTTTTTGGATTTGGTAGAGTTAGAACTGGCTTTGTGACAGGAATTGAACCAAAAGAAAAGACTCTTGAAGGAGTAGAATATTTAGCATCAAAAGGAATTTTAAGTTTAACTAATGCATGGAATCCTAATCCGGGCTCAAAATTAGAAGGGCATAGAACTCCAAAACCAGAATGGCATTTAGACATGGCTAAAAAGACTTATGCAATTTTTAAAAAGGCTGGTTTTACTTATGAACAATATTTTGATGCTTCACCTTCCGCCGATTTTTTGGTTCATGATATATTTAAAATAGAAGAAGGCTTGTTATCAATATTTGAGAAGAAAGATGTATAAAAGTGTGCTTTATAATAAGGTATTTAAGTTATCAATAGATGCATCATATTTATTATTAAGATTTATAATAATAAATATTTTCATATGAATGTATTTTGGGACAACTTTGATGATATTGCAACTTTTTGCAATAAATATTGCAGCAAATACTGGAGAAGTAGGATTAATTACAGGAATATAAGGGATAGGTGCTTTAATTATGTTTTTACTATCGGGAATTTCGGAAGATAGTTTGAGTACAAAGAGACTAGGTGTTTTTGTAAGAATTGAGCAAGGTAGAGGATATAAAAAAATACTTATAAGATTTAATCAAAACTGACTAGAAAACTAGAGGTTTTAAGAGGCAATAATTATTGTTTCTTAGAGCCTTTTATTATTAAGAAAAATATTAATGAAAAACAGGAGGAATTAAAATGTCAAATATAAACAAGGAAATTGGTGAATACATAGAAAGTAGTAAAGATACAATTTTAGCAACTGTAGATTTTAATAACAGTCCTAACTTACGGGTAATTGGAGGTTTTGGAATAGATGATGCAGCGATTTATTTTACAACAGCTAAAGACACTAATAAAGTAGAACATATTAAGGGTAATAATAATATATCCATTATATTTCAACATGAAAATCAAGTAATACCTAATTTTATTAATGTTGAAGTAAAAGGAGTTGCAGAAGAACTTGAAAGCAAGGGGCAATTTGAAGAAGGGTTTAAATTTATTGCAAAAAGGAGACCCCAATTAAAGGTAACAGAAAAAACTCACAATATTTATAAAATAATACCAAGTGAAATTAAGATTTTAGATTTTACTAAAGAAAATCCAGATAAAAAAATTCAAATAATCAAATTTAAATAATATTGGATATATAGCTAGGAAATTTAATAAGTGATTGTAAAAGGAAAGAGGGGATATAATGAGTAGAATTGCTATTGTAAGTGCTATGGAAGTTGAAATTTATTATGTACATGAATATTTAGAAAAGAGAGAAAACTGGCAAAAGATAGATGAAGATACATATGAAAATAAAGAGAAACAAATAATTGTAACAGCACAAGTTATGGGAGTAGGAAAAGTAAATGCTGCGTATAAAACAACAGAAGTTATTTATAAATTTCAGCCAGATCTAATTGTAAATGTAGGATATGCAGGTGGATTGATTGATAATGCTAAAAGAGGTGATGTTGCTATTGGTAATGATTATGTCCAGGTAGATTTTACACCATTAATACAAGAAAACAAAATTAGTATTAATGAAAGTCCTAAAGAAATAATTCACCTTCTTGAAAAAGCTGCAAAAAAATTGGAGTTTACGTATTTTACAGGTAAAATTGCAACAGGAGATTTCTTTTTGCATAGTTCAGAAACTAAAAATAAGATTAGAAAAGAACATAATCCTATTGCATTTGATATGGAGTCTGCAGCAGTAGCACAGGTAGCAACTAAAAAAAATGTTGGTTTTATTGCATTACGTACATTTTCTGATTTAGCAGATGATGATGCACAAAAGGTGATAACTGATAAAAGTGGCAATATAGAGCATAAGCCAATTATATTGATTATAGAAACAATTGAACAATATGAAATTTCTGCATAGTAAAGATATGATAGAAATATCGTACTCAAGAAAACAATAATATATACAAGATATCATCTGAAAAAATAAAAATGCTAGATTTCACTAAAGAAAATATAGAAAAAAGAATAAATTAATTAAATTTTAATCAGTTAGGAGGGGATTGAAATTATAAAAAAAGTAAGTGTCATATTATTGATTTTAAGTTTTCTATTTTCTTTAGCTGGCTGTACAAAAAGTAATGTCTCTCAAAATAATGCAGAAGCTAGAGGAAGTGAAAAAAAGGTTGTGAGGTTAGGAAGCGCTACAACTAGCAATTTTATGGGAGAATTACCTGGAATAGCACAAGAAAATAAATATATAGACGAGGAATTAAAAAAAATAGGATATGAAGTTGAGTACATTAATTTTCCGAAAGCAGGGCCAGCAGTTAATGAAGCATTTGTTGGAGGTAGTATTGATTTTGCATGTTATGGTGACTTGCCACCAGTAGTATTAAAGTCCAAAGGGCAAAATATTAAAATCGTTGGGATTCCAAATTCATCATTAAACATGGATTTAATTGTACAAAATGATTCAGATATTAAATCAGTTAAAGATATAAAAGGGAAAAAAATAATAGTTGGAAAAGGAACAGTTTATCAACAGTATTTTGGAAATTTGGTAAAAGCAAATGGTATAGATGAAAAAGATGTAGAAGTATTAAATGTAGTTGCAGAAGGTGAATCAACCTTTTTATCTAAAAGTGCAGATGGATATGTAGTTACTGATGCAATGGCACAAAAACTTGCTAAGGGTGGGAATGGAAGAATTGTAGCTACTACAGTAGATCAACCAGAATTTGCTAGTCAGTCAGTTCTTGTTGGCAGAACTGACTATATTAAAGAAAATTCTGAAGTACCCGTTGCACTTCTTAAAGCACTTATAAGAGCACAAGATTTTGCAAAGAAAAATCCAGAAGAAGCATATAAGGTTATGGCAAAATCAGGATTCTCGGAAGATATTATAAAGGAATCTTATGGTTATGATAATGGACAATTTAAATCTTTCAATATAGAAATAACAGATGAGTCTATAAACAAATTAAAAAATTTAAATAAATTTCTATATGAACAAAATTTAATTTCAAAAAATGTAAATATAGATGAGCTAGTAGATAATAGCTATTATGAAAAAGCACTAAATGAGTTAGGAAAATAATGTTTTTTCTGAGCTCCTCTATATGATATAACAGCTCACCATTTTATGTTGAAAAGGATGGAAAGGATTTTTATGTATTAAGAGAATGGAAAAATTATTTGCTAGCAGGTAAATTCATTATTCATAATTTTTATAGAGTAGAAGATGAACTTCTTACAGTTTTTAAATAATACAGTATGATATGAAAGGAAGAAAAAAATATGAGTATAGAAAAAGAAAATTTAAAGAAGGAAATTGAATTAGCACAGAAATTATTTAATGAAGGCATAAATGCAGATCCTGAATTATTTAAGGGGTTGGATTTTGAAAATGTTTATTTAGAACAAGTACATGCATGCTTTGAATTTAATCATAAAATTCATTTGGAATCTAAAATACCTGCAGGATTCCGTTTACCAAGTGGCTATTATAATGGTTTTATATGGGATCCAAAATCAAGGTATTCTATAACATTGGAAGAAGAAAAATATTATCTAAATGAAAATGGGACAAGACTATATGAGATATTTTTTGAGAAGAAACCTAAATTTTATAATAAGCACACCTCTGATGGAACAAAAATGTCAACAATAGCACAATTCAATGGGTCTGGTAGAATAAGTGTAACTTATAGTAATGAATGCGCATTAAAGGATAAAGGACTTGATTGCTTATTTTGTAATATAAATGCTACAAAAAACACATATGCAGAAGCTGAAAATATAAAATGGAAGAATGCAAAACAAATTGCAGAAACAGTTAAGGCGGCATATGAAGAAGGCTTTAAGCATGTAACTATAACAGGTGGATTTGTACCTGAAAGAAGAGAAGTAGATTATTATATAGATGTTGCTGAAGCTATTAAAGAAGAGACTGGGTTAGAAGATTTTAATGGTACAGCCTGCATTGGAGCACCTTTAGATTTATCCACTATAGATAAATATAAAGAAGCCGGATATAGAACTATTGCAACTAATATGGAGATTTGGGATGAAAATATATTTAAGACTATATGTCCAGGAAAGGAACAGATTTGTGGAGGAAGACAAAACTGGATTGATGCATTAAAGCATGAAGTTGAAGTTTTTGGAAAGGGCAGGGTAAGATCATATTTTGTAGCAGGAATAGAGCCAAAAACAAAAATACTTGAGGGAATAGAATATTTAGCATCAATTGGAGTTATAGCAGTTCCATTACCATGGAATCCAAACCCTGGATCAGCATTGGAAGGACATAGATCACCAACAACTGAATGGCATCAGGATTTGCAATTAAAGGGGTATAACATTTTAAAGAAGTATGGTTTTACTCATGATCAATTCTTTGATGCAAATAACGGAGAATTTATTTATGATCATTATTATGATTTAGACGGAGACTTTTTATCGGAAGATAGAAAATAAACCTTGAAGTACTATTGAAAAAAATAAAAAAATTGGAAGGAAGAGTTCTATGGCTAAAATAGGAAAACATATAGCGATTTATGGTAAAGGGGGAATTGGTAAATCAACTACTACATCAAATATAAGTGCAGCACTTGCAGAAGAAGGATATAAAGTAATTCAAATAGGATGTGATCCCAAAAGTGATTCAACAAATACTCTTAGAGGAAATAGTTATTTACCAACAGTTTTAGACAGCATGAGAGAAGGTAAAAAAGTTCATTTATCAGATGTATCTGCAACTGGATTTGGGGGAGTGCTTTGCATTGAATCAGGTGGACCAGTGCCAGGAGTTGGCTGTGCTGGAAGAGGCATAAATGCAGCTGTAAACTTGCTTCAGGATTTAAAGCTTTTTGAAGAATACAAACCAGATTACGTTCTATATGATGTTTTGGGAGATGTAGTCTGCGGTGGGTTTGCAGTCCCTATAAGAGATGGAATTACTGACAGAGCTTATGTTGTAAGTTCTTCTGATTTTATGGCAATCTATGCTGCTAATAATTTATTTAAAGCTATTAGTAAATACGCACCATCTGGAGGAGCAAAGCTTGGAGGTATAATTGCTAATGGATTAACAGCAGGGTATTCTAGAGCGATTGTTGATGATTTTACAGCAAAAACAGGAACAAAAGCTGTTGGGTATGTTCCACGTTCCTTAGTAGTATCACAAAGTGAGCTGTTTGGGAAAACGGTTATAGAAGCTAATCCCAAATCTCAACATGCAGATATATACAGACAACTTGCAACATATATAGCTGAAAGTGAAGAATTAGTTGTGCCAAACCCATTAGGAGTTAGTGAACTTAGAGATTGGGCAAGAGAATGGGGAGATAGAATATATGATACTGAAACAGGAGTTGTTCAAGAAAGTCTTGGAATATAGGAGGAAAATCTAAATGTGTGCATTTGATAGTAATAAACTTCAAGGCAGGGAAAAGAGATTAAGCACTTTAAGTGCGTATTTAGGAACTGCACATAATCTTTTTAAAGAAGATGAAGACAGGCAGAATATAAGAACATTTTCAGAGGCTGCCTTTGATGAAATAATATATGCTATAGAAACCATTGCATCTATAGAGGATTCAGTTATAGTAATTCATGGTCCATCAGGATGCGGAAATGTTAACCTTCATTATTTTGCAGAAGGAAGTAAATTTAACTGGTATAGTACCAATTTAACTGAAAGAGATTCTATTTTAGGGGGAGATGAAAAGTTAAGGGAAACTATTTATTTAGCACATAAAAAACATGAGCCTAAAATTATATTTATTGTAGCAACATCAGTTGTAGCAATAAATAATGATGATATAAGTGCAGCTGCTTTGGAATTGGAAGAAGAGTTAGATGCTAAAATAGTTCCGATCTTTACGGATGGATTTAAATCTAAAGCTGCAGTAAACGGATATGATGTAGCCCTTCATGCTATAGGAAAGTATTTGATTAAGGGGAATGGGGATGGGGAAGAAGAAAAAAGTAATTTTCTAAATTTAATATCAATATCGGAAAACAATGAGAATATAAAGGAAATTTTATTATTACTTAAGGAGCTTAACATTGAAACCAACTTAATTCCCAAATTTGCAGATAATGAAGGCCTAAAAAAATCAATAAAGGCAAAGGTATCTGTTGCACTAAATGATGATGAAGGATACTTTTTAGGAAGAGGCTTAGAAGAAGCTTATGATGTACCATATATAGAGACTACGTCTCCAATAGGAAGTAAAAACACAGCCACATGGATTCAACAAGTAGCAGAGGTATTTAGCACAGGAGATAAAGTAAAGAAAATAATAGACAGGGAAATTTCTAAGAAAAGAAAATTGATTTATGAAGCTCCACTTACAGGATTAAAAATATATATTGATTTAAAAACTACAGAAGCAATAAGTTTAATACCGTTAGTAAAAGAATATGGCGGTGAAGTTGTTGGAATTACTGTAGATGAAGTAGATAAAATAAATAAAAATAAATTTGAAGGATTAAAATACGATCTTCCTGTACATGTAGCAAGTGGACAACTTTTTGAAGTAGCAAATATTTTAAACAAAACAAAGCCAGATATATATATTGGAGAAGCAGGAAAAACAGCATGGGTATCAAAGCTTGGAATTATACCTGTATCTGTAGCAAATGCAGTACTTTATGGTTTTAATGGAGAGCAAAAATTAATTGAATCAATAAAAAAAGCTGAAAGAAATAAAGAATTAATTAATGATATGAGTAAGAAGGGTAATTTACAATATAAGAATGGCTGGTTAAAAAAGAGTACCAATTGGTATATAAAGCAGGAGGTGAAATAGCATGTCACAAGGTGTAGAAAAATCACGTAATAGCTGCATTCTTCAAGGTGCAATTAGTACAATTTTAGAAATAGACAGGGTAATACCAATAGTTCACTCAACAGCAGGATGTACTATTCAACAAAAGATTGGAGATAAAGCAAGCAAATATAGTGGCTTTGATATTCCTTCAACAAATATAAATGAAAAACATGTTATTTTTGGAGGAGGATCAAGGTTAAGGGAGGAAATAAAAAATACAGTTAAGGTTGTAGATGGAGATTTATATATAACTTTAAGTGGATGTGCTCCGGAACTTGTTGGAGATGATGTAATTACAATGACAAGTGAAGCTCAGGAACAGGGAGAACCTGTAATTTATTTTAAGGCGCCTGGATTTAAGGGGAAGTTTCATTTAGGTTATGAAGGGGTTGTAAATGCAATAATAAACCAGCTTCCACTTATAACCAAGATAAATAAAGCTAAGGAAAATAATTTAGTTAACATATTTGGAATAATCCCAAACCAAGATATACATTGGAGAGGAAATTTAGAAGAATTGAAAAGAATCTTAGACGGAATAGGATTAAAAGTTAATACTTTATTTGGATTTAATCAAGGAATAGAGGAATGGAGAAACATTTCTTCAGCAGCATTAAATTTAGTTTTTTCAAAATGGGGAGTTAGCATTGCTGAAAATTTAAAAGAAAAATATGAGATTCCTTTTATAAATTTTGAAGCTGTGCCAGTAGGTGCTAAAGATACAATTAGTTTTGTTAAAGAGGTTAGCAGTATATTAAATATTGATGCAGAGAAAACAGAAAAATTTTTAAGAGAAGAAAAGGAGAAAGAAGATTATTATATAAACAATTTATTAAATTTATATTTTGATTACAATTTTCAAAAGACATTCGGCATAGTTGGAAATGAAAGTGTAGTTAGAGGGATAGATAACTTCTTATCTGAAACTTTTGGATTAATTCCAAAAGTTAGAATTTTTACAGACCCAATACAGGAAGAGGATGAAATACTTAAAGAAAATGAATATCGTACTGAAGATTTAAATGAAATTCAGGAAATATTAAAAAGTAATAATGTTGAATTTGTTTTAGGAAGTTCATTAGAAAAGGAAATTTCACAAGAGTTAAATGTTCCACTTTTAGTTATTTCATTTCCAGAAATAGATAAAGTAATTTTAAACAAGAGTTATTTAGGGCTTAAAGGGGGAATCAACTTACTTGAGGATTTAAGCACGGTGATTCTAAATTACGAAAGGAAAAAACAAGAAAAAGCAGGGGAAGAAATAAAATTATTAAGGAAATATAAATAAAATGATGTAAAACATAAAAGTATATAAGTTGCGTTAAATTAAAACACTATTATTAAAATTTAAAAAGATGACTTTTGTTTAATGCAAAAATCATCTTTTAAATGACAAGTAATTATTCTTAAATATCCATTACAAAGGCGAGGCTTTGTCTTCAATAGATAAAGTCTCATTCATGCTTCCAGTCCTATAACCAAGCAAGTCTAAAGTAACATAAGTAAATCCAATTTTCCTCAATTCATTACCAATACGATTCATTATATCTATATTGAAGAATTTTTCTCTTTCAGAGGGATCTACTTCTATTCTTGCAATTTCACCATGATGCCTTACTCTTACTTGAGTTATTCCAATATCTAGTAATAGCTGTTCAGCTTTATCTACCATACTTAATTTTGCAATTGTTATTTTATTTCCGTAAGGAAATCTAGAAGATAGACAAGCAAACGAAGGTTTATTCCAAGTGGGAAGACCAAGCGATTTTGATAACTCTCTTATATCATTTTTAGTAAGTCCTGCCTCTTTTAATGGACTTATTACGTCAAGTTCTTTAGCTGCCTGCATTCCTGGCCTATAATCGCCAGTATCATCTAGATTTGAACCATCAAATACATAACTTATTCCATTATTCAAGGCAATATTGTTAATTTTTGTATAAAGTTCTTTCTTGCAATAATAACATCTGTTTTTAGGATTTGAAGCAAAACCTTCAATTTCTAGTTCTTCTGAAGAGATGATTACATGTTTCACCTGAATATCTTTAGCATATTTGATTGCCTCATTTAATTCTCTTTTAGGGTAAGTTGATGAGGTTGCAGTAATTGCAAGTAGGTTATCACCTAATACTTCTTTAGTAACTTTTAAAAGAAAAGTACTGTCAACACCACCAGAAAAGGCTATGGCAGCACTTCCTTTTTTTCTTATTATATCTTTCAATAACTTGTACTTTTCTTGAAGTAGCATAATAATACCTCCTGATATTTAGAATTAAGATTTAACATTATTATATACTTCGCTAACAGCAGTAGCAAGCTGATCAGTACAAGATGTACCCTTACCATTACAATTGATTCCTTTAAAATTTCCCTCAATTTCTTCGACTGTCATTCCTTCAACAATTTTGCAGATAGCTTTGAGATTACCATTACAGCCTCCGCCAATAAAAGCAACATTGTGAACAACATTATTATCTAAATCAAAAGATATTATTTTAGGACAAACATCTTTTGTTATATATTGATTAGACATACTAAATCCTCCTAGCCAGAATTATAAAAATAAATGTGTTAAAACCTCTCATTAATGAAATAGGGATGTCCTTCAATATGATTATTAAATCAATTTAGGACATCCACTTAAAAATAAGAACAATAAATAAATTAATTTATTTAAGTTCTGATTACAATTCTACATTGATAATAATTAAATTTTAAGAAATCCTGTAATGATTTCAATCGTAATTGTGAATTATGAACTTTTAATTGCTTCCTCCGCCCATATAATAAAGAAACTCAATAGAATCACCATCTTTTATAATATGTGTTTCAAAATCAGTTCTAGAGATAATTTCTTCGTTTACTTGAACTGTTACATATTCCTGCATTTCAACATATTCTTTTTCTAAAAGCTCTTTTATTGATGCTTCGTTGTTTAAAATAGTTTCTTTTCCATTAATAATTACTTTCATAATAAATATTTCCTCCTAGAATTATTTCAGGTGCCTAAATTTTAAAATAAGTTTTGAATTTAGCCACATGTATTTAGCTCATAATCAATTAGTTTATTAATAGTTGGTGCTTCACCGCAAATTGCACAATTTTTATCATGATGAATATCAATTGTTCTGAAATTCATTTTTTTTGCATCAAATGTTAGCAACTTTCCAGCTAATAATTCACCAACCCCTGTAATATATTTTAAAGCTTCACTAGCTTGGATGGAACCAATTATACCTCCCATAACTCCAAGAACTCCTGCTTGCTGGCAAGTTGGCACTACATCTGGTGGTGGTGGATTTTTGAAAACACAACGATAGCAAGGACCTTGCCCAGGAACATATGTCATGGTTTGTCCCTGAAATCTAATGATTCCAGCATGTGAAAATGGTTTGTTAAGCATAACACAAGCATCATTGATTAAGAATTTAACAGGAAAGTTATCTGTTCCATCAATAATGAAATCATAATCTCTATCTTTTATAATATCTAGAATGTTTGAAGCTGTAGCACGTTCTTGATATGTAACAACATTAACATCTGGATTTATTGCATTAATGGTTTCTTTTCCAGAGATAACTTTCGGTTTTCCAACATCCTGAGTTGAATGAATTATTTGTCTTTGAAGATTTGATAAATCAACAGTATCAGCATCAACAAGTCCAATAGTTCCAACTCCAGCAGCTCCAAGATACATTGCAGCTGGTGCACCAAGTCCGCCTGTACCAATGATCAGAACTTTACTATCTAGTATTTTTTCTTGACCTTTAACGCTGACATCATCTAAAATGATTTGTCTTGAATATCTTTCAAGCTGCTCATTAGTAAAATTCATAATTTATCACTCCTTGTAAATTTATTTACCTTGCTATAATGTTTCTGACTAAAATAGCAAGTTGATGTAAGTTTTCTTTTAATAGATATGCACAACATTTATTTTTCATTGCAAATTTAATACTTTCTGGTGAAACATCTTCTGATACAATAATAAAAGGTGTCTTTGGAGAAAGTTCATTTCTTATAAAAAGAGCTTGGATAGCATTAAAGTGAGGTGTTGAATTATCAGATAGAATAATATCAAATTCATTTTCTTTTAATGCATTTCTCATGGCTTCTTCACAGTATATATGCTGGCTATTAACCTCAAATCCACCTCGTTTTAGTTCAAGGACATTTAAGTCAGCAATATATTTAAATTCTTCAATGATAAGAACACGTATATTTTTCATCATAATCTCCTTAACTAAATTTTACTGATTGCATTTTCAAAATCAGTAATTAAATCCTCAATATCCTCAAGTCCAACACTAATCCTAATCAAATCATCAAAAATACCAGCATTTTCTTTTTCTTCATATGAACTATTTATATAAATAGTTGAAGCAGGATGAATTACAAGAGTTCTTGTATCTCCGATATTTGTGGCATTAACTGCATACTTTAGATTATTAATTATTTTAAAAGCATTTTCCTTAGAACCGGCTCTCATGGTTAAGATTGCACCAAAGTATCCATTGAACTGGTTAATGGATATAAAATTCCATTTGCTGCTTTTAAGTCCTGGGTAATTAACATTTTCAATCTTAGGATTACTTTCTAAGAATTCTGCAAGCTTTAAAGCATTTGTACAAAGGCGCTCCATTCTGATACCAAGAGTCTCAAGACCAAGGCTATTTAAAAATGCATTTAATGGAGCAAGGCAGGCACCTAGATTCCTAAATAATCCGCCTCTAAGCTTTGAAAGGTAAGCAAAACGACCAAATTTTTTTGATGGAGCTAAATTGGGATATCGCCCAAAATCCCATTTGAAATTTCCACTATCAATAATAACTCCGCTAATTGAATTTCCGCTTCCATTAATGTATTTTGATGAGGAATGTATTACTATATCTGCTCCGAATTCAATTGGTTTAATAAGAAAAGGAGTTGCAACGGTATTATCAACAATTAAAGGGATATTGTGAGAATGTGAAATATCTGCAATTGCTTTTATATCAAGGACATTTAGCATTGGATTACCTATAGTTTCTATAAAAACTGCCTTGGTATTTTCGTTTATTAATGTTTTAAAACTATTTGGAGAATCATCTTTGGCATATTTTGTTTTTATGCCAAAGGACTGAAAATCTTGAAATAATCCTATTGTGCCGCCAAAAAGAGCACTGCTTGAAACAATTTCATCACCACTTTTTAGAATGTTTAATAATGAATTAGATATTGCTGCCATTCCAGAAGCGCAAGCAATAGCACCGATTCCACCCTCTAATAAGGCCATCCTTTTTTCAAAAGATTCAATTGTTGGATTATTTATTCTTGTATAAGAATAACCAGGTGCGTGATTGCTAAACACATCTTCAAGCTTTTCAGCTGTCTCATGAACAAAGGCACTAGATTGATAAATTGGTGAAAGGGTAGCACCAGTTTTGCTATCATGATTAAAATTACCATGCAAAAGAGTAGTATTAAATTTCAAGTAAACCACCCTTTACAACTGCAATTGTATATGTTCCATCATCATTTTTATTTACATTCAAAACTTTATGCTTTTCATTTTTCAAGCTTCTAGGAACATTTTGTATTGGTTCTCCATCGTTTAATTTTATTTCAAGGATTTGTCCATTATCAAGTTCTTCAAGTGCAACTTTTGCTTTTACAAAGGTTACAGGACAAACAACATCAGTAATGTCCACGAAAGAATCCGCTTTAATTTCACTCATTATAGGACCTCCTCTAATTTTGCTTTAAGATTGTCTATACCAATTCTATCTAAAGTAAATCTAAAACGCTCACCTGCATTTGCATTTTCTTTGAAAAATTCCACTGTGGCATCAACAACTTTAAATAAGGTTTCTTTATCCTCTATTAAAGGAATTAAACTTTGTCCAAAAGCAATGTTGTTGCCATATAAACCACCAAATGAAGTAATATAACCACTGTCTCCATTCCAAGCATCGGTAGGACAGGATTTAACGCACTTTCCACAATATATGCATTTACTTTCATCAAATTTAAGTTCATTAGTATTTTTATTTATTTCTATAGCTTTTGAGGGACATACAGCTTTACAAACACCACAATATGTACAGGAAGTTGTATTCCATTTAGGCTTTAATCCACCTTTTATACCTAGATCATTTTCTTCAGCTTTTAAGCAGTTATTTCTACAACCTGTAATTCCGATTTTAAATTTATGTGGTAAATCTTTAGCAAAATATTTTGCATCAAGTTCCTTTGCTAAATTACTAGTTTCAATTAATCCGCTACCACAAATGGTATTACCCTGGCACGCCGTAACAGTTCTTACACGAGGACCGCAGGCACCTGGTTCTAAACCGACAGTAGCAAGTTCAGATTTAACAGTATTAATATCTTTAAAATCTATAAATGGAATTTCTATACCTTGTCTTGATGTAAGATGAATATAGCCATGACCATATTTTTCAGCAATTTCACTTACTTTCTTAAGCTGGTCAGCTTTAATTTGTCCCCCTGCACCTCTAAGACGTAAAGAAAACTTTTCATATTGAATTTGTCTCATAAAGCCGCCTTTTTTGAGTTCTTTGTATTTTAATTCATCCATTTTATACCTCCTAATATAATATTTGATATATTTAATTATAGAATGGAGTAACTTTTGATTACAATGTGACTATGTTTAGTATTATATTGGAATTTATTTTGAAATGAATTATTCTTAATTGACTTTAAATCGTGCTATGGTAAAATCTAAGCAAATATTATCTCATAGGGAATATTTTCATTTATGTATTCTGTGAAATAAAATTTAAAGAATAATGAATAATTTTTGACTAATAGAAGAAATTGCTATATACTTAATTCATAGTAATCCTATTAGGTTAATATGAAAAGATTGATAGGAGGTTGTATTTATGATTATATTTTCAAAAGAGCAATTTAAAGAGGTAAGTGACCACTGTAAGAAATGTTTGCCAAATGAGGCTTGTGGGCTTTTGGCTGGAATAATTGATAGCAGTAATAATAAAATCATTCAAGAAATATATTTATTAAAAAATATTGATGAAAGCCCAGAGCATTTTTCAATGGATGTTCGGGAACAATTTAAGGTAATAGCTGATATTAGAAAAAATGGTTGGAGCTTAATTGGAAATTTTCATAGTCATCCTGAAACTCCATCTAGACCCTCAAAGGAAGATATTAGATTAGCATTTGATCCTAATTTAAGTTATGCAATTTTATCTTTAGCAGATAGGAATAATATCGTACTTAACAGTTTTGTTATTAAAGATAATATAGTTACTAAAGAAAAATTAATCATATTAGAGGAAGAGTAAAATTAATTTAGGGGCATTTTTAAATTTTAAGTAATTATTAATATTGGGGTGATAGTCATTAATACGTCTAACATATCAAATAATAATATAGAAGATATTAAAGAAAAAACAGAGAAGCTCCAAAACACCAATGATGAGCTTAGAGCTTTTAATTACACAATCTCCCATGAAATTAAAGCGCCCGTTCGTGCTATAGATGGATACGCCAGAATTTTTATTGAAGACTACGGAACGCAAGTTGACAAGGAGGGAGTTATACTTATAGAGAATATAAGAAATATTTGTAGCGATACACTGCTTCTTATAAATAAGCTCTTAGAGTATGTGAAATTTGCAGATATGGAGCCTACAAAAGAAATAATTGATACAAAAACGTTAATAGAAGAAACATTTAATGAATTAACTGTTGGGTATACAAATAAGGATAAAATTCAATTGAAATTTGAAAGCGAATTACCAATTATATTAGGTGATAATATTCTAATGAAGCAAGTCATAATTAATTTAATATCGAATTCTCTTAAGTTTACTTGTACAAAGGATTCTGCAATTATTACTGTTGGATATGTATATATAAATAATGAAAATATATTTTACATTAAAGATAATGGAGTTGGATTTGACATGAAGTTTTCAGAGAAACTTTTTGGGATTTTTGAGAGGATGCATTCTGAAAATGAATTTGAGGGTAGCGGAGTTGGGCTCGCCATTGTAAAGAAGATAATTCAAAAATTTGAAGGCAGGGTATGGATTACAGGAGAAGTTGGAAAGGGTGCCTGCACTTACTTCACTATTAATGAGCAAAACATATTAAAATAAAAAATAAATATTAAAGGCGGAGGTGATACAAGGTGTATAAGATTCTTGCAGTTGATGACAGAGAAATTTTTTTGGTTGAATTAAAGAGACTAAAATTATGGGGAGAAAAATCTAAATTTGAAATTGTAGATATAGCCTTGAATGGGAAAGAAGCTCTTGAATTATTAAATAAGAACTCATATGATCTTGTATTAACTGATATTAGAATGCCTATAATAGATGGACTACAATTGCTTAAGGAAATTAAACGAGATAATTTATGCCCATGTGTGGTGTTTCTAAGTGAATATAGTGAATTTAACTATGCAAGACAAGGAATTATATTAGGGGCATTTGATTATATTGTAAAACCTGCAAGTGAAGAAACTATGTTTCAATTACTCCAAAGAACGAAAGTATACCTGGATAATATATATAGTGATAAAGACAATCTGATAGATGATACTATGCAATTAATAGAAGTCGATGCTGAATGGATATATCCTACTTCTGATGAAAAACAAATCATTAGCTATTTAATCAAGAAGGAAGATCATGCAATTGAACTATTTAATAGGACAGCAGAAAGTATTTATAATGTATCATCAGATAATATAATTAAGGCAGACATCATAATAAAAAAAATATATTATAATGTTATTAAAGCAGTATATGAAGAGTATAACTGGCTGAATAACTATATTAATATTGAATTTTTTGAAACCGTAGACTATGTTAATAAAGAAAATATTAACGGTTTTACAGAGTATTATTGTGGGAAAATATCCTATCTTTTGACTTTCTTAAAGAAATTTTATCTTGAAGCTTCCGATGAATTGATAAACAATATTAGTGAATATATATTGAGTCATTCTGATTCCGATCTAAAATTAAAGATAATATCTAAAAAGTTTTATATAAACAATACGTACTTAAGTAATACTTTTGCTATAAAAACTGGAATGAGGTTTAATGACTATATAACAATGGTGAAAATGGCAAGAGCTAGGTACCTATTTATTAATACTCAGTTAAGGACTTATGAAATTGGATATAAAATTGGATATAGGGATATAAATTATTTTTCAAAACTGTTTAAAAAATATTATGGAAAAAATCCATCGGAGTATAAAAACGCTGCAAGCAGATATAATTCGTAAATTAGAATTATTTATAACTAATTTAAGGTATAAAAGTATATCTATGAAGTGCTAATTATTAATTTAGGCACATGAAAATAAATAGCAGGTCCAAGGTTGCCAGGAATATTTTTAATCAGGCAAGGAGATAAATTGACCTTATAGTGGGGCTATTAGGTCAATTTTCCGATGAGCAGAGAACCCAAATCTCTGATTTGGTGTGAATCGCTTACTCAGCAAGCGTAGCGAGTCGAGCTTCCTCTAATGGAAAATAGGCTGGCAAATTGACTTGTTATTTATTTGATGGTGCCTAAAAATAAGAAACAGGAGCTAAATCAAATTTTTGATATAACTCCTGATTTTTTTACGATATTTAAAACTAAGCTTTTACTTTAAAGAAAGTATGATGTCCTATGGTTGTTTCATTGATTTTTTGAGTTTCTTTCATCCAGTTACATGTTGCTATGGCTGGATTATAAAAGAACAGGGCATCATTTGTTGGATCAATACCTCTAATTGCATCGTATACTGCATCATAACAATCTTGGTCTGCACTAGCATTTATTTGACTATTTTTAACACAGGAAAATGCATTTTTTTGGAAAATAACTTCTTTTATAGTGTTTGGAAAATGAGGGTCAATGGTACGATTTAATACCACAGAAGCTACAGCCACCTTTCCTGCATATGGTTCACCACGACTTTCGGCAGAAACAACCTTTGCCATTAAATCTATATCTTCACCCGTTATATATAATTTTTGAGTATCATGATTAAATACTTGTAGAACTTCATCACGATTTTCTCTGAATTGTGAATTAGCGTTTATGTTATTTTCAGTAGTTTTCTCATTTATTTGGACATTCTTAGTTTCACTACAAGTTTCACCTAATGTTTTGGCGAAAGTTGGATTTACATTAATAACGGAAAGATATAGTATTAAAGCAATTACAAAAATACTATATTTCTTTTTCATAAAAAACCTCCTTCGGTATAGTGCAACAAGTAATATTATTGCCAAAGAAAGTAATTATATACACTATTTATTTTTATAATCATTTATAGGGTTTTCTAACGATATTAAACTAGAAAAGCCAGAAGAATTAATAAAAAATTATTATAAAAATAATTAAAAAGTAATAAAATTATAATACTCTATATGTGTATGAGTATATCATTTGTTGTATAATTTTAATTAGAAGAGAGGTGAGACATTTGAATGAACTTTTATCGATGCTAGTACAAAGTTTTTCTAATATGTCAATATGGTCTGTATTGGATATATTAGTTGTATCTTTCATATTCTATAAAGGATATATGTTAATAAAAGAAACAAGAGCAGAACAATTATTAAAAGGAATATTGCTAATAATAGCACTTATTCCAATTAGCTATTTATTAAGATTAGATATGTTATATTTTATATTAAATAAAACATTAACTATCGGGGTATTATCTGTAATTATAATTTTTCAACCGGAAATTAGAAGAGCTTTAGAACATCTAGGAAGAAGTGCTTTTGATGATAAACACTATCAAAACAATAAGGAAGCTTTTAATTCTACAATCAACGAAATTGCAACAGCTGTACAAAATTTATCTGAAAGCAAAACAGGTGCATTAATTGTAATAGAGCAGAGTACAGGTCTGAATGAAATAATTGGGCAGGGAACATTATTGGATGCGAATGTGACTTCAAATCTTTTAGAAAATATATTTGTAGTTAATACACCACTTCATGATGGAGCAACAATAATAAGGAATAATAGAATTCTAGCATCAGGATGTGTCTTGCCGTTAACGGATAACAATACAATTAGCAAAAAATTAGGAACTAGGCATAGAGCTGCAATGGGATTGTCAGAAGTATCAGATGCATTGGTCGTAATTGTGTCTGAAGAGACAGGAGTCATATCATTAGCTATCAATGGAAGGATTACAAGAGGCTATGATAAAGATAGATTAAAAATTGTATTAACTAAAATAATAGAAAATAGAAATGAAAAGAAGGTAAAATCAGCAGGAGAGAGGGTTAGGTCATGGATAAGAGTGAAAACAGAACGTTAATAGTCAAGATTGTATGCTTACTATTATCATTAGGTTTATGGCTATATGTCTCAAATGTTGAGAATCCGCTTAGAACATATGACCTGAAAAATGTTCCTGTAGAACTAATTAATGAGGATTCATTAACGGATTCAAAACTTGCAATTGCAGATAAGCAGCAATTTACGGTGGATTTAAAGTTAGAAGGCCCATCGAGTGAAATGATAAAAGTAAAAAAAGAGGACTTTAAAATAGTAGCCGATATGTCAGCTTATGCGTTAAAAACAGGAGATAATACTATACCAGTTCAAGTTGTAAGCGCCCCTGAAAACATAGATATAAAGAATAATGGCTTTTTGGGTGTTAAAGTAAGTTTAGAAGAGCTGGTTCAAAAGGATATACCAATAAAGTCAAATATAAAAGTTTCATATAAAGAAAATATTTATGAAAAGGGACAATCAATAAGCCCTCAAACTGTGACTGTAAAAGGAGGAAAAAGCTCTATAGAAAAAATTGACGCTGCTACCTTAAATGGCGAAGAAAAAGATGTAGATAAGAATATGGAGAAGGATTATGATATAAAATTTGTAGATTCATCAGGTAATGAAATTAGCAATGTTCAATCTAATATTCAAACTGCAAAGTTATCGATCACAGTAGTAAATGGGAAGTCGGTGCCAATAAATTTAATAACTTCAGGAAGCGTTCCTCAGGGATTTACTTTTGGAGGATATGAACTAAGTAAAAATTACGTGAATGTCCTTGGGGATATTCAAAATTTAGACAAAGTAAAAGCCATAGATACTGAACCCGTGGATATGTCAGCATTACAAGCTGACAGCGAAATGGATGTTAAGCTTAATCTGCCACAGGGAATTTCCATTCTGAATAATGAAAATACAGTTAAAGTTAAATTTAAAGTAACAAAGGAAGAAAATACAACAAAGAATTTAGTGTGCAACGTTCAATACAAAAACTTAAATGATGCACTTTCAGTAGAAACACAGAATTTAACAACAAATGTAAAGGTGACAGGAAGTCAGGATGCATTAGATAAAGTAGCGGCTCAGAATATAAATGTTATATTGGATTTATCGAAAGTACAAGCGGAAGGAACTTTTGATTATACGCCACAAGCCACACTTGTTGGAGCTGATAATGTAACAATATCAGAGGTTGGAAGTGTTCATATAGTAGTTAAAAAGAAAGAATAATAAAAAGTCACAGTATAATGAGTACTGTGACTTTTTATGATATAATTTTTTTAACTTAGTTTGGAGTAGTTCAATGAAGGATATAATAAGTACAAAGCGAAATCATGCTTTGACTTTGAAAGGATATGGTGAATAAATTTTGGCTATAAGGATAAATAATATAAATTTAGGTTTAGACGATGAATTAGAAGTTCTAGAAAAGAAGGTTTGTAAAAGGTTAAATATATCTAATGGAAATATTAATAAAATAAGTATAATAAAAAGAAGCGTAGATGCAAGGAAAAAAAATGATATAAAATTTAATTATAGTGTTGATGTATTCTGCGAAAAAGAAAAAAAGATATTATCTAAAATTCATGATAAAGATATAAAACTTGAAGAAGTAAAGGAAATAGAAACTATAAAGTCAGGAACACAAAAACTTAATTTTAGGCCAGTAGTAGTAGGGTTTGGGCCAGCAGGAATTTTTGCTGCATTAACTTTAGCAAGACAGGGATATAGGCCAATTGTGTATGAACGTGGGGAAGATGTGGATAAAAGAACAGAGACTGTGGAAAAGTTTTGGAGTACTGGAGAACTTAATCTCGAATCTAATGTTCAATTTGGGGAAGGTGGAGCGGGTACATTCTCAGACGGAAAGCTTACCACAAGAATTAAAGATCATAGATGTGTATTTGTACTTGATGAATTGATAAAGGCAGGAGCACCAGTAGAAATTAAGTATGAGAGCAAAGCTCATGTAGGGACTGATCTATTAAAAGGTGTAGTTAAGAATATAAGAGAAGAAATTAAAAATCTTGGAGGCGAGGTTAATTTCAATTCCAAGTTAGAGAGAATAACATATGAGAATGGTAAATTAGAAAGCATAATAGTTAATGGAAAAGAAATTTCATGTGAAGCATTAGTGCTTGCAATAGGTCACAGTTCAAGAGATACATATGAAATGTTATATAGAGAAAAAGTTTCAATGGATGCAAAAGCATTTGCAATAGGAGTAAGAATTGAACATCCTCAGGAATTGATAAATATTAGTCAATATGGAGAGAGTCACAATCATCCGAAATTACAAGCTGCTGATTATAGGCTGACTTACCAAAGTGAGAGATTAGGAAGAGGAATATATTCATTCTGCATGTGCCCAGGCGGAGTAGTGGTTGCGGCAGCTTCAGAGGAAGGTAGGCTTGTATCAAATGGTATGAGTTATCATGCAAGAGACTTAAAAAATGCTAATTCAGCATTAGTAGTAACAGTTTCACCAGAGGATTTTGAAGGAAATTCCCCTCTTAGAGGAATGGAATTTCAAAGATATTATGAAAATTTAGCATTTAAGTTAGGTGGTGGAAATTATAAGGCACCGGTGCAGCTAGTAGGGGACTTTATGAAAGACAGGGTATCAACGGGGTTAGGCCAGGTTGTACCGAGCTATACTGCGGGATATGAATTTAGAGAGTTAAAGAATTGCTTGCCAGATTATGTTGTGGAAGCACTTAAAGAAGGAATTGCAAATTTTGACAAGAAAATAAAGGGTTATGCTAATGAAGATGCAGTTTTAACAGGTATAGAGACTAGAACATCAGCACCAGTTAGGCTCAATAGAAATGAAAAACTTGAAAGCATAAATGTATGTGGGCTTTATCCAACGGGCGAAGGTGCTGGATTTGCAGGAGGAATAATTTCAGCAGCTGTAGATGGTATAAAGGTTGCTGAACATATAATTCAAAAATTCGATGTATTGTAACTAATGAATTAAGTAATAATTAAAAAATAATGGACTAATACAATTGTCTGTTATTTTTTTTATATAATATGATTAATTTTTGTGAAATTACTTGATTTACAATAAATATGCATTTAAATTGAGTTTTTTTGAATGCATATAAGAAAAATCATGACTTATAATATAATTTATATTAAAATAAATTTCTATAAAATAATAAAAACAATTTTCTGAAAATTTAACATTTACAATTATTTTTTGTTACAATGATAGATGAAAGAAATTCTTATACCAGTGATTGACAGAAATTTAACAAGATAATTAAATTAATAACAAGCAAAAATAGTATGAAATGTAAGAGGTGTAAAGATGAGCAAAAATTTTGACGATTTACTATCACGACTAAAGGAAGTTCCAATCAAAAAAGTTGCTGTAGCAGTGGCACAAGATGAGCCGGTTTTAGAAGCTATTAAAGAGGCTACAGAAAATAATATAGCAGAGGCGATATTAGTTGGAGATAAGCAACAAATACACGAAATTGCTAAAAAGATAGACTTAGATTTATCAGACTATGAAATAATGGATATTAAAGATCCAAAGAAAGCTACATTAGAAGCAGTAAAGTTAGTTTCAAGTGGGCATGCAGATATGCTTATGAAGGGATTAGTGGATACGGCTACATTTTTAAGAAGCGTATTAAATAAAGAAGTAGGACTTAGAACAGGAAAATTAATGTCGCATGTTGCAGTTTTTGATATAGAAGGATGGGATAAATTATTATTCTTAACTGATGCAGCATTTAACACATACCCAGAACTTAAGGATAAAGCAGGTATGATAAATAATGCAGTAGTAGTTGCACATTCATGTGGAATAGAAATTCCTAATGTAGCAGTTGTATGTCCAGTTGAAGTTGTAAATGAAAATATGTCATCAACAGTTGATGCTGCATTATTAGCAAAAATGAGTGACAGAGGACAATTTAAAGGATGCGTTGTTGACGGACCTTTTGCATTAGATAATGCTATATCAGAAGAAGCAGCTCACCATAAAGGTGTTAAAGGTGAAGTTGCAGGTAAAGCAGACATACTATTATTACCAAATATTGAAACAGCAAATGTAATGTATAAAACACTAACATATTTCGCTAAATCAAGAAATGGTGGACTTCTAGTAGGTACTTCTGCACCAGTTATTTTAACCTCAAGAGCAGATTCTTTTGAAACAAAAGTTAATTCAATAGCTCTAGCAGCATTAGTTGCAGCAAAAAATAAGTAATTAAGCAGTTCATAAACCATAAAGGGCGATTAAAGATTAAATTCATAATAATTTATTTTATTGTTACTGCATTCTAAATGCATTAAATCAGAGGGGGATTCAAAATGTCATATAAGCTGTTAATAATTAATCCGGGTTCAACATCAACAAAGATTGGTGTTTATGAAAATGAAAAGGAACTATTTGAGGAAACATTAAGACACACAAATGAGGAAATAAAGAGATATGAAACAATATATGATCAATTTGGATTTAGAAAAGAGGTTATTTTAAATGTTCTTAAGGAGAAAAACTTTGATATAAGAACTTTAAGTGCTGTTGTTGGCAGAGGAGGAATGCTTAAACCTGTAGAAGGCGGAACTTATGCTGTTAATGATGCAATGGTAGAAGATTTAAAGGTTGGAGTTCAAGGACCTCATGCTTCAAATCTTGGTGGAATAATTGCTAAGTCAATAGGAGATGAATTAAACATACCTTCCTATATAGTAGATCCAGTTGTTACAGATGAGTTAGCTGATGTAGCAAGATTATCAGGAGTACCAGAGCTTCCAAGAAAGAGTAAATTCCATGCGTTAAACCAAAAAGCAGTAGCTAAAAGATATGGCAAGGAAACTGGAAAAGGATATGAAAATCTAAATTTAGTTGTTGTACATATGGGCGGTGGAGTTTCAGTTGGGGCTCATAAGCATGGTAGAGTTGTTGATGTCAACAATGCTCTAGATGGAGATGGCCCATTTTCACCAGAGAGAGCTGGATCAGTTCCAATCGGTGATTTAATCAAAATGTGTTTTAGTGGAAAATATAGTGAAGCAGAAGTATATGGCAAGACAGTTGGAAAAGGCGGATTTGTCGGATACTTAAATACAAATGATGTAAAAGGTGTTATAGATAAAATGGAAGCCGGAGATAAAGAATGCGAGAAAATTTACAAAGCATTCGTTTATCAAATTTCAAAAGCAATAGGAGAAATGTCAGTAGTATTAGAGGGGAAAGTAGATCAAATTATCTTTACAGGAGGAATAGCATATTCGCCAACTCTTGTACCAGATCTTAAAGCAAAGGTTGAATGGATTGCGCCAGTAACAGTTTACCCAGGTGAAGATGAGTTATTAGCATTAGCTCAAGGCGCTATAAGGGTACTTGATGGAGAAGAACAAGCTAAAATTTATTAAAATGTAGAAGGAACATCTTGAGATGACTTTTAAGTTATTTCAAGATGTTTTTTTGTTATTAAGAAATGTTACATCTAGTGATAGAGCCACTTGGATGTAAGAATCTCTCAAGGTAAAGTATTATCTAAAGCATAAATAAAAATTTATCTATTTGTACCTTAAAATCATGAGCAAATGATATAATAATAAATAATCATGCGATGATTATAAGTATATAGATTAGTAAATATGAAAGCTGTTGGGGTAAAAAATATATGGAGAGATTCAACTGTATTTTAAATGATGAAAAATATATACACTATTTAAAGAAAAATAAAAAGCTTGAGAAGGGTAGAAAGTTTTGCAAGCATAATCTAAAACATTTCTTAGATGTAGCAAGAATTGCACATTTGATAAATTTGGAGGAAAGTCTGGGTTTTGAAAGAGAAATTATATATACAACTGCAATTTTACATGATATAGGAAAATCATTTCAATATGAAGATGGAATTCCACATGAAATGGCTTCGTGGGAAATTGCAAAAACAATTTTAGAGGATTATAAATTTAATGATGAAGAAATTGAATTGATAAAGCAAGGAATATTAGGACATAGAAATAAGAAGAGTAAAGGATTTTCTTTGCTTATATATAGAGCAGATAAACTTTCAAGACAGTGTATTACATGTAAGGCATTAACTGAATGTAATTGGAGCGATGAAAAAAAGAATTTGAAGATATACTATTAGGAGGCATTAGTTGTAATGAAAATAGGAAATAAGGAATTTAAAATTAGTGAAAGAACATATATTATGGGAATTTTAAATTTTACACCGGATTCTTTTTCTGATGGTGGAAAATTTAATGATATAGATGCAGCTATAGTGCATGTTAAACAGATGATAGAAAATGGTGCCGACATAATAGATATAGGAGGAGAATCCACAAGGCCCAATCACACACCAGTAGAAGAAGATGAAGAAATAAGCAGGGTTATTCCTATAATAAAGGCTATAAGAGAAAATTTCGATATTCCTATATCTATAGATACATATAAAGCAAAGGTGGCTGAAAAAGCTATAGAAGCAGGAGCTAATCTTATTAATGATGTATGGGGATTTAAGAAAGAAAAAGATATAGCAAAAGTTGCAGCTAAATATAATGTTCCTTGCTGTTTAATGCATAACAGAGAAAATAAGGATTACAAAAATTTAATGGACGATATACTAGAAGATTTGAAAGAAAGTATAAAAATAGCTAAGGATGCAGGGGTAAAAGATGAAAATATAATCTTAGATCCAGGAATAGGTTTTGCAAAGACTTATGAGCAAAATTTAGAAACTATGAATAATTTAGAGCGGCTTAAAGAATTGGGATATCCAATACTTCTTGGAACATCAAGAAAGTCTATGATAGGTATTGCATTGGACCTACCGGTAGAGCAAAGAGTAGAAGGAACAGTTGCGACAACTGTAATTGGAATAATGAAAGACGCCTGTGATTTTGTAAGAGTTCACGATGTGTTAGAAAATTCAAGGGCAGCAAAGATGACTGATGCAATAATAAGGCGAAATTAAAAAATAATAGACAAATAGTTAGCATGTTTTAGGTTATGCAGTGCTGCATGTTTGGATTAGTGTTTTTTTATAGGCATAAGAGGATAGGATGGATAAATTATGGATAAAATGTATATAAAGGACTTAGAATTATTTGCTTTTCATGGAGTTTTTGAAGAAGAGAAAAGACTGGGACAGAAATTTATACTATCGTTAGAGATAGATTTAGATTTAAAATCCGCAGGAAAAACTGGGGATTTGCTTAAATCAGTCCATTATGGTGAATTATGCGACAAAATTGAAGAAGAATTTAAGAGGGATAGCCATGAACTTATAGAAACTGCAGCTTTAAATTTAGCAGATTTTATTCTGAGTGAATATAAGGTAATATATGGTGTTAAAGTATTTTTAAAAAAGCCGTGGGCGCCAATAAAAAAACATTTAGATACTGTGGAAATAATGATTGAAAGAAAAAGACATAAGGCATATATAGGACTGGGATCTAATATTGGAGATAAAGAGAATTATTTAAAAGAAGCAATTAATAGGATATGTGCAGAAAAAAATGTTGAAATTAAAAAACAATCGTCATTTATAGTAACAAAACCATGGGGATATTTAGATCAAGAAGATTTCTTAAATGCAGTGGTGGAGATAGAAACAATACTTGAAGCCGAAGAACTTATGGATTTATTGCTTGAAATTGAGTTGGAGTTTGATAGAAAAAGAGAAATAAAGTGGGGGCCTAGAACCATTGATTTAGACATTATTATGTATGATGAATTAATATCTTCTAATGAAAAGGTAATTCTTCCTCATCCTAGAATGCATGAGAGAGAATTTGTATTAAAGCCGCTAAATGAAATAGCACCATATCTTATGCATCCTGTACTTAATAAAAGAATATTTACATTGCTAGAAGAATTAAGTTCAAATAACTAATAAAATAATATGTTATAAGATGGGAGTGATTTTATGAGGAGTTCACTGAAATTTACAAATAAGTTAAGTATGTTATCAGAAATGGAGGGGGAATCTAAATTTCAAATATTAGAATATGAGAATTTAGACGGGGCTACAGATGTTCAAACTGCCTTTGGAATTAATGTGATTAGACAAAGTGGAGTCAAACTAAAGCAAATAAGAATAATAATAAATGAAAGTTCAGTAAAACTAGAGCCGGGTACTTTGAGTTATATGAAGGGTGATATAGACATAAGAAGTAAATCAGGTGGACTTATAGGATTTGGGAAAAAAATAATATCAAGCAAGTTAACTGGAGAGACTGCATTCAAGCCAGTATATAGTGGGAGTGGAGAAATATTTTTAGAGCCATCTTTTGATCATTTTGCACTTATAGAACTAGAAGATGATGAAATAATAGTAAGTGATGATATGTTCTGTGCATGCGAAGAGAGCATAGAGATTAATGCAACAATGCAAAAAACTTTTTCAGCAGCCCTTTTAGGAAGTGACGGCTTATATCAAACAAGACTAGAAGGATATGGAATAGTTGCACTTAGGGTTCCAGTTCCAGAAAGTGAAATATTTAAATGCGTATTAATTAATGATACATTAAGAGTAGATGGAAATTTTGCGATTTTAAGGACTGGAAATATTGAGTTTTCAATAGAGAAATCATCAAAATCCCTTATTGGAACTGCCGTCAGTGGAGAAGGACTAGTTAGCGTGTACAGAGGTACAGGTGAAGTTTGGCTGGTACCAACCAAAAATATATATAAAGATTTAAGATTGAAAGAAGCAAACTTAGAAAATAAGTTTTCGTCTGAAGTTATTGAAGAAGATGAATAATGAACTCTAGCATACTAAAGTTGTAAAGTATGCTATAATAAGTATGATTAAGTATATTTATGATTATACTGCGAGGTGATAAGGTGAGTTCTTTAGAATCCAAAATTAAAAGCAAGGAATTAGATTTATTTTTTAAAGGAATTTTAGAATTGAAAGATATAGATGAATGTTATAAGTTTTTTGAAGATGTGGCAACTATAAATGAAGTTAAGGCATTGGCGCAAAGATTACATGTAGCTGAATTACTTAAGGCTAAAAAAACTTATTCGGAAATAGCAGAAATTACTGGTGCTAGTACAGCCACTATTAGTAGAGTAAATAGGTGCTTAAATTATGGTAGTGATGGTTATAAAATGGTACTAGAAAGATTAGAAAGTGGAAAAATAGACTAATATAAGTAAATGTTGAAGATTTAATTTGCATATAAAATCGAAAAATAATAGAAAGCCCGAAAGACATGATTGTAAATAGGGCTTAAAAATATTATACTATTTAAGGTGAGCCATTTAGACAGTTATGAGTTAAGGGGTATGAGTTTGTGATAAAACTCATATGCGGATTTAAAAAAGTTCTATTTATGAAAAGTCGTAAGTTTTTTGGTCACAACTGTAAATTAATTAAGTGGTTATAACAGAATAAAAAAGTGAGGTAAAATTATGGGTAGAATGTTTGGAACTGATGGCGTTAGAGGAGTTGCAAATACAGAATTAACAGCAAGAACTGCATATAACCTTGGAAGAGCAGGGGCATATGTTTTAACAGAAGCAGCTCATAAGCCTAAGATATTAGTTGCAAAAGATACAAGAATATCTGGAGATATGTTGGAATCAGCATTAATAGCGGGAATATTATCAGTTGGAGCCGAGGCGGTAGTGCTTGGAGTAGTACCAACACCAGCTGTTGCATATTTAACAAGAAAATATGGAGCTGATGCAGGTGTTATGATTTCTGCATCACATAATCCAGTAGAATATAATGGCATAAAATTCTTTGATGATAAAGGATACAAGCTTTCAGACGATTTAGAGGATGAGATTCAAAGAGTTATTGAAAGTGATTTTGAAGGTGTACCAAGTCCAGTTGGAATAGATCTTGGAAGAGAGACAATTGAAGTATCCGCTTTAGATGATTATATAGAATTTGCTAAGGAAACTATACCTTATAATTTAAAGGGATTAAAAATAGCTTTAGACTGTGCAAATGGAGCTTCATATAAATCATCAGTAAAGGCATTTAGAGAATTAGGTGCAGATGTATTTGTAATAAACGATAATCCGGATGGAACAAACATAAATGAAAATTGTGGATCAACACATCCAGAAGAACTAATGGATTATGTAGTTAAAAAGAAATGTGATTTAGGATTCGCATTTGATGGCGATGCAGATAGATGTTTGGCTGTTGATGAAAATGGTAATTTAATAAATGGTGATTTTATATTAATGTTATGTGCTAAGTATTTAAAAGAACTTGGAAAGCTAAAAGATGATACTTTAGTAGTAACTGTAATGAGTAATCTTGGATTAGACATTGCATGTAAAAGAGAAGGGATAAATCTTGCGAAAACTTGTGTTGGAGATAGATACGTCTTAGAAGAAATGGTTAAAAACAGATATGTTCTAGGTGGAGAACAATCAGGACATGTTATATTCTTAGACTATAATTCAACAGGTGATGGTTTAGTTACAGCGCTTCAAATTGCAAGTATAGTTAAGAAGAAAGAAAAGCCTTTATCAGAGCTATGTTCAATAATGAAAGAATTACCACAAGTATTAGCAAATGCGACAATACCAAATGATAAGAAAGACCTATATTTAACAGATGATGAAATACAAGGTGAAATAAAGAAAATAGAAGATGCTTTAAATGGTGTTGGAAGAGTTCTTATAAGACCATCTGGAACAGAACCATTAGTTAGAGTAATGCTTGAAGGTGAAGATCAAGCAGAAATAGATAAAATGGCTCATAGTTTAGCAAATTTAATTGAAAAGAAATACAATTAACTATATATTAATTAAATAAAGCTTTATAATAGCAGAGTGTAAAAAGGAGTTTGGAGTAGACTTCTTTTTATACTCTGCTATTATAATTTTATAGATTTCAAAATAAGAAATAGACTTATAACATTTAGGTAAGTTTTTAAATTTATAGTTCTTATGCCACTGTATATATCAAACTCTCTACTTGGATATTTATAAATGAAAGATGTAAATATAGTTTAAGTTATGTATTTTTAAAATAAATTTCTCAAGACCACATTACAGTTATTAATGCATAACAAATGATTAATAAGGGGATAAATAAAATAATAAACAATGAGTTTGCAAAAGAGGAGGAAATTATATGGATAAAGAACCTTATAACGAATACTTAGTAGTTATGCCAACTGGTAATTGTAAAGGCTTTAATGATATAGAGGGAGCAAAGGCATATATAAACATATATTATGAATGGCGGTTCGATGATGTAATTCACAAAGATGGATTTGTTGATGCGACAGAAATTGGAGGAGATCAGCCCAGATTTGAGGTATTTACTCAATTAGGAGCAGAAGAAGGAGCGAAATGCGAAATATATAAGACAGAAGCATTTATTGAAGCAATTAATAAAGATTTGATTTTCGAGGAAGATAAAGAAGAAATAATTTCTAAACTATGTGAAGCAAAAGTAAATTTTAATATATATGAGTATGGTTTAGATGAAATTTTAGCAGATGTTCAAGAAGTCGAGAGTATGGAGGATTTTGGAGATCATCTAAGTAAATTATAGGAATTAATTTCTATTAA
The DNA here is from genome assembly GCF_000230835.1 of Clostridium sp. DL-VIII. NCBI lineage: Bacteria > Bacillati > Bacillota > Clostridia > Eubacteriales > Clostridiaceae > Clostridium > Clostridium sp. DL-VIII. Next base: position 534,059 of record NZ_CM001240.1, read on the forward strand.
TTTGAATTAATAGAATAAGGAGAGAAAATTAAGATTATTAATTATTAACTTTAAAAAACTTTATATAATTAATTTAAAAATAAAAATAATGATAATTTGATAAAAAAACAATATATATATTGAAAAACAAGCAATTTATATAAGCTTAAAATTATCAAAAAAAAGAGAATGAAAAATATATTACTAAAATATTGACAATAGTAAAAACCCAGAGTAAAATTTAGTTTAACAAGAAAATTGAATAGGTCCTTAGGTTATTAAATGCTGAGATGGAGACAATTGTTTTGCAGATAAGTTGCAGAGAGTCGATGGTTGGTGAGAATCGATACTTTAGCTTTATAATTATCACTCCTGAGCAGAATCCAGAAAGAAAAAGTATTTTTCGAGTAAAAGATGTCCGGTGTGCATCCGTTATATGCAAGGGTTTGTTAGAACCTAGTGATATTATATAAGGCGGAATATTATCCCACTTCTTATGATTTATATCATTAAGGGTGGATTTTTTTAACCATTTTTAGGGCATATAATAAAAAATATCTAGGGGGAAATTTATGGAAAAGCATGTGCTATCTGTTCTAGTAAAGAATTCATCAGGTGTTTTGAGTAGAGTTAGCGGACTGTTTTCAAGGCGGGGATACAATATTGATAGCTTAACAGTTGGCAGAACTGAAGATCCTTTAATTTCAAGAATGACAATTACGCTTATAGATGATGATAATGTATTAGAACAAGTAAAAAAGCAATTAAGCAAATTAGAAGATGTAATACGAGTCATTAACTTTAAAGCAAATGAATCAGTTTACAGAGAATTAGTACTCATTAAAGTAAGAGCAAATGCAGAAAGCAGGGCAGCGATAAATGAAACTGTAAATATTTTTAGAAGTAAGATAATTGATTTATCTACTGATACGCTGACTATAGAGTTAACTGGGGATGAAGATAAAATATCAGCATTGATAAATTTGATGGAGGAGTATGGCATAGAAGAGCTGGTGAGAACTGGAGTTACAGCACTTCAACGGGGAGAAAAAACCATAAGGAATTCTATTGAAAGTTATTAGTGCAAAGTGAATGTAAGCAATGGCAATAAATGATAAAAAGGGGGATAAAAATATATGGTTCAGAATCAGGTAAAGATATTTGATTCTACCTTGAGAGACGGAGCTCAAGGACAAGGAATTTCATTTTCATTAGAAGATAAGCTTAAAATAGTGAGAGCTTTAGATGAGATGAAAATTGATTATATTGAAGCTGGTAACCCTGGATCAAATCCAAAAGATATGGAATTCTTTAAAAGGCTTAAGGATGTGGAACTTAAGACTGCGAAGATAGTAGCGTTTGGATCAACTAGAAGACCTAATATTAATACAGAAGATGATAAAAATCTCAGAGATTTAATGTTATCTGGAGTAGATACAATTGTTATATTCGGAAAGGCATGGGATTTTCAAGTTTTAGATATAATCAGAACTTCTTTGGATGAGAATATTGAAATGATAAAAGATACAATTAAATATCTACACGGAAAAGGAAAAGAAGTAATTTTTGATGCAGAGCACTTTTATGATGGATACAAGGCTAATAAGGATTACGCAATGGCAACTCTAAAAGCGGCAGAAGAAGCTGGAGCACAAGTAGTTGTACTATGTGATACAAATGGAGGTTCATTGCCTCAAGAGATATATGATATAACTAAAGAAGTAAAGAAGCAAGTATCAATAAATATTGGAATTCACAGTCATGATGATATGGGAATGGCAGTAGCAAATTCAGTAATGGCAGTAGAAGCTGGGGCGCTTCAAGTTCAAGGAACATTTATTGGAATTGGTGAAAGATGTGGAAATGCCAATTTAAGTGCAATAGTACCTACATTAAAGTTAAAACTAAAATATAAGGTGTTAAACAATATTGAATTGATAAATTTAACTAAAACAGCCAGATACATTGCTGAAATATGTAATATTACATTAACAGAGCAAAACCCATTTGTAGGAAATTCAGCATTTGCTCATAAAGGTGGAATGCATATAGATGCGGTAACTAAAGACTCAAGATCATATGAACATATAGAACCAGAAGCAGTTGGAAATAAGAGAAGATTTTTAGTTTCCGAAGTAAGTGGAAAAAGCACAATACTGCAGGAAATTAAAAAAATATTTCCTAATATATCTAAGAATGATGGTTCAGTTCAAAAAATTACAGATAGATTAAAAGAATTGGAATACGAAGGATATCAATTTGAAGGGGCAGAAGGAACAGTAGAATTAGTAATAAGAAAAATTATAGGCAAGTATAAACCTTTTTTCAAATTAAATCATTTCAAAATTATTGGAGAACAACCTTATGGCAGTGAAGAGTTCAGCTCAACAGCATTAATAAATATTACAGTTGATGGACAAAATGAAATGACAGCAGCAGAGGGAGAAGGTCCGGTAAATGCACTAGATAAGGCTATTAGAAAAGCTCTTGAGATCTTTTATCCAGAGCTAAAGCAGGCACGACTTGTAGATTATAAGGTTAGAGTTTTAGATTCAGAAAGTGCAACAGAAGCAAAGGTAAGAGTTTTAATTGAATCAACAGATGGAATTGATACTTGGAGTACTGTTGGAGTATCTCGAGATGTAATTCAAGCTAGCTGGATAGCCTTAGTGGATTCAATAGAATATAAATTAATAAAAGATATTGAAAGAAAAGTAAAAGCATATTTTTAAGGAGATGATTAGAAATGGGAATGACAATGACGCAAAAAATCTTAGCAGTACATGCAGGACTTGAAAGTGTAAAAGCGGGGCAATTAATTGAAGCAAACCTTGATTTAGTTTTAGGAAATGACATTACAACTCCAGTGGCTGTAAATGAGTTCAAAAAATTTGGAACAGATAAAGTATTTAGTAAAAGTCAGATTGCAATAGTTCCAGATCACTTTACTCCTAATAAAGATATAAAAGCTGCAGAGCAAGTTAAATACATTAGAGAATTTGCTCAAAAGATGGAAATAGAAAATTTCTTTGAAGTTGGGGAAATGGGAATAGAACACTGTCTGCTTCCTGAAAAAGGCTTAGTTGTTGCAGGAAATGTAGTTATAGGAGCTGATTCACATACTTGTACATATGGGGCTCTTGGAGCTTTTTCAACAGGTATAGGATCAACTGATATGGCAGCTGGAATGGCAACAGGAAAATGCTGGTTTAAAGTACCTTCAGCCTTAAAGTTTGTTCTTAAGAATAAACCAGCTAAATGGGTAAGTGGAAAAGATGTTATATTGCACATAATCGGTATGATTGGTGTTGATGGAGCATTATATAAATCAATGGAATTTGTAGGTGATGGCTTACAATATCTTTCAATGGATGATAGATTTACAATGGCGAATATGGCTATAGAAGCTGGCGGAAAAAATGGAATCTTCCCAGTTGATGATAAAACTATTGAATATTTAAAGGAACATTCAACTAAAGAATGGACTGCTTACGAAGCAGATGAAGATGCAGAATATGATAAGGTATTTGAGATTGATTTAAGTGCACTAAGACCAACAGTTTCATTCCCTCACTTACCGGATAACACAAGAACAATTGATGATACCGGAGAAGTAGTAATTGACCAAGTAGTTATAGGGTCATGTACAAATGGTAGAATTTCTGATTTAAGAATAGCCAGAGATATATTAAAAGGAAAGAAAGTTAAAAAAGGAATTAGATGCATAGTTATTCCTGGAACACAAAAGATATATCTACAAGCTTTAGAAGAAGGCATAATAAAAGATTTAGTTGAAGCAGGAGCAGTATTCTCAACACCAACTTGTGGGCCATGTTTAGGTGGACATATGGGAATTTTAGCAAAAGATGAAAGATGTGTATCAACAACAAACAGGAATTTTGTAGGAAGAATGGGGCACGTTGAATCTGAAGTATATCTTGCAAGTCCAGCAGTTGCAGCAGCATCTGCATTAACTGGAAAGATAACTGATCCAGAATTAGTCTAGGAGGTATTTAGTAATGAGAGTAAAAGGTAAAGTATTCAAATATGGGGATAATGTAGATACAGACGTAATAATTCCAGCAAGATATTTAAACACATCAGATGCTAAAGAGCTTGCAGCACATTGTATGGAAGACATAGATGTTGATTTTGTTAAAAATGTAAAAGATGGGGACATAATTGTTGCTAATAAAAACTTCGGATGCGGTTCTTCAAGAGAGCATGCACCACTTGCAATTAAGACTGCTGGAGTAAGTTGCGTTATAGCATCGACTTTTGCAAGAATATTTTATAGAAATGCAATTAATATTGGATTGCCAATATTAGAATGTGATGAAGCTGTGAAGAGCATTGATGCCGGAGACGAATTAGAAGTTGATTTTTCAACAGGACTTATAAAAAATTTAACAAAGAATCAAGAGTATCAAGGAGAAGCATTCCCAGAATTCATGCAAAAAATTATTGATAATGATGGATTAATTGGGTATATAAGAAATAGATAATCAGAATAATAACTAATAGTATAAATTAAACCAATTAAACAATAAGTAAATAATAAAATGAAAGCAATAAATAATAAGTAATAATAACAGTAAGAATTAAAGTTGGTTAGTTGACAGTTGGGATAATGAATATTATTGAAAATTTAAAGAAATTATAAAGTGATTTTATCCATAACTGTTAACTGAAAATTGTAAACTGTAAACTGATTAAACGGGGGTTTTGTAATGAAATATAATATAGCTGTAATACCAGGAGATGGAATAGGTCCAGAAGTAATAGAAGAAACTACAAAAGTTTTAAAAGTTATTGGTGATAAGTTTGGACATAGATTTGATTACGAATATGTGCTAGCAGGGGGATGCGCTATAGATAAAGAGGGAACACCACTTTCAGATGCATCGTTAGAGATATGTAAGAAAAGTGATGCGGTCTTACTAGGAGCTGTTGGAGGACCAAAATGGGATGTTGGGAAAGTAAGACCAGAACAAGGGTTATTTAAGTTAAGAAGTGGAATGAATCTTTATTGTAATTTAAGACCAGCAGTTTTATATGCACCACTAAAAAATGAATCACCGCTTAAAGATAGTATTGTTAAAGATGGAATAGATATCTGTATAGTAAGAGAATTGACTGGTGGTATTTACTTTGGTCAAAGAGGAACAGAAGAAGTTGATGGTGTAAAGAGTGCTTATGATACTGAAAGATATAATGTAAATGAAATAACTAGAATTGCTAAAAGTGGATTTGAAATAGCTATGAAGAGAAACAAAAAGCTTACAAGTGTTGATAAGGCTAATGTTTTAGATAGTTCAAAACTTTGGAGAAGTGTAGTTAACGAAATAGCTAAGGATTATCCAGAAGTAGAAGTAAATCATTTATATGTTGATAATGCAGCAATGCAAATAGTGAGAGATCCAAACCAATTTGATGTAATAGTAACGTCAAATTTATTTGGAGATATCTTATCAGATGAAGCTAGTATGGTTACGGGATCAATAGGATTGTTGCCTTCAGCATCTCTTGGAGACGGAACACTTGGTATGTATGAACCAATTCATGGAAGTGCTCCTGATATAGCAGGGCAAGGAATTGCAAATCCATTAGCAACTATACTTTCAGCAGCAATGATGCTTAGATACAGTTTTTCTTTAGAGGAAGAAGCAAAGGCAATTGAAAACGCAGTATTAGCGGTTCTTGAAGATGGATATAGAACTGGAGATATAATGACAGAAGGTAAGAAAAAAGTTGGAACGGTTGAAATGGGCAAATTAGTTTGTGAAAAATTACAAGCAAAATAATTATAATTCCAGTTTCCAATGTGCGATGAGCAATAAGAAAAAAATAATATGATTTTGAAATCTTAAGTTTATTTTCTACAATTGTGCATTGCAAATTTACAATCATTTTATCAGCAAAGGAGTGAATAAAATGTTATTAACTGGAGCTGAAATTCTGATAAAGTCTCTACTTGATGAAGGCGTAGATACTATATTTGGATATCCAGGTGGAGCAGTATTAAATATATATGATGAATTATATAAATACAAAGACAAAATCCATCACGTTCTAACTTGTCATGAACAAGGTGCAGCACATGCAGCTGATGGATATGCAAGAGCTACCGGTAAAGTTGGAGTTTGTCTTGCAACTTCGGGGCCAGGAGCGACTAATTTAGTTACCGGTATTGCCACAGCATACATGGATTCAATTCCAATGGTAGCTATCACAGGAAATGTAGCTAAGTCATTACTTGGAAAAGATAGCTTCCAGGAAGTTGATATCACAGGAATTACAATGCCAATAACAAAGCATAACTATATTGTAAGAGATGTTAATGATCTTCAAGATATAATTAGAGATGCTTTCTATATAGCTCAGGATGGGAGACCAGGACCAGTATTAATAGATATTCCTAAGGATGTAACTGCAGATAAGACACAGTATACTAAATTGATTCCAAGGGAAGTAATTAGAAAGTCAAAATATATTACAGAAAGCTCGTTGCAGGAAGCAGTAGAGTTAATAAATCAAAGCAAAAAGCCATTTATATATGCAGGTGGAGGTGTAGGAATATCTGGAGCAACAGATGAACTCATTAATTTTGCAGAAAAGATAAATTCACCTGTATCAACATCACTAATGTGCATGTCAGAATTCCCGAATGATCATGAGTTATATACTGGAATGATAGGGATGCATGGAACAAAAGCATCAAATATTGCAGCAACTAAATGTGATTTGTTGATAACCCTTGGAGCTAGATTTAGTGATAGAGTTATAAGTAATCAAAATCATATTAAGAATGCTAAAGTATTGCAGATTGATGTTGATCCCGCAGAAATAAACAAGAATATAAAAGTTGATGCATGTATTGTAGGAGATTTAAAGGAAGTTCTAGATAGACTTATACCATTAGTTAAGACAAAGAAAGACCAAGAATGGATTGAAACAGTAAACAGTTTAAAAGAATCCAAGAGATTGAATATAACTAATGATGAACTGACACCGGAATTATTTTTCAATAAATTAAACGAATTAAATGATGGAAGTTTTATAATATCTACTGAAGTTGGGCAGCATCAAATGTGGGCAGCTCAATACTTTAAATTTAGAAATGAAAGAACTCTTATAACTTCAGGTGGTCTTGGAACTATGGGGTATGGCCTTGGTGCAGCAATAGGAGCACAAATAGGCAGAACAGATAGAAGAGTATTTAATATTGCTGGAGACGGTAGCTTTGGAATGAATTGTAATGAATTAGTTACTGCAGTTAAAAATAAACTTCCTTTAATACAAGTCATTATGAATAATAATTGTTTAGGAATGGTTAGACAGTGGCAAAGTTTATTTTATGAAGGAAGATATTCTGAAACAACACTAGATAGACCAACAGATTATGTGAAACTTGCTGAAGCCTTTGGAGCTAAAGCATTTAGAATATCTAAAGTAGAAGAAATAGATGACGTTTTAAGAAAAGCTCTGGATTCACAGGGTCCAGTTCTTATAGATTATTTAATTAATACTGATAAAAAAGTTTTTCCTATGGTTGCACCTGGTGCACCAATCAATCAAATAATAAGTGAAGAAGATATTAATAACAATTAATAATAATTAGGAGGGTCATAAAAATGCCAAAAATGTATTATGAAAAAGACACAGATTTAAATTTATTAAAAGGAAAGAAGGTTGCTGTAATAGGTTATGGTAGCCAAGGTCATGCTCATGCACTAAACTTACACGAAAGTGGAGTAGATGTTGTAGTTGGATTGTACAATGGAAGTAAGTCTTGGGAAAAGGCTGAAGCAGCTGGATTAAAAGTTGCAACTGTTGCAGAAGCAGCAAAAGCAGCTGATTTAGTAATGGTATTATTACCAGATGAAAAACAAGCTAAAATATATAATGAAGAAATTGCTCCAAATTTAGAAGAAGGAAACGCATTAGTATTTGCTCATGGATTTAACATTCATTTTGGTCAAATTAAGCCACCAGCATATGTTGATGTATTCATGGTTGCACCTAAAGGACCAGGACATCTAGTAAGAAGAACATATACAGAAGGTGCTGGGGTACCATGCTTAATAGCTGTACATCAAGATGCTTCTGGAAAGGCACAACAATATGCTTTAGCTTATGCAAATGGAATTGGAGGAGCAAGAGCTGGTGTTCTTGAAACAACTTTCAAAGACGAAACAGAAACAGATTTATTTGGAGAACAAGCAGTACTTTGTGGTGGAGTTTCAGAGCTTATTAAGGCTGGATTTGAAACTTTAGTAGAAGCTGGATATGCACCAGAAAATGCTTATTTTGAATGTATGCATGAAATGAAGTTAATCGTTGATTTATTATATCAAGGTGGATTAAGCATGATGAGATATTCAATTTCAGATACTGCTGAATATGGAGATTATCAAATCGGTAAGAGAATAATCACTGATGATACAAAGAAAGAAATGAAAAAGGTTCTTACTGAAATTCAAGATGGTACATTTGCTAAGAACTGGTTATTAGAAAACCAAACAAATAGACCAGGATTTAATGCAAGAAGAAGAATGGAAGCAGAGCATCCAATTGAAAAAGTAGGTAAAGAATTAAGAGGCATGATGAGCTGGATTGATACAGCTAAAGTTGATTAATATATTATAATATAAAAGTAAAGGTGGTCGATTTTGATTCGACCACCTTTATTTTTTTGTGATAATTTAATTGTGTTATACTTGTTTTAAGAATTATCTCATATAATGATTACAATAGATAAATATAGGACAATTAACATTATATACAAACATATTTTAACCTTAAATATAAAATTATTGTCCAAATTTGAAGTAAAAACGATATACAAAAAGAAGGATATAGTATAACATATTAATATAAAAAAATCTCGCAGTTTAAAAATCTTTTTACTTGCGAGTTTTTTTGTATATAAAATGAAACTTACAGGGGAAGGAGATAGTACGTAAATAAAAAGGTCTTATTTGGCACAAAATGTATAGTGGCATAAATATTGCTTTATATATTGCTATGGAATAAAAAGTATGGAAACAAGTAAGAACAATATTAAATTTTGACGAAGTAATTTTATTAAAATGGAGGGATTTGATGCAAAGATTAATTGAGCTTATTAATTCTGAGGATAAAAAAAATCCTTATACAGATCAAGAACTTGCGGGATTCTTATCTATTCCAAGACTAAAAGTAATACAAATGAGAAACGAACTAAATATTCCAGACTCTAGAGATAGAAGAAAAGAATTATTGCTGGCTGACTTAAGAGATATATTACAAAAAAATATGAGCTTATCGGAAAGAAAAGTAACGGAGCTAATGGTAAAAAGAGGCTATAATATTTCTCGAAGTATTATAAGCAAAAACATAAAAGAAGTGATTCAGGAATTTAAAGGAGAAAACAGTTGCGTAATAGCTGAAGAAGAAAATATTATTGTATCGGATGAATCAGAAGATAAGAGTGAAGAGGGATTTGAAAAGCTTATTGGATATAGAGGAAGTCTTAAAAATAAAATAGATTTAGCAAAGGCAGCAATACTATATCCGCCAAATGGTCTTCATACATTAATTTATGGTGGGTCAGGAGTAGGAAAAAGTGAATTGGCAGAATGTATGTATGAATTTGCAACATCTAGTGGAGCGAAACCTAAGAATGCACCGTTTATAATCTTCAACTGTGCAGATTATGCAGAAAATCCAAACCTTCTTATTGCTCAATTATTTGGAGTCATTAAAGGGGCATATACAGGAGCCAATGCAGATAAGGAAGGGTTAGTTGAGAGGGCAAATGGAGGTATTTTATTTTTGGATGAAATTCATAGACTTCCATCAGAAGGACAGGAAATATTATTCTATTTAATAGATAAAGGTAAATATAGAAGATTAGGTGAAACAAATGTTGAAAGGGAAGTAAACGTTCTTATATTGGCAGCTACTACAGAAAATCCGGAATCTAACTTACTTTTAACGTTTAGAAGAAGGATACCTATGCTTATTGAATTACCTAAATTAACAGAAAGACCTTTGTCTGAAAGACTTGAAGTTATAATAATGTTTTTAACTAGAGAGGCTCAGAGAATAAATAGAAATCTTTTAGTAACTAAAGAAGTATTAACATGTTTAATGCTATATAATTGTAAGGCAAATATAGGTCAGCTTAAGAGTGATATTCAAGTCATATGTGCAAAAGGTTACGTAAAATACATGTTTAAGAATGCGGATGAAGTAGTTATTGATATGGAAGACGTAAGTATCTCAATTAAAAGTACTGTTTTAGAAGGACAAAAAAATAGTAAGCAAGTTAGGAATCTTGGTATAGATGACTTATATATAGACATAAGAAATGAACAAAAAAATAAGGATGAAATAAAGAATTACGTTAATGAAAATGAAATATATCATTACATAGAAGAACAATTTAAAAAACTTGAGTTAGAGGGAATAGAGGAGGATGAGATAGATAAAGTTCTTTTAGAAAAGGTAGAAAACAAGTTAGGAAAAATAATTGACAATAAAAAAATAACAAAATTATTAAATATAAATGAACTAAAAACTATAGTAAGGCCAGAAGTTATAAGTATAACTGAAGGAATTTTAGAACTAGTAAGAGGAAAATATAAATTTATTAATAACAGCTTTTTTATTGCATTGGCTATTCATATTAATTTTACAATTGAAAGAGTTATGACTGGAAAGGTCTTAACGAAGTCTAATATTCATATGGATAAAAACACTATGATTCAAGAAATGAAAATTGCTGAAAAAATCAGATTAATGATAGAAAGGGCTACTAATTTAAAGATTCCCAAGAGAGAAACAATGTATATTGCTATTTATATAAAGAAGTTTTGCTCGGATGTATTTAATTCAGAACCGAAAGTTAGAGTGATTATTATAACCCACGGGCATGTTGCTTGTGGTATTGCAGACATTGTTAATCAATTGTTAGGTGTAGAAGATGCATTAGGATTAGAAATTGCTTTAGATGAATCTCCAGAGAAAGGATTAGAAAGAACTATTGAACTAGTTCAAGCAAGTGACGAGGGGAGAGGCTGTTTATTACTCGTAGATATGGGATCTTTAGGTATGTTTTCATCAATGGTTGAAGAAAGAACTGGAATCAAAACTAGAAGTCTATCAAGGGTTGATACTTTATTAGCATTGGAAGCAGTTAGAAAGGCTTCAATAGAAGGAGCTAATTTAGATAATATTGTTGAAATGTTACAAGCGGTGAAAGAGTACAATGGTACATTTAAATCAGAAATAAATTATAAGAAAAATATTAAAAAGAAAGCAATAGTAACAGTATGTCTAACTGGAGAGGGGAGCGCATTAAGTATTAAGAAATATATTGAAAAGCACTTAGAACAACAAATTAGTAATATAGAAATACTTGCAATGGGCTTCATAAATAAAAGAGATATAGAAGATGAAATCGTAAAATTATCTAATGAATATGATATTTTAGCAGTATGTGGAACTATAAGAATTAAAGTTGATAATATACCATTTATTGATTATGAAAGTATGTTAAATGGTATTGGAATTAATAAACTAATTAAGCTTATAGAAACTGAAAACGATTTAAATGATGAGATGATTTATGGAAATTTAAACAGCTTAGTCTCAGAAGAATTAATGTTATTAAACCTAGATTGTCTATCTAAAGAAGAAGCCATTGATAAAATGGCAGAATTGCTTGAAGAAAAAGGATTTGTTAATAATAAATTTATGTTGAATTTATATAAAAGAGAATCAATGGGGAATGTAGTATTCAATAGCGAAGTAGCTATACCTCATGGGCTTCCTGAAAATGTAATTAAACCTGCTATTGTTATAGCAAAACTAAAGAAACCAATTCAATGGAATCAAGAAATAATGGTAGATATAGTTTTTATGTTGGCATTAAAAGATGATAACAGAGAAGAAATAAAAAAATTATTTTATTTAGTCAGAGAAAAAAACTTAGTAAATAGAATACGTTTAAGTAAATCATCAGAAGAAATAAAGAAAATGTTTTCATAAAAACAAAATATTCCGAAAACTTGGCATAGGTCTTGCGATAATAAATGTCATAAAAGTTAAGTAAAAAAAATAGCAGTGAAAGGAGAAGCAATAGTGGAACTACTTAAATTTATCAAGAAGAATTTAATAAAAGTAAATTTACCGTGCAAAAGCAGAGATGAATTATTTCAAATTATGCATGATGAAGCATTTAAGTATGGATATGTGGAAGAAAGCTTTTTAGATGGATTAAAGTCAAGAGAAAGTGTTTTTCCAACAGGTTTGAAATTAACTAAATATAATGTCGCAATACCTCATACAGATGCAATTCATGTTAAAGAAGAATTTATTGCTGTAATAACACCAGAAACCCCAGTTGATTTTAAATTAATGGAGGATGAAACTCAACATGAAAATATGAATCTCATATTTATGTTAGGTTTAAATAAACCTCATAGTCAGTTAGAAGTATTAAAAGAGTTAATGGGCCTTATACAAAGGGAAGACATAGTAAAAAAAATTGTAGAATCTAAGAGTAAAGATGAAATTCAAAATATTTTAAATAACATATAAAAATATAAATTATTTTATGGGAGGAATTAAAAATGAATGATAAAAAAAGAGTATTAATAGCTTGTGGGGCAGGTATAGCAACATCAACAGTGGTTTGTGACAAGGTTGAAAAATTATTAAAAGCACATGGTATTCCAGCAGAAATTATTCAATGTAAGATAGCTGAAGTAGCAGCTAAAGCAAAGGACGCTGATTTAATAATTTCAACTACTATTTTGCCGACTACTTACGAAATTCCAGCAATAAAAGCTACAGCATATGTTACTGGAATTGGTATGGATAAACTAGATGCACAAATATTAGATTTCTTTAAATAAGATTTATATTGTCCTAATAATTATTAGGACAATTTAAATAAAAATTTTATAAATAATTTTTATAATTTGTTAGGAGGAATAATAATATGGATCAACTTATGGGAGTAGTTCAGTACATTTTAGGAATTGGGCCGACAGCAATTTTACCAATAGCAATATTGATAATAGGATTAATAGCTGGAACAGGAATAACTAAGGCATTTAAATCTGGTATTACAATAGGTATTGGTTTCGTTGGAATAAACTTAGTTTGTGGTGTGCTATCAAGTACATTAGGACCGATAGCACAAGAAATGGTAAAAAGATTCGGATTAAGTTTAAACGTAATTGATAGCGGTTGGCCAGCAGCGGCAGCAGCAGCTTGGGCGACACCAGTAGCAGCTATCTTAATACCAGTATGTTTAATTGTTAACTTAGTAATGATCTTCTTTAAATTAACAAAAACTTTAGACGTTGATATTTGGAATTACTGGCACTTTATAGCGGCTGGAGCAACTGGTTATATAGTTACAGGCAGTTGGATGTTTGCAATTATCTGTGCAATATTATATGAAGTTATGGTATTAATTATTGCTGATAGAACAGCTCCAATGGTTGCAAATTTTTATGATTTAGAAGGTATATCACTTCCAACAGGTTCTACTGCTGCATTTGGATTAGTAGGGATTCCAATTGGATATTTAATAGAGAAAATTCCAGGATTAAATAAGTTACATGCAGATCCTGAATCAATTCAAAAGAGATTTGGTATATTTGGGGAACCTATGATGATGGGATTAATCTTAGGTTGCGTACTTGCAATACTTGCAGGAAACGACCCAGGATCAATATTTAAAGCTGGTGTTAGCATGGCAGCAGTTATGTTCTTACTACCTAGAATGGTTAAGATATTAATGGAAGGTTTAATTCCTATTTCAGATGCGATGAAAGAAAAACTTCAAGCTAAATATGCTGGAAGAGAATTATATATCGGTATTGATGCAGCCGTATCAGTAGGACACCCAGCAACTATGGCTACAGCTTTAATACTAGTACCAATTACATTAATTTTAGCAGTAATTATACCAGGAAACAAAGTATTGCCATTTGGTGACTTAGCTACAATACCATTCTATGTTGCATTCGTGGTTGGTTCAAGAAAAGGAAATATTGTTCATTCAGTAATTACAGGAACAATAGTACTTGCATTCTCACTACTTATGGCAACAGACTTTGCAACAGTACACACTGCAATGATGTCTGGTGCAAGCTTCCAAGTACCAGGTGGAGCTACTCAAATTTCAAGTTTAGATATGGGTGGTAACTTCCTTAACTGGATAATCTTAAAATTTGCGCAAATAGTAGGACCTTTCTTCAGCTAATTTTAAAGTAAAAACCATAAAAATATAAAATATTTTAGTTATTTAGGAGGAGAAGAAAATGAAAGCAGCAGTATTGCACTCAGTAGGAGATATAAGGTATGAAGATATTGAAATAAAACCTTATGGAGATGATGAAGTCAAAATAAAGGTTATGGCAGCAGGGATATGTGGGTCAGATCCTCCAAGAGCATTAAAAAATTGGAAATATCCTGTACCAGCTATTCTAGGCCATGAATTCTCAGGCTATATAGTTGAAAAAGGGAAAAATGTTAAGAATGTGGAGATAGGAGATAGAGTAGTTGCTATTCCATTCGAGCCTTGTAATGAATGTGAATATTGTAAAAAGGGACAATTTTCATTATGCGAAAATTATGGCATGTTAGGAGCTCAATCCTTTGGAGGATTTGCAGAATATGTTAATGTAAAAGCGACAAATGTGCTAAAAATTGGAGATATTGATTACGAGGAAGCAGCTATGATAGAACCACTTGCAGTAGCATTACATGGAGTACTTAATATTAAGCCTCAATTAGGAGACGTGGTAGCAGTACTTGGAGCAGGAACAATAGGACAACTTACAATTCAGTGGCTTAAAGTTACAGGAGTTGAAAAAATTATTGCAGTAGATATTTCAGATAAAAAAATATCAGAAGCACTAAATCTTGGTGCTGACGTTGGAATAAATGCATTAAAAGAAAATCCAGTAGATAAGATAATGGAATTAACAAACGGAGCAGGAGTAGATATCTGTATTGAAAGTGCAGGATCTAAAATAACTCAAGAACAATGTCTTTTAATAACTAAGAAAAAAGGAAAGATTGGATATCAAGGCATTGGACATGCAGGTATAGAATTATCAGAAACTGCTTTTGAAGGAATATTTAGAAAAGAATTAAATTTACAAGGATTTTGGAATTCATATTCAGCCCCATTTCCAGGACAAGAATGGATCAAGAGTATTGAATATGTAAAACAAAAGAAAATAAGACTTAAGGAACTTATATCACATAGATTCTCTTTAGAAGATACAGCAAAAGCATTTGAAATGATTAGGGATAGAAAAGAAGAGTATAACAAGATAATGATTGTTCAAGAATAAGGGGGAGTTGAAAGTGAAGGCATTAACAAAGACTAAACCAGGATATGACAACATGGAGTTATTAGATATCCCAGAACCCAAAGCTGAAAGAAATTTAGTGAAGATTAAAGTTCAATACAGCGGAATTTGTGGATCAGATTTACATTCATTCAAAGGTGAATATGGAAACATAAAAACCCCTGTAGTTTTAGGACACGAATTTTCCGGGGTAGTCGTTGAAGTAGGAGAAGATGTTAAAACAGTTAAAGTTGGAGATAGAGTAACAAGTGAAACGACTTTTGAGACTTGTGGAACATGTGATTTTTGTAAGAGCAAAGATTATAATTTATGTTCTTCAAGAAAAGGAATTGGGACTCAGGCAAATGGAAGCTTTGCAGAATATGTTCTATCAAGAGAAGAAAGTGTACACGTATTACCCGAAAATGTAAGTTTCTTGGCAGCATCATTAACTGAACCACTTGCATGTTGTGTGCATGCTGCTTTAGAAAAAACAACAATAGAAAAAGATGATGTAGTTCTAATATTAGGACCAGGACCAATAGGATTACTTTTAGCTCAAGTAGTTAAATCACAAGGTGCTTATGTAATTTTAAGTGGAGTAACTAAGGATAAAGAAAGACTAGACTTTGGAAAGAATATGGGCGTAGATAGAGTAGTTGACTCTCTTCAAGAAGATTTAGAAAAAATAGTGATGGAAAAGACTAATGGATATGGAGTAAATAAGGTATTTGATTGCTCTGGTGCAGTTCCAGCTGTAAATCAAGGATTGAGACTTACAAAGAAAAAGGGCGAATTTGTACAAGTTGGATTATTCGCAAATGTTAAGAATTCAATAGATCAAGAAGCCATTATTCAAAGAGAAATTAAATATATTGGATCTAGATCCCAAAAGCCAAGCTCTTGGATAAAATCATTAGAATTGATGGAAGCTAAGAAGGTAGATCCAGAAACATTAATAACAAAAATTGTAGAACTTGAGGATTGGAGAACTGGAATAGAAGCAGCTATGGAAGGTAGTGAGCTTAAAGTAGTAATTAGATCTTAATTAGTTGGGAGGAAGAATCGTTTATGAATGAAAATTTAAAGAAAATATCAAGTAACATAAGAATAAGCATTGTTAAAAGTGTATCGGCAGCAAAATCAGGACATCCAGGAGGTTCATTATCAATTGCAGATATCCTAACTGTTCTATACTTTGAAAAAATGAATATAGATCCTAAAAATCCAAAAGATCCAAAGAGGGATAGACTTGTATTATCAAAAGGACATTCAGCACCAGCATTATATGCTACTTTGGCAGAGAGAGGATATTTCCCTAAAGAGGAACTCTTAAGCTTAAGGAAATATGGATCTAAGTTACAAGGCCATCCTGATATGAAAAAAGTTGAAGGTGTTGATATGTCAACAGGATCACTAGGACAAGGATTATCAGCAGCAAATGGAATGGCAATAGCTGCAAAACTAGATAATGCAGATTATAGAGTTTACGCAGTATTAGGAGATGGAGAAGTACAAGAAGGACAGATATGGGAAGCGGCAATGAGCGCAGCACATTATAAACTTGACAATTTGACTGCATTCCTTGATTTAAATGGCTTACAGATAGATGGTTCAAATGAAGAAGTAATGAATATAGGTCCAGTTGATGAAAAATTCAAAGCTTTTGGTTGGAATGTTCTAACTATAAATGGACACTGCTTTGAAGAAATCTCTAAAGCTATAGATGAAGCAGCAGCTGTAAAAGGAAAACCAACAATGATAGTTTGTAAGACAGTAAAAGGAAAAGGCGTTTCATTTATGGAAAATAACGTTGCATGGCATGGGTCAGCACCAAATGAAGAAGAAACAAAGAAAGCATTAGCTGAGTTAGAAGGAGGCGTAAACTAATGGGAGCAGCAACAAGAGAAGCATACGGACAAGCTTTAAAAGTACTAGCAGAAGACAAAAATGTTGTGGCATTAGAGGCGGATCTAGGTAAAGCAACTAAGAGTATGGAGTTTAAAAAAGTAGCACCAGAAAGATACTTTGATATGGGAATTGCAGAAGGAGACATGATTGGTACAGCAGCTGGTCTTGCAGCAGCTGGAAAGATTCCATTTGCTAGTACATTTGCAATGTTCGCAGCAGGAAGAGCATTTGAGCAAATAAGAAATTCAGTAGCATATCCTAATCTAAATGTTAAAGTAGTGGCAACTCATGCAGGTATAACAGTTGGAGAAGATGGAGGAAGCCATCAGGCACTTGAAGATATATCATTAATGAGAAGCATACCTAATATGGTTGTAATAAGCCCAGCAGATGTAGTTGAAGCTAAAAAAGCAATATTTGCCGCTAAAGAATATTATGGACCAGTATATATAAGATTAGGTAGAGCTGCAACTCCAGATATACATGATGAAAATTATGAATTTAAAATTGGAAAAGGTGAAATTTTATTCTCAAGTGGAAATGATGTAGCAATAATTGCAACAGGAATAATGGTAGCAAAAGCTTTAGATGCAGCAAGAGCATTAAGCGAAAGCGGAATAAATGCAACTGTTGTAAATATATCAACAATAAAGCCTCTTGATAATGAGCTAATTGTTGATGTTGCAAAGAGAGTAAAGAAAATTGTAACTGTAGAAGAGCATAGTATAATAGGCGGATTAGGTTCAGCAGTTTCAGAACTTTTAAGCGAAGAGCATCCAACAAAAGTTAAAAGAATTGGAATAAACGATGAATTCGGAAAGTCAGGAAGCGCAGAAGTTCTACTAGAAAAATACAATTTAACAGCAGAGCATATAGTTGAAACTGTAAAATCATTTTAAAGATTAAATCTCTAATATATATTTTCTCAATAAACTAAAACCACGCTAGGATAATATAATTTAACTGAAGATAAATTAATAAAGAATTTAAAGAAATAATATAAAATAAAGTTATATATGAAGTAAGAATGGGGGATTGGAGATGGAAGTAATAATTTCACCATCACTGTTATCAGCAAATGTATGTAATTATTCAGAAGACTTTAGAATATTTAATGAAAAGGATATTAAGGTTATTCATATAGACATTATGGATGGACATTATGTACCTAATATTTCAATAGGATTAGGTCAAGTAGCAGCTTTAAGAAAGCTGACAAAAGCAGAATTTGATGTTCACTTAATGGTAACAAATCCAGATGAATATGTTGAAGCTTTAGTAGAGGCAGGAGCAAACAGTATTACGATACATTCAGAAGTTGCAACTCATTTATATAAAAGCATACATTATTTAAAAAGCTTTGGTATAAAGGCAGGAGTAGCTTTAAATCCAGCAACACCAATAAGCTGCCTAGAATATGTGTATCCTCTTTTAGATAGAGTTTTGATAATGTCTGTAGAACCAGGGTTTGGCGGACAAGCATTCGTTCCTTTTGCTTTAGATAAAATAAGTCAGCTTAATGAAGTCAAAGCAAAGAACAATTATGGTTTCACTATTCAAGTAGACGGTGGAATAAATTTATACAATATAGAAAATGTAATTAAAGCAGGAGCTAGAGATATTGTAATAGGTTCTTCATTATTTAATGACGGTTTAGCGGAAAACATTGATCTATTCAATCAAAAGATAATAAACATCGACAATACCCCATAACTCATTATACATGCTTAAATAACAGGAGAATATTGCGAGTATTCTCCTATTATTTTAAAGATAATTATACTACGAGAGATATTAAGATTCAATGAGTAAATAATAGGAAGGATGATATAGATGAAAATAGCTTTAGGATGTGACCATGGTGGAGTTAATTTAAAAAATGCAATAAAGAGAGAGCTTTCAGCTAAAAATATAGAAGCTATTGACTTCGGTACTAATAGCAGTGAGAGTGTAAATTATCCAGATTATGCATTAAAAGTTTCAGAAGCAGTAGTATCAAAAGAATGTGATTTAGGAATATTATGTTGTGGGACAGGCATTGGAATGTCGATTGCAGCCAATAAATACAAGGGGATAAGAGCCGCAGTTGTTGGTGATTGTTTCTCTGCAAAAGCTACTAGAGAGCATAATGATACAAATGTTTTATGTTTAGGGGAAAGAGTTATAGGAGAAGGATTAGCTCTTGAAATTGTAAATACATGGTTGAATTCAGAATTTCAAGGCGGAAGACACGCAGAAAGACTTGCATTGATAGAAGAAATAGAAAAAAGATAAATTTTGCTAAAATTAATTTAATTATTTTGTTAATCACTTTAATAATAAGAAGATATTGCAA
Source organism: Clostridium sp. DL-VIII (assembly GCF_000230835.1). Taxonomy (NCBI): domain Bacteria; kingdom Bacillati; phylum Bacillota; class Clostridia; order Eubacteriales; family Clostridiaceae; genus Clostridium; species Clostridium sp. DL-VIII. Next base: position 553,646 of record NZ_CM001240.1, read on the forward strand.
GATGCTTACTAGTATATACTTTAGTTTTGGGAGGAATTATTATGCTACAAGAACTTAAAAAGTTGCAAAGTGGAACGGATATAAGAGGGATAGCGACTGAATATAATGGAATTAAAAATCTTACACCAGATTTAGTAAGAGCCTTAGGAAATGGGTTTGTGGAATGGCTCAAAAACAATAAAAACATAGATAAAGGTAGTATAAAAATAGCTGTTGGTATAGATTCAAGATTGTCAGGTCCAGAATTGAAAGAGGCTTTAATTAAAGTTTTTTTAAATTCTGGCTGCAGGATCTATGATTGTGGAATGTGTACAACTCCTGCCATGTTTATGACGACTATTTTAGAAGACTACTCCTGTGATGGAGCTATAATGATAACAGCGAGTCATCTTCCATATTATTATAATGGATTGAAATTTTTTACTAAGGAAGGTGGATGTGAAAAAGAAGATATTGTAGAAATAATAGAATACTCCTGTTTAGAGGGAAAGAGTTGTGCTGGTGGATCAGTAGAAAATATTGACTTTATAGATGTTTACTCAAATATATTAGTCAATAAAATAAGGAAAAGCGTAAATTCAGAAATAAATTATGAATTTCCTCTAGAAGGAAAAAAAATAATTGTTGATGCAGGAAATGGAGCAGGAGGATTTTTTGCGCATAAAGTTTTATCAAAGCTTGGAGCTGATATAGAAGGAAGTCAGTTCACAGAACCTGATGGAAACTTTCCTAATCATATACCAAACCCAGAAAACAAAGAGGCCATGGAATCTATAAAGAGGGCAGTCCTTGAAAATAACGCAGATTTAGGAATAATTTTTGATACAGATGTGGATAGGGCAGCAGTGGTAAGCAGTGATGGAACGGAGATAAATAAGAATGCACTTATAGCATTGATATCTGCTATAGTACTAGAGGAGACTCCAAATTCTACTATTGTTACAGACTCGGTAACTTCATCAGGGCTTGCTGAATTTATAACAAACTTAGGGGGAATTCATCATAGATTTAAAAGAGGATATAAAAATGTTATAAATGAAGCAAAGAGATTAAATGAAAAGGGTTCGGAGAGCAACTTAGCGATAGAAACATCTGGGCATGCTGCATTGAAAGAAAATTATTTCTTAGATGATGGTGCATATTTGGTTGCTAAAATATTGATAAAAATGGCTAAGTTAAAAGAAGAGGGAAAGGATGTTTCTAGTCTTATAGAAAATCTTAAATACCCAAAAGAGAGCAGAGATATAAGAATAAATATAAAAAGAGCAGATTTTAGAACATATGGGGAAATGATAATTGAAGGTTTAAAAAAATACGTAGAACAAATAGAAGGCTGGACAATTGAACCACAAAATTATGAAGGCGTAAGGATAAACTGTAATAAAAAAAGCGGTGATGGATGGTTTTTATTAAGATTATCATTACATGAACCTGTATTAGCATTGAATGTAGAGTCAGATTCGGATAATGGAACAAATATGATGCTGGAAAAATTAATTTTATTTTTAAAAAAATATGAAGAACTAGAGGACATATCAAAATAAATATATTTGTTTGGAGGAGTTAATTTTGAAGATAGCAGCATCAATAATGTGTGCAAATCAGATAGATTTACGTACTGAACTCAAAAATTTAGAAGAGGCGAAAATTGATTTATTACATTGTGATGTAATGGATGGTGTTTTTGTTAACAATCTTGCCATGGGGCCATATGTATTAGAGCAAATAAAGAGCACCACTAGCATACCTCTTGATATACATTTAGCAACAATTGATCCAGATAAGTATATAGATATGTATAGTTATTTAAAACCGGAATATATATCTTTTCACGTAGAAGCTGGCAAGGATGTAAAGAAAAACATAGATGCTATTAAATCTAGAGGAATAAAAGCTTCTATTGCTATAAGTCCATTAACACCATTGGAAAGAATAAAGCCTTACATTTCAGAGATTGATATGATTCTTATTATGACAGTAGATCCAGGATTTTCAGGACAAAAGTTTAATTATGGAGTAGTAGATAAAATAGATGAGCTAAATGAGTATTTAAAAAATTTTGAGAAAAGGCCGTTAATAGAAGTTGATGGCTGCATAAACAAAACTACATTAAAAGCATTAAAGAATAGATATATTGATATATATGTCTTGGGAACATCAGCATTGTTTAATGATGATAATGAAAGCTATATATCAAAAACGAATGCCATAAAAGCATTTATATAGTAGTATTAATTCTGTATATAATTATATATTAGCCGTGTAAAATATAGCATGAGTCAGGTGTAAAATGTGAAAATACTTTATACCTGATTCTTTTTATTTGAGATATATCTTTGCCTTATTATTCATTTTTATATGCCCTATAATATAAAATAGATATATAATTAAATATAATAGAAGAATAATTAGGAGAATATAATGAATTATGTATATATTTTAGAATGTGCAGATGGTACACTCTATACAGGATGGACAAATAATTTAGAAAAACGAGTTGAAATGCATTCAAAGGGAATTGGAGCAAAGTATACTAGAGGAAGAGGCCCAGTTAAGCTGATTTATCATGAAATATTTGAGAATAAAAATGATGCAATGAAAAGGGAATATGCAATAAAAAGATTAACGAGGAAAGAAAAATTAAAATTGATAAGTTGTTACTCTAGAGAGAAAGTGTGATAACTACTAAAAAAGTAAAAAAATTACTTGTAAAAGTTTTCTTATACTGCTATACTGTAAATATAATACAAAATACCCAAGTGGAGGTTCGAAGATAGTCTAAATAACGCAAAATGTTATAAGACTAAATTTTTTAGCAGCTTTCGCAAACGCTTGCATAAATGAAATCTTTAATTATGTGATAAATATCATATATCTAAAATTAATATTTTAGGCATATGTTATATTAATATATCATTTAAGGCTTTGGAAAAATCAAAAAATTAAATGAATTCTAATGGAGGGTATTCACATGAAAACAAAAAAGTTATTATCAGGAATTTTGACTTCTGCATTATTAGTGGGGACTATGGCAGGATGCGGACAAGCATCGACTACTACAAGTACACAAAATTCTAGTGATTCTGGAGGTGGAAAGACAGTCAGAGTTTATCAACTAAAGGTTGAAATCAATGATCAGCTTCAAGAACTTGCTAAAGAATATGAGAAAGAAAAAGGTGTAAAAGTTGAAGTTACTTCAGTTGGTGGAGGAGCTGATTATGGTGCATCTTTAAAGGCAGAGTTTCAAAAAGGAACTGAACCTGATATATTCATGATTCAGGGTGCTGGGGATTACGAAACTTGGAAACATAAAATTGATGATTTAAGCTCAGAAGAATGGGTGAACAATGCAGTTAAAGGAACTCTAGATACAGTAACTATTGATGGAAAAGTTTATGGTATGCCAGCTGCTACAGAAGGTTATGGATTATTATACAACAAAGAAATTTTGGACAAGGCTGGTATCGATCCCAAGTCTATAGATACTTTTGATAAATTAAAAGCAGCCTTTGAAAAATTAGATAGTGAAAAAGCTGAATTAGGTATTGATAACGTTGTATCTTATACAACAAAAGAATTCTGGGTTACAGGAAATCATACATTTAATATACCACTCGCAACTCAAGATAATCCGACTCAATTTACTAAGGATTACCTTGCAGGTAAAGCTGATATAGTTAATAATAAGCAATTTAACGATTGGATGAATCTAGTTGAATTACTTTGTAAATATGGTGGTGGAAAGAATTTAGACACCATAGATTATAGTACTCAAGTTGGTAATTTCGCTCTTGGAAAAACTGCATTTATACATCAAGGTAACTGGATTGCTTCAGATTTAAAGAACTTAGATGCTAAATTTGATATGGGATTTGTTCCACTTGCAATAAATGATGATCCAAAGATGAGTGGATCTATTCCAGTAGGAGTTCCAATGTACTGGGTAGTTAATAAAGATTCTAAGGTTAATAAGGAAGCTAGAGAATTTTTAGATTGGATGGTTAGCAGTCAAGCTGGTCAAGAATCATTAGTTAAGGATATGGACATGATTCCTGCATTTACAAACTTTACAGTTCAAAGTGATAATCCATTGAACAAATCAATAAATGAATATAATAAAGCAGGAAAAACTCTTCCTTGGGCATTTACTAATCTACCAGATGGATTTAACAAGAATAGTTTAGCACCTTTATTCTCTAAGTTTATTAATACTGATATGGGAGAGCAGGCTAAGAAAGATATGTTGCAAGGAATTCAAGATGCAACAAAAGCTAAATAGCACTAGATAAAATTCTATTCATGAGGGGATATATCTTCTCATGAATTTTTTAAAATATTTTAGGATGAAGTTCCAAAAGTTATTATGAAAGGAGAGTAAGAGTATGAGTAAAAAATTAAAGGATAGCAAAGATTTTTGGATTTTTGTAGGGCCAGCCTTATTTGCAATAACAGTAGTGGTAATAATCCCTTTTATAATTGGGATATATTATACATTTACAAATTGGAATGGCGCTAACCCACAATATGATTTTGTAGGAATAAAGAACTACATTAATCTTCCAAAGGATACACAATTTATTTACTCTTTAAAAATAACGGTTCTATATACAATAGCCAGCGTAATAACTATTAATTTAGTTGGGTTTGGACTAGCATATGCAGTTACAAGGAAATTAAAAACCAGCAGTTTCTTAAGAACTGGATTTTTTATGCCAAATTTAATTGGAGGATTAATTTTAGGATTTATATGGCAATTCATGTTTAATTCCGTATTCACATCAATAGGAAAAACTTTAGGTTCTCAAATACTTGGAACATCACTTTTGCAGCAGCCAACTACAGCGATGCTTGCAATGCTAATAGTTTCAACATGGCAGTATGCTGGGTACATAATGGTTATTTATGTAGCAGCCCTTGAAAATGTTCCTACGGATCTAATAGAAGCAGCGCATATTGATGGAGCTAATGGATGGCATACATTTAAAAATATAACAATACCGATGGTAAGACAAGCAATAACAATTTGCTTATTTTTAACTTTAGCAAATTCATTTAAGTTGTTTGACTTAAATTTCTCTCTTACACCTGTAAAAACAACTGAAATGTTAGCACTAAACATATATAATGAAGCATTTATAGTAAATAATATGGGGATAGGACAAGCTAAAGCTATTGTATTTTTTATACTTGTAACTACTATTTCTTTAACTCAAGTTTACTTTAATAAGAAGAAGGAGGTAGAAGTATAATGGAAACAAGTAAAGTTGTTAATGATATAGAGAAAACTAAATCAAGCAAAAAATTGAAGACATTAGGCAGCTACACTGGCAAGTTAAAAATATTAGAAGTGTTTGCATGGTTGCTATTAGTAGTATATATGACACCGTTTTATTTGATGATAATAAATTCATTTAAATCAAGAAGAGAAATATTTTCTAATACTACAGGATTACCAGAGACGTGGAATTTTAAGAATTATCTAGATGCTATGGATAAAATGCATGTAATAAGTGCATTTGCTAATTCTATTATAATAACCGTTGGAAGTGTAGTATTAATACTTCTATTTTCATCAATGGCAGCATGGGTATTGGTGCGGGACCAGTCAAAAAAGAGCAAGATAATATTTTATATATTTACTTCAGGAATGATTGTTCCATTCCAGGCAGTAATGTTACCACTTGTAAAATGGATGGGATTAATCCATTTTGGACCATTTCAAATGCTAGGAACACACTATGGGCTCATATTTATGTACATAGGATTCGGTGTTAGTATGAGCATATTTTTGTATCATGGATTTATTAAAGGAATCCCTAAAGAAGTGGAAGAGGCCGCAATTATAGATGGATGTAGCAAATGGCAGACATATGTAAAAGTTTTGCTGCCATTATTAAAGCCAACTACCGTTACAGTAGCAGTATTAAATAGTATTTGGATATGGAACGATTTTTTGTTACCTTTTTTAACTATAAACGGGAAAATAAATACTATACCACTAGCTATGAATAATTTCTTTGGAGCATTTTCAAAACAATGGGAATTAGCTATGGCCGCATTAATCATGGCCATAATTCCAATAATAATATTCTATTTCTTTGTTCAAAAGCAGATTATAGCAGGAATTGTTCAAGGTTCAATAAAATAGTTTGTTAGAAAATTACAATAATCATTAAAGATACTAACGGAATATAATACTTATAAATAAAAACTGTGCCTTGATGTTTTATGTAAGCAATTACTAAATACAGTAAATTAAGATGGAAATAATAGTGCAAAACATATTAAAAGCAAGAGGTGGATAATAGGAGGAAGGTATGAACAGAGGTAGTGGAATTATCATGCATATTGCTTCTCTGCCAGGAAAATATGGAATAGGAACCTTTGGTAAAGAAGCATATGAATTCGGAGATTTTCTTAAAAAAGCAGGTCAAAAGTATTGGCAAATACTGCCTCTTGGGCCTACCAGCTTTGGAGATTCTCCATATCAATCTTTTTCAGCGTTTGCTGGAAATCCTTATTTTATTGATTTTGACATTTTAAAAGAAGAAGGATTGCTAAAAGAAGAAGATTATAACGCCATAGATTTTGGAAAGAATGTAGAAGAGATAGATTATGGAACAATATTCACAGAAAAGTTTAAGGTGCTAAGAAAAGCATATGAGAATTTTAAATTAAATAAGAGTACGAATTTAAAAGGGTTTGAGGAAAAAGAAGCATATTGGCTCGAGGATTATGCGCTGTATATGGCAGTAAAGAAGGAGTTTAATTTAAAAAGCTGGCAAACATGGGATGAAGATATAAGAGTGAGAGAGTCGGAAGCTATAGATAAATATAGGAATTTATTAAGTGATGAAATAAATTACTGGAAGTTTCTGCAATATGAGTTTTATAAACAATGGACTGAGTTAAAGTCATATGTAAATAAACTAGGTATTGAAATAATAGGAGATATGCCTATATATGTAGCAGAAGATAGTGCAGATGTTTGGGCAAATTCTGAAGCATTTCTTCTTAATAAAAAGACCATGAAGCCGCTGAAGGTTGCTGGGTGTCCGCCAGATATATTTGCTGCTACAGGCCAATTATGGGGAAATCCTATTTATGATTGGAACTATATGGAGAGGACAGATTATAAATGGTGGATAGATCGCATAAGGCAAAGTTTGAATTTATATGATGTACTCAGAATAGATCACTTTAAGGGTTTTGAATCATATTGGTCAATTCCTTATGGAGATCCAACAGCAGAGAGGGGAGAGTGGGTTAAAGGCCCTGGGAGAAAAGTATTTGATGCAATTAAGGCTGAACTAGGAGAGGTAAATATAATTGCAGAAGATTTGGGGACTTTGACAGAAGAAACTATAGAACTTAGAAATTATACTGGTTTTCCAGGAATGAAAATACTAACATTTGCATTTGATTCAGATAGTGAAAATCCTTTTTTACCTCACAATTATCAAAGAAATTTCATTGTTTACACAGGAACTCATGATAATGATACAGTTAGAGGCTGGATGGAAACAAGTGCTCCAAGGGAACAAGTTAAAAAGGCAATAGAGTATTTGGGTTTGAATAAAGAAGAAGGCTATAACTGGGGATTTATAAGGGGAGCTTGGAGTAGCACTGCAGATGTAGCAATAGCTCAAATGCAGGATTTTTTGGATTTGGGTAATGAAGCAAGAATTAATTTGCCATCTACTCTTGGGGAGAATTGGCGTTGGAGGGCAAAATCAGGCCTATTTACAAATGATTTAGCTGAAAAGATTTATAGAGTTACTAAGATTTATGGAAGACTAAAGAAAAACCTTTAATTAGTTATGAGTTAAAAGTCATAAGTTATGAGTTTTGGAAAAAGATCCATAGGCTTTTCAAAAATATATATATTTAAAATTCTTATAAGGTAGGATTTCATCTTGAGCTCATAACTTATAATTGAGTATAGCATGATCTAAAAATCACAAGTAACAAATCAAGTCCTTGAGCTACTCATCCATAAGGTAGAAAATTCATTATTTATGAGAGTATTATACTAATTAATGTATTATTTGTAACATTATATTAAATATGCTAATATTAAAATTATTAAGATAGAATAGGGGAGAATTATGAAGGTTACGATTAAGGAAGTAGCAAAGGAAGCAAATGTATCTCCATCGACGGTATCAAGGGTTATATCGGATAGCTCACAAATAAGTGAGGAGACTAAGGAGAAGGTTAGAGATGCAATAAATAGATTAAAATATAAGCCAAATGCAATTGCTAGAAGTTTAGCTAACAAGAAAAGCAGAATTTTAGGCGTAGTTTTACCAAGTGAAGCTCAAGATTTAATAACCAATACATTTTTCATTCAGGCAATGAAAGGAATGAGCCTTTATGCTCAAAATAAAAAGTATTATATTTCATACGCATTTAGTGAAGATGAAAAATCAGAAATAGAATATATAAATAATTTTATTACAAGCAATTTAGTTGATGGTATATGTTTATTGAGAGCAAGGACAGATGATAAGTGCATTAAATACCTTAAAGATGCTGAGTTTCCATTTGTGGTAATAGGAAGACCAGAAGAATCAGAAAGCTTACTATGGGTGGATAATGATAATTTTCAGGCGACGTATAATTTAGTAAATGAATTAATAAAAAAAGGACATAAGTCTATTGCCTTTTTTGGAGCTAAGAAAGAGTGGAATGTGACAAAAGATAGATATAAAGGATTTAAAGCTGCATGTGAAGTTAATGGAATTAAAATTCAAAATAAAAGCGTTATAATGGCTAATGATTTCAATGAGCAAGAGGGTAGAAATGGAACTATAAAATTATTAAAAAATATGATTCCAACAGCTATAATAGTAGAAGATGATGTACTAGCATTTGGGACACTTAAAGTTCTTAAGGAAAGAAAAATTGAAAATATTGATGTGGTGGGATTTAACAATAGTCCCTTAGCTGAGTTTCAAACACCTCCATTATCATCGGTAGATATTAATGCTTCGGAACTTGGGTATTATGCTGCAAAGATTCTAATTGATTTTCTAGAGAATAACGAAACATCAACAAATCATTATATTATTGAGTCTAAACTTATAAGAAGATCATCATTTTAAATTACATATAAATGTAAACTTACGGTATTCATTGACAAGAATAACGCAATCGATTGCAATAAGTGGATATATAAATAAAAAATATTTGCCATAGTTCAAAATAATACATCAACTTATGGAAGTAGGACGTATAATATGTTAGTATTTGCATAAAGATAACTCAAAGCTAAAAATTTGGGGGATAATATTATGAGGAAAAGAAGTGAAAGATATAGAAAGAAGAATTATTTAATAAATGCTATATTAATTTGTTTAAGTGTATTAATCATAAGCGGAGTAGGATACTATTTGAAGATGCAAAGAGTTAAAAGTAATGATTCCCATGTTGAAATCGATGATGAGATTACTAATTTAACAGAAGAAAATATTAAAGAAGAGCCAATAAAAAAGGAGATTACAATTTCTTTTGCTGGAGATTTTACATTAGGGACAGATTCTAAATTTGCATATGATGGAAGCTTACCAGCTGCATTTATAAATAGTGGGAAAGATTATTCGTATTTTATGCAAAATGTATCTTCTGTATTTAGTAAGGACGATTATACCTTAGTAAATTTAGAAACTACACTTACAGATTCTAATATTAAGACTATTAAACAAGGAGAAGTATATTATAATTTTAAGGGGCCTAGAGAGTATGCTAAGATTCTTACAAATGGTTATATCGATGGCGTTACAATAGCTAATAATCATATTTATGATTATGGCAGTCAAGGGATAAATGATACTATAAATACATTAAAAGAAAATAATATTGATATTTGTGGAGAGGGTTATAAAATTTTAAGAGACATAAAAGGTGTTAAATTTGGTTTTATAGGATATACTGGCTGGCAGTATTCAGATGAATTAAAAGCAAAAATTGTTAATGATATTAATGAATTGCGAGCTAAAGGGGCAACTGTAATTATTCCATATTTTCATTGGGGAATTGAAAGGGTATATGAGCCAGATGATGTTCAACAAAAGTTAGCCAGATTTTCTATTGATAGTGGTGCAGATGCTGTTATAGGTTCACATCCTCATGTGATTCAAAGCATGGAAAATTATAAGGGGAGGCTTATAGCATATTCAATGGGGAATTTCTGCTTTGGTGGAAATTCAAATCCATCGGATAAAAGAACATTTATACTTCAACTTAAGGCTAATATAGAGAATGATAGATTAATAAACTTCGAGTATAAAGTTATTCCAGCCATGATTTCTTCAAGAAATGATAAAAATGATTATATCCCAACTTTAGCAACTGGTGAAAATAGAACAGACATATTAGAAACGTTAAATAAGTTATCACCAAGTCTAAATGATGGCATCAAGGATGATTTTTTTTACATAAAATAAGAGATTAATAAATAGTAAAGTAATTACAGAGGACTATCTTAAAATAAACAAAATTTATTTTAAGATAGTCCTCTGTAATTTAAGAAAAATTTAATGTTTTGTTAAGGCTTATATTAGATTGGCAATGATATACTAAAGGCATCGCATGGAAATTATATACAAGCATTATGTGATGAAAGATAAGGGTAAAATACATGAATTGTAAGTAAAAGGAATGAAGCTTCCTATTAATTATTATTCATGGAGTAAAAGTTTGGGGGAAGTAAAGGATGCCAAAGTTAGATATTAAAAATTTAAGGCCTAAAGGTATTAGCCTTAAAGGATTAAAGCTCAAAAAGAAACCAAGTAAAAAAATAGTAGTGTTAAGTACAATATTTGTAATAGCTGTAGCTATAGTAATATGGAAATTTGTTATACCTAAACCAGCAGTAGCTATTAAATGTACAGCTTTATCAAAAGGAGAAGTGATAAATAGTGTAAGTGTTTTAGGAGAAATAAAGAGTCAAGATTCCACTAATATATATAGTACAATGAATAACTCAATTAAAGATGTAAAAGTCAAAGAAGGAGATAAAGTTAAAGCAGGGGATGTATTAGCAATATTAGATTCAGCAGATTTAGAGAAGGATATTGAACAGTCAATAGCAGCAGCTGATGCGGAAGAAGCTAGTGATAAAACACAGACGGATACCACGCAAAAAACCTATGAGGAAGAGTTATACTTACATGATAATAACTTGAATTCGGATGTAAAAGATGCAGAAGAGGCTTTAAATGTAGCAAAGATTAATCTTGATGATAAAAAAAAGACATATGAAAAGAATGAGACATTATTTAATTCAGGAGCAATTACAGAAAGTGATTTTGATAAAGCAAAAATAGATTTTGATACTGCAAATTCAGAGTATGAAAAAGCAAAAGTAGCGCTAGAAAGTACTAAAACCAAAGCAGACGAAGAGTTAAACACAGCTAAAGGTAATTATGAAACAGCACAGGCTAAAGGCAGCGATAGAAGTAAACGCATTGGAATTGAAAAGCAGCAGCAGCAATTAGAAGCATGTACAATTAAAGCAACTACTGATGGAACCGTTACAAGAGTGAATGCTGTTGTAGGAAATTCAGGGAATGGAATACTATTTGAAATCGAAGATCTAGATAATATAGAAATAACAGCTCCTATTAAGGAAGTTGATATAGCAAATGTAAAGGCTGGACAAAGAGTAGAAATAAAAACAGATGCAACAGGAGAGGAAGTTATTCCAGGAGAAGTGATAAGTGTTAGTCCGGTAGCACAAAAAGGAAGTATACCTCAAACTCAGAATAAATCTGATTCTCAAAGTGATCAAACAAGTTCTGATGGAGATTTTGAAGCAAAAGTTAAAATAAACGATGCAAATGAAAATATAAAGGTTGGAATGAGTGCAAGGGTAAATATTATTACAAGTGAAAAATCTGATATTTATGCAGTTTCATCAGAAAGTATAGTTGAAAAGAATGGCAACAAAAGTATATATATAGCAGAAAAAAGCGGTAAAAAACCAAATGAGTATATAGTTAGGGAAGTACCAATAAATATAGGGCTTGAATCTGATTTTAATGTAGAAATTTCAGGTGATGGAATTATGGATGGAGTTATGGTAATCAATGATCCTACGGTCTGCAAGGTCGGGGAGAAAGTACGAATAGATCAGAGGTGAGTATATTGGGTGAAAGTATAATAGAGATGAAAAATATTGTGAAAAGTTTTTATGTTAATACTCCTAATCAGTTAAATATTCTTAAAAACATTGATATAACAATAAATAAGGGTGAGTTCGTAGCTATTGTAGGTGCATCAGGCTCTGGAAAAAGTACCTTAATGAATATTATAGGGGCACTTGATAGGCCAACCTCTGGGACTTATATTTTAGATGGCACAAATGTTAATGAAAAAACAGATAATGGTTTATCAGAGGTTAGAAATAGGCAAATAGGTTTTGTGTTTCAGACTTATAACTTAATTCCAAGAAGTTCAGCATTAAAAAATGTTGAATTACCAATGCTTTATTATGGAATGAATAAGCGTGAGAGGTGTGATCGGGCAGAAATGCTCTTAGAACTTGTTGGGATGAAAGATAGAATGAAGCATCTTCCAAATGAATTATCTGGAGGACAAAAACAAAGGGTTGCAATTGCACGTGCTTTGGCTAATGATCCAAGTATCATATTAGCAGATGAACCCACAGGCGCTCTTGATTCAGCAACAGGAAGATTAGTTATGGATTTATTTCATAAGGTTCATGAAGTTGAAGGAAAGACAATAGTATTTATAACACATAACTATGAACTTGCAGAAGAAACAGAAAGGATTATAACATTAAGGGATGGAAAGATAGTATCAGAAAGACATAATGATAAGTATATTAAGAGATTTCCAAATGGTGAAGAGATATGTTCATAAAAGAGAATATACTGCTTGCAATAGCAGGAATAAAATCAAGTAAAATGCGTTCTTTATTAACTATGCTTGGAATAATAATAGGAATATCCGCTGTTATAGGCATTGTTTCTATTGGAAGTGCAATCACTGCTAAGGTATCAGGAGAACTAGATAAGTTAGGTGCTAATAATATGCAGGTTTATGTAAGGGAAAAAAGTATAGACGGTTCTAGTCAAGGTGGTTCGAGCAAGAGGCCTGATGATAGTGATCTTGTATCTCTAGATCAAATAAATGCACTTCATGATGCATTCTTTGATAGAATAAGCAGTATAAGTATATCAGCCCAAGAAGGAAGTGGTAAAGTAAAGGATGGATATCTATATGCGAATGTAACAACTGTTGGAGTAAACGATGGTTTTAAGGATGTAAATAATATAAAGATGCTTAGTGGAAGATTCATTTCAGATAAAGATGTTAAAGGAATAAAAAAGAGTGCTGTAGTTTCTGAAAAGCTTGTTAATAATATATTTAAGGGAAAGTCAGATCCTTTAGGTAAAGAAATTAAGGTTTATATACAAGATGATATTGAAACATATGTTATTGTTGGGGTGTACAAGTATGAACCGCCATCATTTTTAGAGGGAGGTGGATCTACAGCAACTGAAAAAGATATACAGACAGATGTATATATTCCTGTAACAACGGCCAAGGTTAATCAAACAAATAAAAATTATTCTTATTTTATGATTAAACCTAGTCCTAATGCTGATTCAGATAAACTAGTTAAAGATATAAAGAAATACACGGATAAATTGTATAAGAGTAATAAATATTGGGAGTTACAAGTTTCTAACCTTAAAAATGAGGCGGAATCAATTACTTCAGTACTAGGAATGATATCTATGGGAATATCTGTAATTGCGGCCATAGCATTACTTGTAGGTGGGATAGGAGTAATGAATATAATGCTTGTATCGGTTACGGAGAGAACAAGAGAAATAGGAACAAGAAAAGCCCTTGGTGCAAAAAGCAGCCACATAAAAATGCAGTTTATAACTGAATCGGTTATAATATGTTCAATAGGTGGTGCAATAGGAATAGTACTTGGAATCAGTATGGGGATAATTGCTTGTATAGTATTAAATTCACCAATATCAATATCAATTCCAACAATTTTAATAAGTTTCACATTTTCAATGGCAATTGGTGTATTTTTTGGATATTATCCAGCTAAAAAGGCAGCTAGTCTTGATCCAATTGAAGCTTTAAGATATGAATAGAAGTTTAGAATATATGTATAAAAGGTGATTTTTGAGAGTAATTCAATAATTATTTTTAAAAGATCATCTTTTAAAAATTTATTTTACAGAAAACTTATAAATTTACTGATATTTATTGACAAGGATTTTTAACTATGTATAATTAATATTAATAAAAGAATATTTATATAAGTTAATCTTATTAAGAGCGGTGGAGGGACTGGCCCTTTGAAGCCCGGCAACCTGAGAAAATTTTTAAAATGAATTTTTTCGTTGGTGCTAAATCCTGCAAGAGAATATCTTGAAAAATGAGAGGAATTAAGTCTTATTAGAACTTATGACTATGCAGTCACTTCTTGTTTGAGAAGTGACTTTTTTTATTACTATAAAATAATAAAAATATTATTAGCTGATAAGTTATAACTTATAAATAAATATTAAATAATAACTAATAAAGCATTAAGTAAGATATAAATTTAAGGAGGCAAGAAAATGGCACTAAAAAAATCTTTTGAAACAATTGCAGTAAGTGGGGTATCAGGTGGGGACAAAGTTACCGGAGCAATAAGTTTTCCAATATATCAGTCAGCTACATTTAAGCATCATGGACTCAATAATAGTACAGGATATGATTATTCAAGAGCTCAAAATCCAACACGCGAAGAAGCCGAAAAAACACTAGCTGTTTTAGAAGGTGGGGAATCAGCAATAGGATTTTCGTCAGGAGTTGCAGCGGTTAATGCCTGTATACACTTATTTAAATCTGGGGATCATATAATTTTATCTGATGACTTATATGGAGGTACATATAGGTTGTTTGATGACATTTATAGAGATTTTGGGATAACAGTAACTTTTGTTGATACAACAAACATTAATTATATATTAGACTCTATAAGAGAAAACACAAAAGCTGTTTTTATAGAAACTCCTTCGAATCCAATGATGAAGGTGACAGACATAGAAGCAGTAGCAGAAATAACTAAGGAAAAAAATCTACTATTAATTGTGGACAATACTTTTTTAACACCTTATTATCAAAAGCCATTGGAATTAGGTGCTGATTTAGTAATTCATAGTGGAACAAAATTTTTGGGTGGACACCATGATTTATTGGCAGGATTTATAGTTGGAAATGATGAAGAAATTTTGCAAAAGCTTAGAAAGATTCATATGTCAACAGGAGCAACATTATCTCCATTTGATTCATGGTTGGTCTTAAGAGGATTAAAGACATTACATATAAGATTAGATAGATCTCAAGAAAATGCAATAAAGATAGCAAAATTTTTAGAGAAAAGTTCTAAAGTAGAAAAAGTTTATTATGTTGGTTTAGAGAGTTCAGAAGGATATGAGATAAATAAGAAACAATCAACAGGTTTTGGAGCAACACTATCTTTTAGAGTCAAGGACAAAGCATTAGTTCCTAAAATCCTAGAGAGTGTTAAAGTCATAAGATTCGCAGAAAGTTTAGGAGGAGTGGAAACCTTAATAACATATCCATTTACTCAAACTCATTCAGAGATTCCAGAAGAAATAAAGCAAAGGTTAGGTGTAGATGAATATCTATTAAGATTATCAGTAGGAATAGAAAATATTAATGACTTAATAGGTGACTTAGACAACGCAATTAACTAAGTTCAGAGTTAATAATTAAGAGTTTAGGAAGAAAAGCTGACGGCTTTTCAAAAACATAATTTTAAAATTTAAAGAATTTACGTAGCAAATTAATCAATAATTGTTAACTGTTAATTGCTAACTGTTAACTGAATAAGAGGGGTGTAATTATGAATTTTGGAACTAAATTAATACATGCAAGTGGAGATATAGACCCTACAACAGGGTCTGTAAGTACTCCAATATATCAAACATCAACATTTCATCAATTTGATATAGAGAACTTCGGAAAATATGATTATGCAAGGTCAGGAAACCCAACAAGAGATGTAGTAGAAAAAATAATAGCAGAACTCGAGGGGGGAGAGTGTGGCTTTGCATTTGCTTCAGGAATGGCAGCAATTTGTTCTGTGTTATCAATATTTTCAGCAGGAGATCACATTATAATTTGTGGAGATGTTTATGGGGGAACTTATAGAGCAGCTACAAAATTATTTTCAAGATTTAATATTGACTTTACATTTGTAGATGCATCAAATATTAAAGAAATAGAAAAGGCTTTTAAACAAAATACAAAAGGACTTTATTTAGAAACTCCATCAAATCCGTTGTTAAAGGTTACAGATCTAAGGGCTGCTAGCAAATTAGCTAGAGAGAATAATGCAATTACAATAGTAGATAACACTTTCATGTCACCATATCTTCAAAGGCCATTAGAATTAGGAGCGGATATAGTTCTTCATAGTGCGACTAAATTTTTAGGTGGACATAGTGACGTAATTGCAGGTCTTGTTGTAACGAAGACGAAAGAGCTTGGAGATAGAATTTATCAAATACAAAACACTTTTGGAGCTGTACTTGGGCCTCAAGATTCATGGCTTCTTGTTAGAGGAATTAAAACCTTAAAGGTTAGACTAGATGCACTTCAAAAAAGTGCTCAAAAATTGGCTGAATGGCTTGAGACAAGAGAAGAAGTGGAAAAAGTATATTATCTTGGATTATCTTCTATGGAAGGAAGAGAATTGCATTTAGAACAAGCATATGGCGCTGGCGCAGTCTTATCCTTTAAGTTTAAAACTTTTGAAAGGACTAAAACATTTTTAAATAATGTTAAGAATGTAGCCGTAGCAGTTAGCTTAGGAAGTGTAGAAACTATAGTGTCATATCCTGCTAAAATGAGCCATGCATCGATTCCAAAAGAAGAAAGAGAAGAACTTGGAATTACAGATACATTAATAAGAGTATCTGTAGGATTAGAAGATATAGATGATTTAATTGAATCATTTAGAGAAGCTATGGAGAAGTAATCGTGATTGTTAAAATAATGTATTAATATGAAATTTTGTATTTAAATAATTGTGAATGGCACAAATGTGAAAGAGCCTAATAGATATCTTTTATCTATTAGGTATTTTTTATTGCTGAAAAAAACATAATAAAAATGTGAATTATCAATGGTTATACTCAAACTTTAAATTTGTCATTGAAAACGTAGCACAATTTTGAAGTTGTTTAAATTGAAAAGGTATTCACGATAGTTTAAGATGATAAATGAAAGAACTAATACTAAAATAATTTATTGAATAAATAGGAGGTTTTATTATGGAAACTGTTAATACAGGGGAAAAAACATCTCTAAAAGGAAAAGTACAGAGACTAGGCAGCTTCTTAAGTGGTATGGTATTACCTAATATCGGTGCATTTATTGCTTGGGGTTTAATTACGGCTTTATTTATTCCAACAGGATGGATGCCAAATGCATATTTAGGCACTATGGTAGATCCTATGATAAAATATTTATTACCATTACTTATTGGATATACAGGTGGTAAAATTGTATATGGTCAAAGGGGAGCAGTAGTTGGTGCAATAGCAACAATAGGTGTTGTAATCGGTGCTTCTATACCAATGTTTTTAGGGGCAATGATTATGGGACCAGTTGGTGGTTATGTAATTAAAAAAGTGGATCAATTCTTTGAAGGAAAAGTTCCAACAGGTTTTGAAATGTTAGTTAATAACTTTTCATCTGGAATCTTTGGAGGAATCTTAGCACTTATAAGTTTTACTTGCATTGAACCAGTAGTTCAAGGTTTTTCAAATGCATTAGGTAGTTTAGCTACAATAGTTACAAACATGGGATTATTACCTTTAATAGATATATTCATTGAACCAGCAAAGGTATTATTCTTAAATAATGCAATTAACCATGGAATATTATCTCCACTTGGAATACAACAAGCACAAGAAGTAGGTAAATCAGTATTCTTCTTACTTGAAGCAAATCCAGGTCCAGGACTTGGTATACTTTTAGCTTATACATTCTATGGTAAGGGAAATGCAAAGCAATCAGCTCCAGGAGCTATAATCATTCACTTCCTTGGAGGAATACATGAAATATATTTCCCATATATCTTAATGAAACCAATGTTAATATTAGCAGCAATAGCTGGAGGAATTTGTGCAGACTTAACTTTTGTATTAACTCATGCTGGACTTGCAGCACCAGCTTCACCAGGTAGTATATTTGCAGTAATGGCTATGACACCAAGAGGTAATTACGCATCTGTTTTAGCAGGAGTTGCAGTAGCTACAATTGTATCTTTCTTAGTTGGATCAATAATTCTTAAAGCATCAAAAGATAGTGGGGAAGCAAACCTTGATGAAGCTCAAGCTAAAATGAAAGATATGAAGGCAGAGAGCAAAGGTACAAAGACTGAAGAAACAGCTGTTAATGTATCAAAAGATGATGTTAAATTAATAGTTTTTGCTTGCGATGCAGGTATGGGATCTTCAGCAATGGGAGAATCAATTCTTAAAAAGGCTCTAAAAGATGCTGGAATTAATGGGATAGAAGTTAAACATTCATCAGTTGACAGCATTCCAAAAGAAGCTAATGTAATATTTACTCAAGAAAACTTAGTTGAAAGAGCAAGAAGCTCAGCATCAGCATCGGCTAATATAATTACAGTTAAAAATTTCTTAGATCGTAGTAAATATGATGATTTTATAAACACATTAAAATAATTAAGTTACAATAAACATGAAATAGCAATAAAGGACAATGAGTTTAATTGTCCTTTATTGTGGTTTATATGAATATATTTAAAAATTTTTTAAAGCCAGACTATTTTTTGTGATTTATAACTAATATATTCATGCAATAATAATTAATTTTGAACTTTAAATTTGTCATTGAAAAGTCACCACAGTTTTGAACTTGTTTAAATTGAAAACGTATTATACGTAGTATAAGATAATAAGTGAAAGAAACAATAATATTCAATATTGATAAATAACATATTAAAATTTACATTAAGACAATTAACTCCATAATTAGGAATATGCAAAAAAATGCAAATATTCAAAGGAGTGGTAACGTTTACTAAAAATTAATAATGGGTATTAACGATTCTTATTATTAAAATAAAAATAACTAGTTATAATACTTCTTTATTTTAGTATCGTATTTAATCTTAGACAATAGGAAAACCTATTTTTGAAAAGTTCTAAATTATAAAAATTAATGACTATATAATGATAATTCATCTTAAAAGATTTTACATTACTAAAAGATGCGATAACCTAAGAAGTGCATAAAAAATAATAAAGTAAATCGGGTGAAGTATATGAATAATTTAACTCCTAGGCAGCAATTTATATTAAGTACAATCTTAAATGAAGGTACTTCTAATATAAAGAGCATAAGTAAAGACCTTGATGTAAGTGAAAGAACCATATTAAGGGAAATAAATGCTATTAATAAAGAACTTAAAAAAAGTAGTATAGTTATATTTAATGATGAAGATATGAATTTAAGTATTTCTGGTAATAAGGAAAATCTAGAAGAAATCAAAAGCTCTTTAGAGATGATTCCGATTCCTTGGTTATTTAGCAAGGAGCAAAGACAAATCATAATTATGTGTGAACTTTTGGTTAGTAAGGAGCCCTTAAAAGCATCATATTTTTGCCATAAATTTAATGTAGTAATGGGAAGCATAAGTCTAGATATAGATAATATCGAAAAAAGGCTTATTTCAAAGAATCTATGCGTTATCAGAAAGAGAAGTTATGGAATAAGTATTCAGGGATCAGAGTGGAATAAGAGAAATGCCATAGTAGAATTGTTCTTTGATTTTAAACCTTTCGAAGACTTATTAGCATTTCTTTATGATGAAAAAGTCGATCAGTTGGTTAAGGTATTTTTTAATATTATTTTTGGAAATGAAATTATTAATTCAGTAAAGAATGTATTGAAGGATAAAGAATTAGATTATTTTAAAAACAACGATATAAAATACCTAAGTTTATTTATACAAGTACTCCTATCAATAAAAAAGACTCAAAATGGAGAAAGTATATATTTACCTAAGGAAATTAAAACGAATATCTTAGCTGTAGATGAATACAAACGAATACAATATTTGGGCGAGAGCTTAGAGAAGAATAATATATTTATATCAGAGGATGAATTAGTTTATTTATGTTTATATCTGAGTGATTATAAGTATTTGTTTAATAATAAGTATCGTATAGAATCAGATATTGATTATGAGAATATATCGAAAGAAGTCATTGAAGAAGTATCAAAAAAAATGAATGTGGATATTACAGGGGATGAGCAATTAACAAAAGATCTTGCTCAACATTTTAAACAAACCTTTTACATGCTGAACTTGGGGCTAAAAGTAATAAACCCACTTATAAATGAAATAAAAGAAAACTATAGAGACATATATAAGATTATTAATAGTACTTGTAGGCTAATATTTTCAAGATATAATTTTAAAATTCCTCCAGAGGAGGTGGGGTACATAACTATGCATATTGTTGTGGCTATACAAAAACGGCAGGTAATGTCTAAGGATATTAGGGTGCTGGTTGTATGTCCAAGTGGTATAGGTACTTCAAGAATATTATGCAATAAAGTAAAAACTCTCTTTAATGATATAAAAACTATTGATGTGGTGTCTTTGCATGATATAAATAATTTAGTTAAAAGGAACGAATATGATTTGATTTTAGCAACAGTTCCTGTAAGTTTAGAAGCAGATAATATAATTGTAGTTTCACATTTCATGAATGAGGAAGATGTGGAAAAAATCAGTGAGTTTATATCTGAGTTTAAAGCTAATAATGAAAAAGAATTAAAATTATTTGCTGAAGCTCCTGACAATACAGTTACAGATGAGGAATATGAGCTGGCTAATACTATGGTTAAAAATCTTAAAGTAAATAAATGTAATAGTGAAGCTTTCACAGATTTAATAAATTTCATAGTAGAAGATATTCACAAAATAAATATTGGAAAAAATAGAGAAGTCATAAGAAAACTCATTTTTAAACGTGAGGAAAATGGAAATGTAGTTGTTCCAGGAACTAATGTAGCTCTTATACACACTAGAAGTGATGAAATCAGTGAACCATTTGTAGGAGTATATAGAATAAATAAACCTTTAGCTATGAGAAGTATAGGATTTTCAGTAGAGGATGTAGACACGTTTATAGTCATGTTTGCAAGGAATGCTGAAAGTAATTATATACTTAAGATTCTCGGCAAAATAAGTGTTTCATTAATAGAAAAAAAAGAATTTATTGAAGTATTAAAATTTAGCAGTGCGGTGGAGATTAGAGAGTTTCTAATTAACATCATTAATAATGAGGAGGAAGAATAAATGGAAAAAGGAATCTTAGTAAAACAAGGAATAGTATTAAATGTAAGTTCAGAATCTAAGGACAAGGCAATAGAAAGAGTTGGGAAGCTTTTAATAGATGGAGGTTATGTTAAAGAAAATTATATAGAGGGAATGAAAGCTAGAGAAGAGGAAGTAACAACTTACATGGGGAATGGTGTAGCAATTCCACATGGTATGAATGAATATAAGAAGGAAATCCTTGAAACTGGAATAGTTATAGCTCAATACCCAAATGGTGTTGATTTCGGTGAAGGAAATACTGCATATATAGTAATTGGGATAGCTGGAAAAGGCGATGAACATATGGAGATTTTATCAAAGATAGCACTAACAGTTCAATATGAAGAAAATGTTGAGAGACTTAGAAATGCAAAGACTCCAGAAGAAATAATAGAAATTATAGAAGAAGGAGAGATGTAATATGAAAGCAATTCAATTTGGAGCAGGAAACATAGGAAGAGGGTTCATAGGTGCATTACTTTCAAAAGCAGGATATCATGTAGTTTTTGCCGATGTAAATAAAGAAATAATCGATAAAATAAATGTTGATAAAACATATACAATACATGTTATGGATGTAGAATGTGAAGATGTAGTAGTTGAAAATATAAGTGGAGTTATCTCAATAAATGATGAAGTTTTAAATGAGATAAAGGAAGCAGAAATTATAACAACAGCCGTAGGTCTTGTTGTATTACCAAGAATAGCACCAACAATAGCTAAGGGGATACAACTTAGAAAAGAGGCTGGAATTAAGGCACCACTAAACATCATTGCATGTGAAAATGCTATAAAGGCAAGTTCTCAATTAAAAGCTGAAGTTGAAAAATGCTTAAATGAAGATGAAAAAGCTTATTTAGAAGAGTTTGTTGGATTCCCAGATTGTTCTGTGGATAGAATAGTTCCACCAGTTAAGAGTGAAAATATTTTAGATGTAGTAGTTGAAAAATTCTATGAATGGAATGTTGAAGAAAAAGCATTTAAAGGAACAATTCCATCAATAGAAGGAATGAACTTAGCAGATAATTTAATGGCATATATAGAAAGAAAACTATTCACATTAAATACTGGTCATGCAATTACAGCATATATAGGTAACTTAAAAGGATATAGTACAATAGATGAAAGTATAGCTGATGAAAAGATATATAATATTGTAAAAAGTGCAATGAAGGAAAGTGGACTTGGATTAGTAGAAAAACATAATTTAGATAAAGATGCTCATTTTAAATATATAGATAAAATCATTAAAAGATTTAAAAATCCATATTTAAAAGATGATGTATCAAGAGTTGGAAGAGAACCACTTAGAAAATTAAGCGATAGTGATAGATTAATCAAGCCATTAATGACTGCTAAGAGATTTAATCTAGGTATAGATAATTTATTATTAGGTGTAGGATCAGCTCTTCATTACAATAATCCTGAAGATGCACAGAGTGTAAAATTGCAAGAATTAATCAAGGAAAAAGGAATAAAAGCTGCTATTTCAGAAATTGCTAATATAGATGATAGTGAATTACTAGAAAAGATAGAAAAAGCATATGAAGATGTTTTAAAATTATAAAAGTTTCATCTAAGGCGGGTAAAAAAAATCCGCCTTAGATTGTTTAAGTTAAATAAATTAAGTGGTTTTAGTAAATTACTTAAGTATTTTTGTATAATAATATTTTTGTAACTAAAAAGTAAGAATTAAAATATATATAAATATAGACAATTAAAAAATATATGATAAAATAGTCAAAGAGGCATAAAAAAAGGAAAAATGGAGGCGATGATATAGGAAAAGTTAAAGCTATAAATTGAAAAAAAAGCGCCAGGACTAAGTGAAGTTTGAAGGTAAGTGAACTTTTGGTGGTTTAGTTTTTTGAAAAAGAATTTAGATGGAAGTAATCTTTTCTTTAAAGTTACATGAAGATCTAAGTAAATCTTTTTAAAGGAAACTCGACTCACATTCGTTCGCTGAGTAAGTTCGACTGACCAAATCATAGATTTGGAGTCTCACTTGCCCGATTATACTGGGTAAGTTCAAACTACTAAATCAAAGATTTAGGTTTTCACTTAAGTTGACGAGGTTGGGGAGTATCGAAACTTCGGCGGGTGCCCCACGGTATCGCACTACCGTAAACGGCTGGTAAAACTGTAAAGCAATTTGCAGCACAAATTCAGTCTGGTGTTAAAACCTTTCTTTTAATTTTAATTTCTAGGATTATTATGCCCTTTTTTGTTTTGCTAGGATGAAATTAAAAGGAGAATAAAAATTAAATAATATGCGAAAAAGAGAGGAAGAATAAATATGTGCGGAATAGTTGGATATTTTGGAAGTAAATCAGCGAAATCCTTTTTAGTAGATGGATTATCAAAGTTAGAGTATAGAGGTTATGACTCAGCAGGGATAGCAGTAGTTAATGAAGGTAAGGTAAGCATCGAAAAGCACAAAGGCCGTCTTACTAATTTAACTGATAATTTAGGAGAAGGCAAAGCTGAGGGAACACTTGGTATCGGCCATACTAGATGGGCAACTCATGGAGAACCATCTGATATTAATTCACATCCACATCAAAGTTCAAAAGGAGATATTACTGTAGTTCACAATGGAATTATAGAAAACTATATAGAACTTAGACAATGGCTTAAAGGTCAAGGATATGAATTTATATCTCAAACAGATACAGAAGTAATACCAAATTTGATTCATTATTATTACGAAGAAATAGGAGATCTTTTTAAAGCAGTTGTAAAAGCTACTGAAAGACTAGAAGGTAGTTATGCTCTAGGTGTAGTAAGCGGAGCAGAACCAGACAAGCTAGTGGCTGTAAGAAAAGATAGTCCGTTAATTGTAGGTCTTGGAAAGGATGAAACATTTATTGCTTCAGATATACCAGCAATAATTAGCTACACAAGAGACATTTATCTTTTAGAAGATAGAGAATTTGTTCTTATTACTAAAGATGGAGCTAAAATCTTTAACGGTGATGGAACAGAAGTAAAGAAAGATGTTTTCAAAGTAACTTGGAATGAAGATGCGGCTGAAAAGGGTGGATATGATTCTTTCATGCTTAAAGAAATCAATGAACAGCCAAAAGCTATCAAAGATACAATGGCTTCAAGATTATCAATGAATAATGATATTAATTTTGGAGACTTTAAGTTATCTAAAGAAGATCTTGATAATATAGATAGAATCTTCATAGTAGCTTGTGGAACTGCATATAATGCAGGGCTTATGGGTAGAGTAGCAATTGAAAGATTAGCAAGGATACCAGTTGAAGTTGATATAGCATCAGAATTTAGATATAAAGATCCTTTAGTAACTAATAAATCTCTTGTAATCACATTAAGTCAATCAGGGGAAACTGCTGATACATTAGCAGTTCTTAGAGATTGTAAAAAGGTTGGAGCTAGAACTTTAGCTATAACTAACGTTGTAGGAAGTAGTATTTCTAGAGAAGCTGATAATGTAATATATACAATGGCAGGTCCAGAAATAGCTGTAGCTTCTACTAAAGCATATACAACACAAGTAGTTGTTATGTACTTGATGGCAATGTATTTTAGTGAATTAAAGGGATTAATGACTAAGGAATTAGATAAAGAATTAAGAGAAGCTTTATTATTAGTGCCTGAAAAAGTTCAAGTAATCTTAGATAAAGCAAATGAAATAGAAGAAATTGCTAATCTTTTAACTAATGAAGAAGATGTGTTTTATTTAGGAAGAGGTGCTGATTATGCACTATGTATAGAAGCATCACTAAAGCTTAAAGAAATTTCATATGTTCATTCAGAAGCGTATGCTGGTGGAGAATTAAAACATGGAACAATAGCTTTAATTGAAAAAGGAACAAAGGTAATTGCTTTATTAACTCAAAGATCACTTAGAGAAAAAATGGTAAGTAATATAGTAGAAGTTAAGGCAAGAGGAGCAGAGGTAATTGCTATTGCTTATGAAAATGATGAATTAGATGAATCTATTTTCGATAAAGTAATCAGAATTCCAGAACTTCTTAACTTAGTTTCACCAATAGTTGCTGTAGTTGCATTACAACTTTTAGCTTACTATACAGCTAGGAATAAAGGGTGCGATATAGATAAGCCAAGAAACTTAGCTAAATCAGTTACTGTTGAATAAATAATAGATTAATAAAAGACTAATTGTGTGAGTTATAATTAATATTGTCACATGTTATATTTAACATTGTCATAATGATTATAATTAATAGTGTCACAAGTATGTTTTTGCTATAAGTAATGAAGTTTGTTTAAAAATTGACGATGTAAAATGTATAAGGCATAGAGTAATAAGAACAATATTTCTATATTACTCTATGTTTTATTTTGTTGTTTTATAAATTTTATTCAGGCTGTTATGTAAAAATAAAGTAATTTTGTAAGTTTTAAAGTATAATAAAGATAGTGTATTTAGAAGTAAATGCGTTATCTTTTTTATTTTGAGAATAAATCATAAAATTTATGATATTGATTATGTCTATAATAGAAAATTACATTGTAAGAGTCAAGATTTAGGATTAGTATATTAGTTATTGTTTCAATTAAAGAAGAAAATCTAACTAATCAAAGTTTGATTATATAAAATAGTATTGTAATTATAAAAATCAGGATGTGAATATATGATAGTACAAACATTTAAATTTGATAACACAATGATCTTGGAATTGTATCATGATTGTTTTAATGATTATCCAAAGGATAGAGAAATAGTAGATACAAAGAGTATCAAAGAAGGTAAATTAATTTTTGAAGAAAAATGTATTTGCAATGTAACTTTTCCACAGTTACCGAAATATGAATGGATCTTAGATTCAGATCATTTTATGAATCCATATTATGATTATTCATCAACGTTAATCGAATATCGTAATACTAAAAAACTAGAAAGCATTTTTAACGATTTTAAATATGAGTTATTTGTTGAAATAGATGAGTTTATTAAGAAACATGCTAATATAGATATTAGCAAGTATCCCTATGTTTTAGGTAATTCATTGTTTTATACGCCACAAAAATATAAGGTTATTATAGAAAAATCAAAAGATAATTATAAAAATAGAATGATTAAAATTGATGGTGTTAAGAACAGCAGTGATATTATTATTTTTGAATTTAAAATAGATGAAAGAACAATTAATACATTTGTTGTACAAGGTAATAATATATTGCAAACAGATTTTGAGTGGAAAAGCTTTGATGTTACTGTTATCAATGATAGTAAGATAGTTTTTAAATCATTAAATAATAGCAATTTACGTAAGTGTGGAACCGCATGGGGAGGATCATTTATTACAAAAGAAATTTCATTAAAAACTGTAAATAAAAATATAAAATTAACAAAATGGATCAGCAGTGATAGAAGTAGAGTTTTAGAAAAAGATGATAGTGAATTATATTATAAAAATAATTTAAGGCTTAAATATGATATAAAAAGAAAGAGTTATAGCAATACATATTTTTTAGCAAGCAATGAAACAGATAAACTTTTTGATATTCTTGAAAAGTATTCGAAAAAAGAATGTGATGAGTTATGGATAGTAGATTCATGTTTCTTAAATATAGAATTAAGTAATGAGGAGAATATTAAAACCTTTGAGAAAATATGTGATATTGTAATTATGTTTTCACAGAATACAAATATAAAAAAAAGAGTAATATTTAGAAAGGGAAAGGATGAAACAATTAATAATTTTTTAGACGAATTAAAGAATAATCGACTTTGTAAATATACAGATATTTTTCAAAATTATAATTTTGAATTAATAAGGACATCTACTAATGTACATGATAGATTTATATTTCTTGTACATGCTAATCATATTACTGGTATTTTATTTGGAGGATCATTTAATAAGTTAGGAGAAAATTATTCAACTATAGTAGAATTGGATCCTATAAGTGCAAAAGAAATATTTTTAATATTACAAAGTGAGGTGAAATTAAATGGACAAAGTATTAAATTGTAATGATGAAAATAGTAATCAAATAATAGATTATGTTTTAAATTCTTTTTTTGATCTAATAAATAAATATTCTTACATTCATTATTATAATGAAATAAAAAAAACTATTAAAGAAAATAATTTTAAATGGGAAGATATTTTTAAATTTATTAATAGTAGAAATGTTTCTGAAAATGAGGTGTTTTGTTTATTCTATGTTGGTTTTTTAAATGAATTTATTACATTGGACTGTAAAGAAAGTTATGGGGAAATTAGTAAATTAATAAGAAATACAACTATTATTAATAAATTATTAATTGGAATAAAGAATTATCTAGATAATAAAATTGAAAATTTAAGCTCTGACCGGGAAGAATTAGGTGAATTATACGAAAAAAAGGATTTGGACTATAATAGTTTTGCTAATAGTGCTTATTTGGTTCCAGACATACATAGTTATCCATTAGTTCATATTATGGGATTTCTAAAGTACGAGAAGAGTGATTATTTCATGGAGATTATAAAAAATGCAAAATGGATGAAATTTTTTCAATACTTATTTAATGGAGCCATTAATATAGACTATGAAGATAAATTAATAAAAGAAATAATAGATAGTGAAAATAAACCATTTATTAATGCAATACAATACTATTGCGCATATAATTTAGATTTCGAACTGCGTCAAGCAGATTACAACAATAGCCATATATGGTTTGAAAAAATTGAATTAATATTTAATAACTTTACGAAAATTAAAATTCAATTCGTTATTAAATATATTTTTCACTTTAATAAATATCCAAGAAAATATGCCGATGAAGCGTTATGTAAAGAGAATATTTCAGAATTAATAGAATTTCTAAAAATAAATAATACTTCAGATATAAGAAAAACAAGAGCTTTCTTTCAATTAGTTACACTATCAAAAAATAATGAATTGAATATTATGGCAAAAGATAAAATTTTAAATTATATAGAAAATGGTGATTATTTATTAGAGAAGATCTCTATTGATGAGTTCAAGAATTGGATAAATACTTTATCGGAAAAGAATTCATTAGACTTTATGAACGAGCTAATAAATATTTATAAAAGACTAAGAGTTTCTGAATTTGATGAACAAATTAGAACAATGGAATATGATCAAGATAAAAAAGTTGAACATATTATTTGTAGTATTGTTGAAATTTATAATTGGAAAATAACTATGTAGTTAGTGCATGAAAGTTTTTTATACTTATTAGGAAATAAGCTAAAATATTAAGTTGAGAAGGAAGATGAATTTGTAAATTATGATGAAATTAAATGAAATGCAGGATAGAATTTATTCAAAAGAAGAAATTGATAAGATAAATAAATATTTTTTAAAATCTAAAAATATTAGTGAATTATTGAATGCTTATTGTGTAAAATATATTAAAAAATTCCCAGAAAGGAAAGAATTTATAGAATTGAATGATAATGAGTATGTATTTAATTTAATTGAAGATAGTAATTTTTTTGTAAATAAGGCATTAAATGATTTGGTTTTATTTGAATTTGGTACTATGAATCATGACAATGAAATAACATATCCAGGTAGATTATTTTTAAATAATGCTATTAGTAGCCTGATTATATGTTGGGAAAGAATTACAAACATATTATCAATTATTTATGAAATTGAATATGATAAAATTAATCTTAGAAATAATTCTTTTAATAGATTACATAAAAAACTTATAAGTAATGAGAGTTTTAAGAAAAGTAACATATATGGTAAGGTTTGCAATTTAAGAAGTAACCATATCTTTCATATAATTAATGATATAAGCGTAGCAAATCGCCATAGAATATCAAAACATTTAATCCAGATATCAAGATTAGATAAAGAGAAAAAAGAAAATCCTAATTATAATTTTGATATAGAATTTATTCCAATTGTTACAATAATTTTAGATAATATAGATCTAATATATGAAATATTAGAAATGATGATATGTGAATTTGAGGATTTTGTTATTAATAAATCAAAAGTAGTACATGTTGTACAGAAATTGAATTTCAAAGATGATTATGATCTTATTATCAGAGAATTGGAGTTGCAAGGTCAAATAAGGCAATCAGTAGAATTAGTGAATTTAAGTAATGATGCAAGAGAATTGCTTAGAGAATTAGTTAACAAATTCGAACTTGATGCTAAAAATGAAATACATACATATTTAATTGATATTATATTCAGATTACTTGAGGGATGCAAGTGTCTAAAGGATGTAGCAAATTGCATTAATGGTACAATAAATAGATATTATCCTTTTCCTGCTTTCATCATCAATATACAATATTTTACATATGAATCCATATTTATAATATGTTCTTGTTATGATAAATTAGGAAGTCTAATAGCTAATTTCTTAAATTTTGATATTAAAAATAAACAGAATTATTTTAAATGTATTATAAAAAAATTGACAGAAATCGAACAATCAAATGAACAATATAAAGATTTTATTTCTATGTTAACTAAGTTATTAGGAAACAAAGATTTCGTTGATTTGTCTAGATATAGAAATGAAATTTTTCATCATATAAGACCTGGTGCGTTTTATGGAAAAGAAGGACAGGAAGTTTACGAAATAAGATTATCCTATTTAGTATATAGGAATCTTCTTATATTAGAGCAATTACTAAAGGAATTTTTGAAAATATACAAATAAATTACTGAGATAGTATTAATTCATATCTATAAATTTTATAAGATTAATAGTTTATAATTAGTGGATTATTGATTTAATATAATATGAGTATATTTAGTTTTTAGTAAATTTTTGTACAGAGATGTAGCAAAACACATTACTGTTAGGTAGGGATATAACGGTAATATGAGTGCATACTTTTAAATTATAGAGGGGTAGTTTATATGTTCACATTAGTAAAAGAAAAAATAAAAATCAAAGAGTATTGTTCTAAAATATATTATCCATTCTGTTTTAGTGTAGATGATTATGATGCGATAATTAAAAAATATAGCGATTCAAATAGATGGGAGCAGTTGATTCAGGAAGATATCCAAAAGAGAAGAAATGAACTATTACCAGATGTAGCAAGTTATTTATTTACTGAATGTAATACTAATAAAGTTAGCAACATAGGCATATTTAAATTAAAAGATACAGAAGAATTAGTAAATGATTTATCAGAAGAGTATGAGATTTTATACAATTTTAAAAAATTAAAATTAATTGATGGAAATAATACAATTAATTTTGAAATTGAAAATGTTGAAATATTTGTTTTTGGTAACGGAGTCGGTATTTTAACTTTTAATGTGAATTTGAAAAATGAGACAAGTAATATCACTTCTCCTGGACGGATATTAAATTTTAATAAAATATTTAAAGTGGATAGTAGTGGTATAAATAACATTACTTTAAATAAAAATGATGGAAGTATAAGAACTATTAGTTTAAATAAAGTAGTTGACACAATTTTATCTGATCAAATAAGTAAAGTATTAAAATCTTTTTATGAAAAAGGATTTGTTAATTTTAGATATGTAAAATTTGAAAATTATGAAAACTCTGAAGAGTTTAAGAATAGTACTTTTGCGTTCCTGTATTATCTGATGAATATGTTTAATGAATCAGATTCAGTTGAGATTCTGGATGAATTTCAACATTCACACATATATATGCCTCAAGGAAACGTAGTACACTTTTTTTCTTTAAAAGGAGGAGGTATTTTTGTATATGACAATGGGGCAAAGTTTATAAATAATACATTTAAAGATAATATAATGCAAAATTATTCTATAGGAGTGCTATTAGCATTACATCAAAGAATATCAATGTTAAAATTATCAAAAGAATTAACAGAAGCCTTTTTGAATACTGATATTAAAAATAATAAAAAGAAGAATAAGGTAATGTTATTTAAAACAGAAAAAATATTGGATAAGTTTAGAAATTTTACGGCTAAGTGCTGGTTTAGAGAGTTCAGCAATATCGAAGGAAGAAATGATTTTTTTAAGGCTTGGCAAAAGTGTTTTTGCTTAGATGATATATTCCAAGAAATGAGAAGTAAGATACAAGATATTAATGAATATTTAAGATTTCTTGATTACCAACAAGCAGAAAAGTCAAGGAATGATCAAAATGATATTATGTATGTAATTACATTAATATTTATACCATTAAATTTCTTTGTTGGATTTATGGGAATGAATATACAGTTCTTAAAAATTGAAGAGCTAGATATTAAAACAACACTTATTTATTTAGTTGTAATTATATTAATTTGTTGGTTGATAGTTGGTGTTGTATGGGCAATTAAAAAGATAAAAGACTTTTTATTAAATAGAAAAAATGATTGGAGGTTGTGATATGGAAATAAACTTTCCAATGTTGGATGAGTATGAAATAAAAAAGCCAAGTGAAATGGCATTATATTATTCTCATACTGAGTTATATCCATTCAAAGGTGTAATGGAGACTGTTGAAAATGGATTACAAGTTTACAAAGAAACTTTTTTAAAAATGGCCAATCATGCTGCTGAATGTGGTGATTTTTATAATCAATCAAAATATCTTAAAAATGTTCATATATATACTTGTAAATCAATGCCACTTGCGTATTATTCTTTAATAATAACTTTAGTTTCAATGCTTGAAGATTCATTTAATTCATTATGTAGAGCATATCAAATGATGAAAAAATATACTATAACATATAAGGATATTCATGGGCAAGGAATAGAACGAGCTGTTCTGTATCTAGAACTAGTAGCTGGAATAAAAGGAATTAAGAATGATATGCAATGGGAATATATAAAAACAATACGAGATGCTAGGAACATGATTGCACATAATGGAGGTAATATAGATAAATCTCAAATTGATAAATACAATAAATATGGATTTAATATTGATGAAGAAACAAATAAGCTATTTTTTGAGTATAGTGATGTTGTTAAAATCTACGAAGTAATAGTTGACTTCATAGATAGAGTATTTAAAATTGAACCAGAAGTGGAGAAAAGTGATATCTACTGATAATACATACCGTCCAATTAATAAGAAATTGATATAGCTAGAAAAATACATTGAATTTTAAATAAAACTTAGGATAGTGCAGGGGGAATCACATTATAAGTGAGTGATGAATTTAGTAAATTTTGATTGCAAATTATAATTATATATAGCTTACATCTCATAGTAAATAATTCAGATAAATTCTTAGTGAAATAGGGCTATCATATTAATATTTTTACCAAGTAATTTGTAGTAATGACACATTATTGTATTAAATGTAAAATAATATGATATAATTTGATTAGTCATTACTATGAGAGGATGTGATAGGATTTGATATTAGATTCAACGGTGTTTAGGTCTCTTCATAAACCTAATATAAAAAAATTTTTAGAGGAAAAGTTAGTAGATATAGATAGGAAGATTGAGGAATATAGGTTAGATGATTCAAGTAAGGGATTGTTACTAGAACTTATAAATAAATTATTAGAACATAAATTTCTATCTGAGGAAGATTTAAATAAATTTTTAATAGATGAACTTAATTATGGTAAATCTAAAAATATGTATATAGAATTTATTACGAATATCGAGAGTCTGAGTTATAATGACTGGATTGAAAGAATTAATTTATTAGAAGTGAAAGAATATAGAATTAGAAATAAAGTAACTAATGATTATTATATAAATGATATTGAAAAGTTTATTGATACGGGAGAAAAAAAATTAGTATATTCAGAAATAGAACATGATGGTGAAAATATTAAATGTATAAGATTACTTTTAGGGGAAGGAGTAATACTGAGGGATAGTAGTAACAGATGCAATAATTATTATTCTGTAGAAATTAATTTAGAATTAATGATTATAGCTGTTAGGATAATTAATTGGGGTGATGAAATACTACCTAAATATGCTCCGGATAATAAGTTTAAAGAAATATTTTCTGATATAAAAAGTATATTTACAATAAAATCACATGCAACATTAGATTTTACTCAAAAACTAGTATATAAATTAGTAAATGACTTAACTGGAAAAGTTTTAGATTCAACAACAAAATATGTTGATGGAATTTTAAAAAAAGATATAATACAAAAAGTTGAGTATTGGGGAAGGCAAGTATTAGGTGATGGTAAGAGCATTCAAAAAAGTGATAAGGATGTAATTTGTGAATTAATACTGAATAATTATTATAGAGTTAAGATGTCCAAGGATTATAAACGATTGACTCCTAAAATATTAATGGACAAGTTTGATGTGCAAGCATATCCAAGACAAGTAAAATTTTTTGATGATACAGTAGGAGAGGGGAAGGCAAGATCTTCCAAGCCTATGGAATCTGTATTAGACACAAGTGTATTTTATGATATTAAAGCAAGGTTAGATAAAGAGAAAAATATTAAAAACTCCATAATTTATTGGCTAGGATGCAAAGCTGAAAAACATTTTGGAACAGCTATTCACGTAGATAATCACAATAGATTTAAGGTTGTATTTTATCCTAAATATTATTTTAACAAGGAGAAATGTGATTATGTATTGCGAGAAATTAAAAAGTATTGTTAAACAAATTGAAAGTATAAAACTTAATATAAATAATGAATTTATAGCTAGATTTGATAAGTGTATAAAAGATAATACTACTGAAAGAGAACGATTAAAACTGAATCCTATTAAGATTGCTAATGAGATGGGAATATCTCAAGAACTGGTTATGAAATTTTTTAATATTGGGAAAAAAGTTGAATTATTTAAAGCGATAGCATTTTATAGCTGTCCATGTGGAGAATATTTTGAAATATTTAATTTTGATAAAACGGAATGTGTAAATGGTTGTGAAGCAGATATTATAAATAATAAAGATAGAGTATTCATCTATTTTGAATTACTTGAGGAGGTAGACGAGTGTGATTTAGATATTGGAGAAATATATCAAATGGATTATATTTCATCTGATGATTTGGGAAATTTTCGAAGTTCATATGACGAATATGAAAAAGTAATAGGTGAAGAAGATGCTAAAAATTTGTTAAATAACGTAGTTAATAATAATGAATTAAAAGAAATATCAATAATTCATATATCTGATTTACATTTTGGTTCAGATTATAATACAGGTATGGATAACAAGGCAGGATTAATGAACATAAGGAATATGTCCCCAGATATTTTTGAAAGTTTTTCTAAAAAAGTTACTGAATTAAACGCAAGTTATTTGATTATTAGCGGTGATATAACGAGCAAAAATGAAGAGAAGGGATTTATAGAATTCAAAGATAAAATATCTAAATTAGGAATAGGTTCAGATAAAATATATATAGTACCAGGAAATCATGAATGTGATAGAAATAGAGAGAGCGAAGATGGTCAGTTCGCATTATTTGCATCATATACTAGAGGATTTAAAACTATTTATTCTGATGAAGCTTATATATTAGATGAAAACAATAAAATATTTATATATGGTTTTAATTCAGTTAATTTTAAAAAGGAAAATGAGAAGGAATTATTTTATATAAAGAATGAAGAATTTGATAAATTAGATTACATATGCAAGCAATTAAATCAGCAAAAAGAGGACTTTGATAGTTATACCAAAATAGCAGTTATTCATAATAATTTAATTCCGCATCCTAATATTGAGATAAAAGAATATGCAGAAGTGTTAAATTTATTTTTAATAAAATATAAGTTAGTTAAGTTAGGTTTTAAATTAGTTTGCTCCGGTCATAAACATGAAGAACTTATTGAAAAGCATACGGTATATAGTGATGAAAACGAATCAGAAATAGTGTTAGCATCAGCACCTTCTTTATGTGGGTCTGTTTTTAATGGAAAAAATGGATTTCAGATAATAAAAATACTAAACACTAGTGAAAATAAAGCAAGTAAATTTATAATAAATAAATATGAAACAAATATTTTAAATGACTTTAAGTTTAAAGGTAAGACAGAAATTAATTTAAATAATTAGAAAGCGAACTATAGTAATGACATAAAATTTAAATATATATTAGAATAACAGAATATAAAAAGATAAGGAATATTTAGAGCAAGAGCTTTTAGTATTCCTTTATCTATTTTAAGAAGATAATAGAAATGGTAAAACTATATAAAGTGATACATTTTTAGTGGTAGAAGAAGTAATAATAATGTTGAAATTTGATTTTATTTTGTAATCATATATATTATACTGTATGTAATGGAAAATAATAGATTGTGATAAGATTTAAGGAAAAATAAAGCAGATAGGAGTAACGATATGGAATATTCTACTGGAGAAAGTGGTATAAAAAGTTTAGGTGGGTTTGCATACCAAATAAAAGTATTTATATATTATCTGTCGAAACTTCAACAAAATGAACAAATAGAATTTGAAACACTAGAGGATGTAAACATAAAAACGGTTCAGAAAGATGAAATAGATACTAAGAGTGACAGCTATAAATGCATAATTAAAGAAAAAGAGACAAATGTGGCAATACAAGTAAAAAGGACAAGTATAACAAATGCAAGTGCTGAAAAAATACTATATAATTGGTTGCTTGTTGAAAAAACACATGATAATATCAGCAAATATTTACTATTTACTGACAAAGCTTATGATAATCAAGATATTATTTTTAATAGAGATTCTAAGAAATTATTTAAAAAAATAAAATCATCAGATAAAAATGCAAATGCATTAATTACAATGGTAAAGAATATATTTAATGATGATTTTAAAGAATTTGAAGTTTTTTATAAACGAATTCAAGATAAATATGAATTTAAGGTTGTAGATGAAATAGATGATCAAATTTTAAATAGATATGAACGTATCTTTCACAGATCAGCTCCATCGGTATCAGAAACTATATATTATATGAGAATACAAGAATTAATGAGATATGTAACTATGAAGATTATGCAAGCTGTAAACAAAGGACAACCTTTTATTTGTACCTATAGTGAGTTCATGCAACAAATTGAGGAGATTTGTAAAAACATAGAAGAAAATCAGGTTATTTTAAGTTATTCAATGTTCAAAAGTAACAATGCAATTGATTGGGAAGACTTAAAGATTGTTAATTCAAGAGAATGTATTCAACTAAATTCATGTAATCTATCAAGACAAAGCGTAGAACAACATCTTATGTATAAATTATATTATGAATTTTTAAAGTGTTCTTATATGGAGAATAATAAGATACCGAGAATAGAGGATATGGAGAACACAACCTATGAGAATTACGATTTCCTAAAATCAGTACTACAACAAGAAAATAGGGACACTCCTCTTAACAGGCTTAATGATATAAAGAAAAGTTCAAACTCATATACACCAAATGAACAAGTTAAGTATGGTGTAGCAATTCATTTAACACGAGATGATATTGATGATGAGAAACAAATATCTTGGAAGGAGGATATATAAATGCCTAAAAATAAAGTATTAGCAGAAGCGATCATGTTAAGTGGTTACTGCGATATAATATTAGGAATTTTACAGAAGCATAAGCAACTTAGTATTAACAAAACACTTGTTTTTTCTTACCTAATAAAGAAAAATAAATTTAATGAGAAAGAAATTTACAGTGCAAATAATTCTAAAGATATTCTATTAAAATGTATTTCAAAGTTATCTGGTGGATTTGAGGATTACTGTAATAGTATTGAATATATATTTAAAGCTATTCATTTATTAATACAAAATGGGGATTTGTTAATTGAAGATGATATACTAAATTATAATTCAAAAAATAATACAACTATTTATATGGAAAATAATTTTATTGCAAAATCTATTAATGTAAGTGGAAAAATGACAGATAGACAGTTTCTGAAGGAGGTAATCCACAATGTTTAAAATTGATAAGCTAATTATGAAAAGTAATCACAATGAAGAATTTACATATAAATTTGAATATGGAATTAATTATTTTAAGGGAAAGAATAGTTCTGGAAAAACAGAATTCTATAAATTTATCGATTATATGTTGGGTTCATCAGAAAAAGTAAACAAGCAATACTGGTATAAGGATACTCTAAAAGAAGCTACGATGGAAATTTTTTATGATAATATTAGCTATGTTCTAACTAGAACTTTAGATGCAGAAACGAATTATTTATACTATAAAGATGAAGAACAAGGAGAGTCTATAGGAAGTAGGGAATATAAAGATAAATTAAATTCTATTTTTACTAAAGAAGAATTATTTCTAAAGGATATTAGGGAATTTACAGATGAAAACCTAACATATAGATCATTTACAATGTTTAATTTTTTAGGGGAAAAGAGACAAGGGGTTTTAAATGATTTTTTAGATAAATGTAGTGATATAAGATATTCTGTAAAGCTTAATCCTATATTGAATTTTATATTTAATAAAAATTTATCACTGATATTTAAACTAAAAAAAGAACTTGAGGTTCTAGAAAATGAAGTGAAATCAATTGAAAGAACTGCAAGTAGATTTGATTTTATATGCAATAAAGTTAATTTAAACTTACATAAATTAAATATACTTCTACCATACAACGGTAGAAATTCTGATGAAATCAAGGAACAAATTGAAAGCATAAAGTCAATGGAGAGTAAAATAAATAAGAATAGTACTAAAACTATTGCAGAGTTAGAAGCTATATTCAATAATTTAGATGAGCAGATTAAAATATATGAAAATAGAATCTTAGACTCTAAAAGAATGAACATAGAAGGAGAAAATAGAAAAATACTTTTAGAGAGATTAAATTTAATTTTGCAAAATACTAATGAGTTACAGTATCTAATAGAACCTGTAACTAATTTAGTTCAAGATTTAGAGAGTAGCATTTCTTTTAATAACTATATAATTAATGATACTGCAGTTCAAGAAATGAGAAAACAAAGGGAAAATTTAAAGAAAGAAATTTTTAATAATAATTATAGATTTAAAAGATTTAATATAGATGAAAAAATTAAAGCAATATCTATTGTAGAAGATTATTTAAGTGAAAACATAAGCTATAATGAGGATGAACTTAAAGAGAAAAGAAAAAGAATAAGAGCAATTAAAGAAGAAATAAAAATATTGCAAAATGCAGATGATGTTGAAAAGATAGAAATGATTTCAGAGAGTATTACTAATCTATATAAATCAGCATATGAAGTTTCAGAATTAGTTAAGCATGATATTGATATTGAAGGATTCAAGATACAATATATTAAAAAGGGAAATATTCTTCAACCTATGATAACAGTTAATGAAGATGAAAGAAATGAAGCAGAAATTGTAATCGAAGGTGGTAAAAAGTCTTCAGAAAAGTACTATACAGGGAGTATGGCAAGGCATACACTTATTCAGTTATCAGGGTATTTAAGTTTTTTGGAATTATTAATTAAAGAAAATAAATATCCTATTGTACCTATTTTGGTTATTGATCATATTTCTAAACCATTTGACTTGATTAATAGAAAAGCAATAGGAACAGTTTTAGAGAAATTTTATGAAAGAATAGATAGAGAAAATATTCAAATATTTAT
The DNA here is from genome assembly GCF_000230835.1 of Clostridium sp. DL-VIII. Classification (NCBI taxonomy): domain Bacteria; kingdom Bacillati; phylum Bacillota; class Clostridia; order Eubacteriales; family Clostridiaceae; genus Clostridium; species Clostridium sp. DL-VIII. Next base: position 592,553 of record NZ_CM001240.1, read on the forward strand.
GTTTGATGATGAAAATAATGATGATTTATTAGTAACTAATGCCACAGTAGATAACTTGATTTCTGAAAGTAAAAGTGGTTTCAATCCTTTCTATTATGAAATTAAAGATGATAATAATAAATGAGAAAGGATATATATTTCTTATAATAATAGATTAATATAAGAAAAAGGAATGCCTAGCGCAATAAGCTTTTGGTATTCTTTTTTCTATTTTAAGTAAGGTAAAGATGATAAAGTTGTATAAGAATAATTTGTGATTCTACTTTTTATAGAAAAAGAGTGTGTATAAAGTTACTAAATTTATACACATAACATGTTAAACAGTTTATTATAACAAAGTCCAATTCATTTATCAGTTAACACAAAATTTTAAAATTTCAAGTTATACTATGTAAAAATAAAGGAGTTGGTTTGTATGGAACAAAAGTGCGGCACATGCAATGGTTGTAAAACTAGTATAATTGAACAGATGCAACATTTGGTGATGTTAGGAATGAGTGATGCAAATATACTGTATCAAGATTATTGTGAAGAGCAGTATGAAGAAATAAAATATTACTTAGAAATGTACAGGAATATGGCAGAAACTAATTTAAAAGATGATCTAAGTGGGGGATATGATTACTGTAACAATTGTAAAAGTAAAGTAAGAGTAGAAAAATTTAAAGAATATCTTAATAGAATGGTTAAGGTAATTAATAGCGATCGATATTATTATGTAGAAAAACTGCAAAGAATTTATTTTTTACAAGATGATTATTTTGAAGATTGTGGTGGTTTTTAAAAATATCATGAAATTATAAGAATAAGATGGAATTGAGATAATTTTAATTAGTATTTTTAACAATCATCTTATTTCATCCTATTTTTTAATAAATGGATTGCTTGTGATGGATTAATACAATATAAAGATAATAATAATAAACTTATTATTATGAAATCAGTAGTAGTGTTTTTAGATATAAATTTGGAGTATAAATATTATTGGCATTTTAACAAACAAGATGAAACATTTAAATTTAAATTGGATTGATGAAAGTAAACATTTTTAATTTTAAATTCACAAAACTAATAAGTTATGTTATAGAATTATTAAAAAATTTTAAAAAAAAGAATGTGTATAAATTTAATAAAAATATACACAAAAATAATGTATATTTTATAAGAAACAGGTTAATAATTTAATTATAAAATACAAGTAAATATTTGATTTTAAACATAAAAAAAATTTCATTACTCTTAAAGGGCAGTGAAATTTTTTTTATGGGACAAGCAGTTTTATGAATAAAATTTGATTTTATGTCTAAAATGACGACAGAAAGGAGAAATACAAGAATTTAGAAACAGATTTATTAACTAGATAAATTGAAAGGAGGGATTAATATAGTACAAATATATGTGGATGGCGGAGTGAAGGACAATATTATGTATATAGGGGTAATTGACGTATATGGAACTACCGGAATAAGGTATTCTAAAAAGTTGGAGGCAGGTTACAGCCATACTGCGGAAGAATTGGCGTTATTTGATGCACTAATGATAGTTAGTAAAATGGAGTTAAATGATAAGATTATCATTTACTCAGATCAAAGAACATTAGTTGATATGATAAAGAATGAACACGTTACTCGAAGTATTCAAGATAAATATCCAAAGATAACTGAAATACTAAATTTAGTGAGTAATAGTAGCAATATATCGGTAGAATGGATCAAAAGCACTAAGAATGCTGCACATACTTTGGTGAGCAGTGCGTATTTAGGTATATTTTATAATAACGTTGATTTACAAGACAATAAAAACCAATTTATTGAACGACAGAATATTATTAAAAAATTTAAATTTGAACTTCAAAAAAGAGATTTAATAATAAAAGATTTAATAAAAACTATAAATAGGCTAAATAAGTTAACTATAGATGAGAAATTTGAAGCTATAGACTAATAGAGGAAAATGGAAATTACATTAATAATTTTATATAGAAAGGGATGAATTGATTGTGTCAGATAATGGAGAGTCGTTTGGTTCATGGGAAAGATATGACTCTATATTTAAACCTAAAAGAAAAGTAAATAATAAATCTAGTAATGCATTACCACACATAATAGGAACTTTCTATAGCAATAAAATGAATAAAAGCATAGAATACGAATCTATAAATGAATTTATACTATATTCGATTTTAGAATTGGATAAAGGAACTCTTAGGTATTATGTTCAACCAATGGAAATTGAGATGAAATATACTGATAAAGATGGCATCGAGAAAAGATGGATTCATGTTCCTGATGTATTGGTTTTTCGAGATAACATGAAGCCAGTATTATATCAAGTTAAAGATCCTAAAAGTAAGATTACAGATAAAATTGAGATTATAAATAAAAGATGTAATAAATATGCTGAAAAGAATGAGTGGAATTATAATGTTATTTATCCTAAATTATTACCAACTGAATTAATAAGAAATATTAGATTTCTTGTTGGATTTTTAAAGCGAAGGAAGGAGTATAATGATTTAATTCCTAATGTAATGGCGAGATTAGAGTATATGAGAAATACAAACATAAATGAATTACTAAACAGTTTCTCAGATGAAATAAATACATTGAGTTTGCTTCCTACAATATATCATTTAATAGCCAATGGAAGTATTTTTACAAATATTGAGATGCCAATATCAGAATTCAGTAATATAACTCTTCATAGAGAAATAGACTATTTTAGTTATCTAAAGGAAGTGACCAGTACTGAGAATAAATAAACTAAAAATTAATTCAGAAATTATATATATGGGAAAAAGATATGTAGTAGTATCAATAGAACCTCCTAATGTTTTTATTAGAAGGATAGATTCAGATGGAGTTTCAATAATGATAGAATTTTCAGAACTAGTTTCAAATGCATTAATAAATGATGAGAATTCTCCACAATATATAAAACCAATTTCTGATGGTAATGAAGATATATCATTCAATTTATTATCAGTTCATAAGAAGGACATAGCATATAAAAAGATGAAAATAATTAGACCTTTAATTATTTTCAAGGCTATAAAAGAAGGTGATATCAGAGCGAATTATGAATTTAAAGAATACTATAGTGAACTGACATATGAAAATGAAGAATTAACTGAATTAAATCAGGAAGAACTTATTAATAGAGTGGCTAAGAAAGAAAATATTTCAGTAAGAACAATAAAGAGATATTTATCTGCATATAGAAAAGCTGAAAATATAAAAGAAAAAAGTGGTGTAGAAGGATTAGTACCCAAAAGCGGAAGTGGATATTTAAGTAGAAAGGATAATAAAACTCTAAATATATATAATCCTAGAAATCCAAACATTATTTTGGATAGTATTAATGTCAGAATAGATAATATTTATATTCCTATTATACAGGACGTAATTTCAAAAGAATATCTTACAACAAGGCAGGCAGGGAAAAATGAAATATACGATTCTATATGCGTAAAATGCCTTATGAAAAACATTCCTCCACCTAAAATGATTACTATATATAAATTACTGGATAGAGTTAATCCACAAGTAAAATCAAGACTTAGAAATTCTAAAGAAGCCGCAGCGATATATGATGATATTGAAAGAGGATTTTCTAATGAAGATTCTATGTATCCGTTACATGTTATAGAGATTGATCATACTGAACTTAATATGGATGTAATGGATAGTAAAACAGGATATGTAAATGGAAGACCATGGATAACATTAGGGATTGATGTATATAGTAGATGTATTTGGTGTATGTATATATCATTTGAACCCCCTTCAGCAAATAGAGTAAGAAAGGCACTAGAGAATGGAATTTTTATCAAAGATAATAAATATGATACACAAAATAAATGGGACGTATTTGGTATACCTAATACTATATTTTTAGATAATGGTCCTGATTTTAAAAGTGCTGAGGTAAAAAGAATGATAAATGATACTCTAAAATCTCATGTGAAATATAGACCAGTAAGAACTCCTCGATATGGAGGAGTAATTGAACGATACTTTGGTACTATAAATGAAGAATTTATACACAGACTTGAGGGAACAAGAAAAAGCAATTTTATAAAACTTGGAGAATATGAACCTGAAAAAATGGCAGCATTGACATTGGATGATATTAAGGAACTCTTAACAATTTATATAACAGATGTTTATCATTGTTCTGAACATAAAGGACTCCCTGTATATGAAAATATACCGTTAGTCAGATATATTGAAGGGATTAAAAAAGCAGGATATCCGGAATTTATTAGTAAAAGTGATGAAGAATTTTATAAAGTAGAATTAATGGCTACTGATATGAAACCATATACGAGAGATGGTGTAAGATTAGGAAACGTAATTTATAAGTCTCCGGAATTTTCACAATTCATAGGAGGACGGGATAGGAAGTATAGAATTAAATATGATGATGATGATATTTCTAAGATATATATATTAAACCCAAAGTTAAACAAATATATAGAACTACGAGCGGCAATACCATCATATGAATCATTGGCTAATGTTAATAGGTATACGTATAAAAAGATGCTTGAACTTATTAAAGAGGAAGGAATTACAAAGAGAAATGAGCTAATTTCAACAGATGTTGTTATAAAAGCTAAAGCTAAGTTAAAACAAATTATTTCTGAAAAATATAAAGTAAATAGAAGTATAAGAAAGCAATCACAAAGAACAAATTTTGACGTAAAAATAGATGTTAGTGATGCTCAAACAAATACGAAGGAAAATAATATGAAACTTGAAGATATAATTTCGCAAGCAAAAAAATTTGAAGAGAGAAGGAATCGAAAATAGATGGCTAATTTATTGGAATCACAAAAATTTGCAGAAAGAGTAGCTAATATTTATATAAAGTATCCGAGAATACAAAGAATATATGATGTATTGTCATCGATGAGATGTTTGGGAACATTTAATAATAGAAATGAAAGTCAATCCAATTTATTTATAATTGGTCAATCTGGTGTTGGAAAGACTAGAATGATAAAAAGATATGCTGAAATGAATAAAGGATTTGTAAAAATAGAAGATGGGATAGAATATGATATTAAACCAGTGGTTTATTTAGAACTTCCTGATCCATTCACTCTTTTGGAATTATATCAATCCATAATCAAAGCACTTGGTGCACCTATAATTATGTATAGACCGTCCATAGGTGATGCCAAGAGACACGCATTTACTTTGCTTGAAAAGCAGCAAGTTGAAATGTTAATTTTTGATGAGATGGATTATATATTAAGTAGTAGATATATTAAGCCACAAGAAGCAATGGAGGCTATAAAACATATTGGAAATGTAGCAAGTACCTCTCTTGTATGTGTGGGAACACCTCAAGTAGACGAGCTAAGAAAACTGAATTTTCAATATTTTAGGAGGTTCCCTAAAATAGAATTAGAAAGATTTAATGAATTAAACGATGAGTTTTGCACGTTTTTAAATAATATAGAAAAACAAATTAATCCAATAGAAGAAATCGGACTAGGAGATATGGAAACTAATTTACCACAAGTTTTTTTTGCGATGAGTAAAGGTGTTGTTTCCATAATTACTAGAACTATTCAAGAAGCATATAGGTTATTAGGGGTATTTAATGAAGATTTTGATGATATTTCAAAAGCAAAACTTAGTATTGATTTTATATATGCAGCTTACAAGAACATTGTAGGTGATATTAATATGGAAGAGTTCGAAAGAGCTATTTACTTAAAGTAATACAGGAGGATTATTTTGAAGATGGAAGACAAATTGACTGTTAGATTTAAACCATTCAAAGATGAACTGCTTACTAGTTACTTGGTAAGGCTTTCGAAAAATAATGGGGTAGATTTATTACGCTTATTAAATAGTATAAAAGAAAAAAATGACGACTATATACAATTAAGTGAATTAAGTGTTATTGATAAAGTTCCGTTTAAGCATATAAATTATGATTCACTTGAAAAGCTATTAGGATTTAGAATAGATTTTTTATTGACTAATACTTTTTATAATATTATTGAAAAGTTTGGAGATAGCAGTGAAGTTGAAAGAGCCAGATTTATTTCAGGAGTTATACGAAAGGATTTCTATTATTGTCCTAAATGTCTAGAAGAAAAGATGTACTATAGATTAATGTGGAAAATTGAAGGGATAACAAATTGTGCTAAACATAAATGTAAACTTCTAAATAAATGCCCACATTGTAATCATAAGATTAGGTATGAGGAAATAGCTTGTTTGGGAATATGTAGTAATTGTGGAGGAAAACTTTCTGGAGATATCGAAAAGGATACAGAAAATGTTAACTATTCCTTATATGAAACTTATTTGTATGAGAGTTGGAATAAGTTGATGTATAGTAACTATAACAAAATAAAATCACAGGAAATAGCCTATAAAATTTTATACATTTTAAATAAGAAAAGAAGTATTTTTGATAAAGATTTACTTAATAATTTAAACAAAGAAAAATATTTTTTACAAATGATTTTACAATATGCAAGAGGAACAACTATAAATAAAAAAACATTACATATATCAAATATTATTAATATATTATTTGAAAATAAAATTAGCATTGACGATTTTTTGAATTTGCAAGTACCTAAAGAATTTGTAGCTTCAGTTAAAGAGAAAAAACAAAATAAATTAGAGAGAACTAGTTGTATGGCACCATGGTGCAAAAATTATAAAGTTAGCGGAGGATTAGTTAAAACTAATACGACTTATAGAAAATTAGTAAATAACAGTGCTTTATTATATTATATGTACTGTCCAGAGTGTGGTTGTGAATATGCGTATGATGAAAATGGATATTTAGTTGAAAGAACATCTTTTATTGATGGATTTAATCGCTTAAATAATACATGGAATAACAACATATCATTAGAAAATCTTGCGTATATAAATAGCATGACAGAGGATAAGATAAAGAGAGTTTTAGCATATTTTAATACTAGAGGCATGTATTTGAAAGATGAAAAGACAATTGTTCTAGAAGAAAAAATGATAAATTTATTTATTAAAGAGATAGAAATGGGAAGTAATTTAAATAAAATAAAAAAATTAAAATGCTGGAGAGGTTATAGAGAATTTTTATTATATAGATTTCATAAAGAAGTAATGCTAGAACTTAATATGAAAAAGGTTGTACGTAATAAAATAGTTAATACAGAAAATAAAAGACAAAAGGTTATTAATATATTAGAAGAATTATTAAAAGGTGATATACCAATTACCTTAAATAAAGTTTGTAGTAAATTAAATATTTATCCTGAAACAATTAGGTATTGGAAATGCAATAAGTTAATTGCTGATTACAAAATTAAGCAAAAGGATAATTATCTACAAAGAGATAGAATAGTTGTAAAAGAAAAAATAAGACTATTTATTGGAGACAATAAAGATAATGTTATTAGAACAAAAGATTTATATAAATATATAGGAATACAAAGAAATGTATTGTGGAGAAAGTATCCTGAAATTACAGCATATATAACTAGTGAGATTAGTAGACATAACAAATTGATGTAGGAATAACATTTTTTGCTGATGCATAGTTGGAGAAACCATTTCATTTGAACGGAGGAAGTTTATGGATATAAGGTTACCAATAAGACTAAGTATTGTTGAAGGGGAATCATTTAGTGGATATATTATAAGATCTGCAAGGGCAATGGGTGTTGATTGCAAGGAATTTTTTAAATATATTATTTATAATTGTAACATACACTATAAATTTAAAGATAATATAATAAATGTAGCTTACTCTCAAATAGCCAAGGGTATTGATGTTTTTCCATTTGAGATATTAAAAGAAAACAATATATGTTCTATATTTAATAAATCAAAAGAAGAAATTGAAAATGCTACTTTTAAGAATGTATTTGATGTGTTAAATGTAAAGTTGGCTTTAGGCAAAGAACATATTGGAAAGGAGTTAGTTAAAGATGTAAGGAGATTCTGTCCTCTATGCTTAAAAGAGAATGGCATTTATAAATTAATGTGGCAAATTAAGGATATAAAGATTTGTGACATACATAATATAAAATTGGTTAGTTATTGTGGTGTCTGTAATTCTAAGCAAAGATACTTTTCATCATATTTAGGAAATTACATATGCAGTAATTGTCATTCTTTGTTGTGGGAAAAAGTAAATAGAGATGATTTAAATATTAATAAATTAAATGAACAAATATTAGCATATAATAATTGGAAGTTTTTACTTAAATATAAAAACAAACTAGTAAAGATAATTCCACATTATAATTTTAATCAATCTCTGGCAATAACAATGTTATATATTGCACAAAATCAAGAGAATACATTTCAAATAGAAAATATAAAACAATTTCATGAAAAAACAATTTGTAATATTGTCAAATTTATAAATAATAATGAAATTGGAGAGAAGGTCACTTTAAATGGTGTGAAACGAATAGCAAATGATAAAAATATCTTGCTAAAGTCTTTACCTAATATTGAAGTTCCTATATCATATATTCAATCTTTAGTTGAACAAAGGAAGAAGGCTATGGAATTAATGTGTTTATCACCGTGGTGTGATTTCTTTGGTAAAAACGATAAAATTGAAATACTAGGAAAATGTAATTCAAAAAGTAATGAGTTTGTGAAAAAATTTGTTTGTACTGAATGTAATATGCGATTTGGGTATAACTTCCGAAAGAATATGTGTGAACCATTTAATAAAACGTTCTTTAATAATATACCTAAAATTAAAGAAATGATTTTGAAAGGCAAAATTCAAGGAGAGATTGTTGATACTTTAGGAATAAGTGCATATTTGTATACAAAAATTTTAGCGTATTTACTTTTAAATAATTTAGTAAATAGTAATGTAGAAACTAATAGTTATATGATTATACCAATAGATATAAAAGATAGATTTAATGTCTTATTTGACAAAAAATGTTTAACGGATAAAAAGGCTAAGAAAATTTTTGGGTGGAGTTATTTTCAATTCCATTACTATTATTGGTTACCTGAGATACAAAATTTCCTGATCAATAAAGAAAAATATGAGGGACTAAGAAGAAGTCAATTTAGACCCCAAAAAAGGAACTGGAAGAAAGTGTTGCTGATAGCTATATATTATTTTTTGAAAAGAGACATAGATATATGCTATAAAAATACTAATAAATATTTTCAAATTTCACGAGAAATGTTGCTTAGACATAAGTTGGGTGATATTTTCGAAACATCAATGAGATTCCAAGCGAATAAGAAAAGAATAGAATATAATCTTTACATAATTAAAAAAGTAGCTAATTATTTAGATAAGTTTAAGTTTGAAAACGTACTTCTAAAAGATTTATTTGCTAAAACAAAAATAAATCGATATCAGCTAACAACAAATTATCCGGATTTAGAAAAATATGTAGTAAGAAAGGTAAAAATACATAATTTAAAAGTTAGAGAACAAGAAATAGAACGTTATAAAGTGGAAATAGAAAAGATTTATTTAAAAAGTATAGAAAATGGTGAGTTAGAAACAATTAGAAGTATATCTTTAAAATTAGGGAAAGAATATAAATTTATTTCTAGATGCCCTGAATTGAATACTTTTACTAAAGAACTTTTGAAGCGTAATATTAATACGAAAAGTGACAACTAATATTATAATGAAAACGATTTGTGACAAGAGATAGTATATTTTGTGTCAAATGAATATTACAATTCTTATTTTTTTACAACAGTTTTAGTGACAACTGTAATTATAATTCACAAATTGTAGATTTAGAACAAAATTTGATCATTTGAAAAAAGTTTAATTAAAAATAATATGAGTGGTGATACTATACTTATATGTAGAGTATAGTATGAAAAAATAGTAGAATTATATAATGGGCTGCTACAAAACTAACAAAGTTAGTTTTGTAGCAGCCCATTTTTCCTATAAAGATAAAAATGTGAATTCTAAGGAACTCACATTGATTGTATAATTAAATTATGCTAATAAATAAATTATACATTAAAAATTATAATGAATTTAATGATAATTTTCAACGTATATTACCATTAAATTTAGAAAACTTAATACCAGAAGATGATTCGGTCCATTTGCTAAGCCACATATTGGAGGAATTAGATTACAGAAAGTTGTATAAGGAGTGCTCTTCCGTTGGAAGAGAACCGGCAGTGCAACCTAAAATTATGTTTAAAATAATATCTTATGCTTATTCTCAAAATATTTATTCAAGCAGTAAAATGGAAAAATTATTAAAAAGAGATATGAATTTCAGGTGGTTACTTCAAGGTTATAATAACCCGACCATGCTACAATTAGTAGATTTCGTAAAGACTATCTTTCAAATGAGGTAATTGAAGATTTATTTTATCAAAAAGTGAATTATTTAGCCATGCAAAATGAAATATTATTTAAAAATGTATTTAATGATGGTACTAAAATCAAGGCGAATGCCAATCACTATACCTTTGTTTGGAAAAAAGTTATTTTAAAAAATGAGGAGAAGATGTTTGATAATATTCTTGTTTTCTTACAAATCACTATCTTGAAGAGTTAAAAAAATTTACTGTTCAAAAAGAAATAGTTACTCTAAAACTGATCCAGATGCAACTTTCATACATATGAAAGTTGATTATATGAGAAATGGTCAATTAAAATCTGCATATAATGTTCAAAGTGTAGTTGATAGTGAATATATGACAGGTGTCGGAATATTTGATGATAGAAATGATATAGCAACATTAATACCTATGCTTAACAATATGGAAGAAAAAATTAGTCGCAAATATCTTAATGTAATTGCAGATTCTGGTTATGAAAGTGAAGAAAATTATATGTATCTAGAATCAAATAAACAAATTCCTTATATAAAGCCACAAACTTATGAAAAGTGGAAAAAAAGAAGTTTTAAAAATGATATAAGTAAACGCAAAAATATAAAATATGATGCTGAATCAGATTTCTATATTTGTCATAATAATAGAAAATTCGCAAGTGGGTACTAGAACTAAATCGCTAAAAGTGACGGCTAGGTTTGGTGACTAAATTAAAGCTTATATGGAAAGAATAAGAAGTGGGGTTCTTTCTCGAGGAACTTCGCTTCTCATATTTTACACGCCTTTTAAAGGAGTGATAAAATGCACCCCAAAATCAAGAAAATGATTAATGATCTAGATTGCATGGTTGCAGTAAAGACACAATTAAAAATCGTGTGAATGTAGTTGAAAGCTTTTCTAGATTTTATAACAAGCCACCTGAATTATTAGGTGAGCGTGAAATCATTAATTATTTAGAGTATTGCATAAAAACAAAAAAATTATGAAGAGGAACCGTAAATACTATAAATAGTATGTTGGAATTTTTTTATGCTGTAACATTAGAACGGTCTTGGAATGATTTAAGAATACCAAGACTTAGGTATGATAGACATCTGCCTTCTTATTTAACAAAAGAAGAAGTAAATAGATTATTTGAATCTACAAGTTATTTAAAACATAAAGCAATACTTATGACTATATATTCTGGCGGCTTACGTGTTAGCGAAGTTGTTAATATCAGAATATCTGATAATATGAGTAAAGAGATGAAAATTAGAATAAGAAATGGCAAACGAGACAAAGAACGATTCACTATAAAGAGTCCATTAGACACATTTGGGTAAATTATAAATTCACTTCAAGATATTATAGTTTTACATGGTGATGCCTATATTAGATCAAAAAGTTTACCGTTAAATATTTTAAAGGTACTATATTCAATTAAGGATTGTCGAACGGCTGTGCTTGGCGGCCGTGTATATGAGCGTGATGAATGTGGTCAAACCAGAATTTCATATAACTCATGTAGAAATAGACATTATCCAAAGTGTCAGGCTTATGCAAAAAAGATGTGGATTTATGCGAGGAATAAGGCATTATTGCCAACTCATTTTGTGTAGCAAATAACAAAGTGTTCTTTGAAAATTGAATAGTATTTAATTTACAATTTATGTTATAATTTATTAATAATCGTATTGCAATGTGAGGAAGATAACGAGTAATTTGAGAGGTAGGTATAGACATGAATAAAAAGAAATATGCTGTCATTTTAATATTTGTATCCCTATTGTTAATTGGATGCTCTAAAAACTCTATGACTTCGATTTATGACAATTATATGACTTCAATTTATGATGATAATGAAAAAATTTCAAGTACCACAAATAGTTATAGTCTTAACGGTATAGAACAAAGTATTAATGGGCAACAGTTTAGAGCCAACATAAAAAGAATAGAAGGAATGGATACCCTTTGGACTTATGAATCTGACGAAGATAGAGAATTAGATATGACATATCTAATAAGTGTAACAAGTGGAAAGTTAAAATTAGTATTAATTTCACCAGATAATTCTGTTACGAATATTATAGAAAGAACTAACCAGTTAAATATGAGTAATTATGACATAAATACTTTACACATTAAGAAAGGTCTTAATAGGATAAAATTAGTGGCGGGTAAAGATACTAGTGCGCAATTAGATATAACAATTCCTGATGGCAAATTAAAGAAGCTAGGTTAGTAAACTTTAACTTCGTCAAATAGATTAAAGGAACAATCACTTAAATTATGAATCAATAAAAATAAATAGCAAATTGTAAAATCGTATTATTCAAGAGTGGTATGCTCCCTTTATGGTAGACAGATTAAAAAAATAAAAATTAGAGTTGCTATATCAGATAATGGAATTATAAAAGTTTATAATGAATTATATATAATGAAGTTAAATCCAATATTGTTAATTATTTAAATATTATTACAAATGGCTTGCTTGTATAAAAAATTATAAAATCAATTTATAGCTTTTAGGTATTTGCAAGAATTATTTGGATCAAACTTTATTTAAAATCAACAACAATCCATTTAGGATTAGAACATTTACAATGTTTAGTTATTATAAAGCTTTGTTCAGTCGACCTTCGAAGAAGATTTAGAGTTGAGCTCAGCCTTTAATTTCATTTCTCCATTTCTTAGTCATATGAATGATTACAATGTATGGTATTTTCCCTAACGACTTATCATTAGGGAAAACATGGTTACTTTTAGTGAATTTCCCAAGTTGATTATTATAACGTTCCATTACATTTATTTTATACATTATTTTTCTTCTAGATTATACAATATTAAATACTTTTAGATACTTACTTAGAAATTGCCTTTATAGGGTATAGGCTTTTTAATATATGACACGGTTGCTTGTATTACCATTCCTAAAGCAAGTGTCCACCAGACACTTCGATATCTTGGGCTGTGACCCATCCGAAATCATCGGATAGTAAGTTCACAATGACCTTGGCAAGATCTTCAGGTTGGCCTATTCGGCCGAATACAGATTGCTCAGCTAGCGGCTTAATGAATTCAGGATGTTTATCGAAGGCTCCATCGCCAAAATTGCTGAGAGTAGGACCAGGAGAAACCGCATTGACACGAATTTTGCGCGGCGCAAGTTCTTTGGCGATATAGCGAGTCCAAGATGACAACGCTGCTTTTAACGAGCCGTAGACTGAATAACCAGGAAATGATTGGTTCTTGGATGAGCTCGAGGTATTTACAATGGCTCCAGCATCTTCCATGAATTGCATAAGGTGTTGCGTTAAGAAAACGGGGCCTTTGAAGTTCGTATTAAGAATTTTGTCAAAATATTCTTCGCTCATCTCCGAGAACATCATTGGGCCACCTACACCGCCATTGTTTACTAAGTAATCAAAAGTCGTTCTATTCCAAATTTCTTTGAGATTCATCTTCACTTCTTGAACGAAGCCTTCGAATGTTGATCTTTGAGTCAGATCCAGCTTCAGTGCTACAGCCTGAACTCCATTATTTTTTTCAATTTCCTTAACAATGTCTTCTGCTCTATCTTTATAGGAATTGTATGTGAGGATGACACTAATTCCGCGTTTGCCAAGTTCAAGCGCAGTTGCTTTTCCAATGCCATTACTTCCACCTGTTACAATTGCAATTTTCATAATAAAATCCTCCTTGTTTTGTTGCTTAAATTTGATTCTATTTTATTCGTTTCTGCTGAAATAAACTAGATCTAATGGTACCATTTTATTGCCTAAAAGTATCACTAGTGATAAAAATCATTTGAATTACTCTGTATTTTTATCTTTTAAAGAGCCTAAAAGTGCCCTGGCGTTAGGAATTGTGTTGAAAAGCACGAAGTCATGTGATAGAATACGTGTATGAATAAAGTTTTAGATGAAATTATAGATTTAATGAAAAGAGCAGGCACCCGACCAATAGAAACCGAAGTACCTGGGTTAAGCATGATTAAGGGAGACGTTCCAACACATCAGCTCGCAGCACTCTACAAGCCTATGATTGGTTTTACGATTCAAGGAACAAAGATTCTTTTAATTGGTGAACATACTACTACAATGAAAGGACCTTCATATTACGTGTTACCGATACATGTTCCTGCAACGGCGAGTGTACATCCAGACTGTGATGGGCGTCCTTACATGTCCCTAGGTCTTGAGTTAAACCAGAATGTTCTTCAGAGTTTGTTAAGGGATATTCCTGAAGATCTAATACCAACTGCTTCTGAGCACTTTGCAGCTTGCAAAATAGACATCGAGCTTATGGAGGCATGGCTGCGATTATTGAGGTTAACAAAAGCCCCAAGAGACATTCCAGCGCTTGCACCGGCTTATGAACGCGAAATACTTTATCGAGTTCTTATGGGATCGCAAGGGTGGTATCTGAGGCAACTTGGCTTGAGAGAAAGCAATTTTTCTAAGATTTCTCAAGTTGTAAAATGGCTTCGCGATAACTATACGAAGCCAATTGACATCGGTGAGATTGCATTAAAATATGGTATGGCTATAAATACCTTTCACCGTCAATTCAAACGGGCAACGGGTTTAAGCCCGATTCAATTTCAAAAGCAATTAAGGCTTTTGGAGGCTAGAAACCTCATGGCATTTGAGGGATATGCAGTAGCTAGTGCTGCATACCAAGTTGGATATCAGAGTCCCTCACAGTTTAATCGAGAGTATTCACGTTTCTTCGGTTCATCTCCAGCTAGGGACACTGAGAAGTTAAGACGAATTGAAGGTGCAAGGGATTAGCAATTAGTAAGTCGCTTATATCAAAGTAATTTAATGTGGGATTAAATAATAAGGTTTGTTTGAAAATTAATTATGTATAGATAGATAAGACATGGAGTGATATAAGAATATCTTATTACTCTATGTCTTATTTTTGAATTTAAAATAGTTTATTGCAGTAATCTAAATTAGAGATAGAATATTTCTGTGTGGCATTATTATCAACAGTTGTACTTAATATGTAGATTGGGTGATGCACCCAGCCTAACAAACAAGCATAACGCGGAAGCACCGATTAAGACAATAAGTGGTAATTCCCAGTTGCTAGCTGCATCATGTAGAAAGCCAAAAAGCATCAGCCAAAAAGCAGCGAGTAGGTGGACGATTGACTGTGCCATGCCGGACAATCTTGCCGATTCATCTGCATTTCTTGCTTTCTACGTATTATTTGAAGTATTCAGATGACAATGGATAAGAAACTAAGTGCAGGCCAAATGCTTAACGCTCCGCTCCATCCCAATCTAGATTTTGCCGAAGCAGGGACACTGATACCGGATGCTATCGCCCCAAAAAGGCCCATAGAAGCAGTATAGATGCCAGTTATCAAACCGACCTGTTTAGAAAATTCATGTTTGATTAGACTGAGTATTAGCACATTGCCGACAGAAATGGACAATCCAAGGATTAATGTTCCAAGAAATAGTCCAACCCCTCCAAACAATGAACGTAATGTAATTCCGAAAGTCAGAAAAATAAGTGACCAAAGCAGCACCAATTTAGTGCCAAATTTTCGCGCCAATCGTGGAGCGAAAGGTGAGAATCCTGCAAAAGCTAATAACGGAAGGGTTGTAATCATACCTGCTAATGTATTGGAAATATGTAAGCTACCACGAATTTGATTGACCAACGGGCCAACCGCTGTTAAAGGTGAACGCAAATTTGCTGCAATAAATGCAATTCCGATTATCAGCATTATTGGTGTATTTCTTTTTGAATATAGGCTCTTTTCGCGTTCGTTATGTAATTGATTAATTTATATAGTATCTCCTTAAAGTGTGATACGCTTTTTATATTGATTATCATTATATCAGTTTAAATTGTGAAAATAATACCTTTAGTTTATATATAACTTTTAAATATTCTTCCTTTGAGAGAATAGTTTTTTTCTCGAAGAATAACTCATATTTTGATACACGATTAATCCTCCTTACATAAATTATAGACAAAAGGAGTATGGCTGATATACACTTGAATAAAATTGGTTATTCATCTTGCCTCTGTAAGAGTTTATTATTTTCAAATTTATTATTAAAAGAATTGACTGGTGGAAATATTGGACATTCATATGGGTAAAAACCAAAGAGAACACATGCGGCTAAAGAATTATAGATAGCCCATAAACTCAATTCAGCAGCCCATAAACTTCGTCCATCAGTTTCAAGTATTTTACGTTTATACTTTTGCTCAGTCATTTCACTATTATCATAACTCATATATAGCCTTGATGATTTTTTCTTTTTGATGCTAGTACCTCCTAACTAATTATGATAAAAATGTGTATATCAACCATACACTTGAATATAATTGATTATTCATCTTACTTTTTTAAGATCTTATCAATTTTATTATTTTCAAACTTATTATTTATTAAAAGAATTGACTGGTGGAAATATTGGGCATTCATATGGATAAAAACCAAATGGAACGCATGAGGCTAAAGAATTATAGATAACCCATAAAGTCCTTTCGTCAGCCTGAAGTATTTGTTTATACCTCCGCTCACTTACTTCACTATTATCAGAAGCCATATATGGCTTTGATGATCTTTTTCTTTTCATGTTAACACCGCCTAACTTAATTATAATAAGAATGTGTATAGCAACCATACGCTTGCTTAAAATTTTTATTCATCAAAATTTTCATTAAAAAATTTAACCTTGTTTATCAGGCTCGACAAAAAGTTTGACAAAAACTCCAATTCATGTTCGGAGGCATTTTGTAGTTCATCTTCAACCATATTATTTACAATAGAATGATAGAGCATATGGTTGCTATGAGCTTTTTTACCTTCTTCAGTAAGACTTAATGAATATCTAGACAAATTAAGATCATCAATTTCTTTTATAACCAGAGCCTTTCTCTCTAGCTTTTTGAGAATTTCGGAAACAGATCCTTTTGTTACTCCTAGAATATCGGCAAGTCCACCCACATGAATGCCAGGATGTTCGGCAATGACCTTTATTACATGTATTTCAGAGTGAAAAATCGGTACATCCGTTCCGAAGTAGCGAGTCTTTTTATCAAGGTCAGTCAAAGCAAACGCTAAATCCAGAGAATTATATGCAATTTGATGTTTGTTATTAATAAATTTATCCATGTCAATAGTATATGGTTGCTATACACTTTTGTCAAGTCATTATTGTATTAATTTTCTTATATATTGACGAGACAATATTTGATTGAACTTTATTAATGGAGGTGAAGTGAATGGTAAAAAGAAATTTAGATGTAACCAAAATGATTAAAGATGGATAGGAACAGGGAAAGTAGATAAATATAAGCCATGGATTAAGGTTCGGGATGTACATTCTTTAGGTAGATTAAGTAGAATAAGAGAGATAAAACATGAAGGCAGAATAAACTATTATCTTTTCCTACCGTCTTGAGCATTTTTTTTCCTTAACTCATTGCTTCTCTTTTTCCTTGACATCAAAATAGCCTCCTATGATATTTTTATTTTATCATAGAAAGCTATTACTTCTATTAATTTACAGACTTTTTTTACAGTCTCAACTTAAACTAATTTTCTACCTAGTTCTTCGGCTTCGACTAAAACATTTGGCTGCTGACTAATATCATGTCTTTCCTTTAGATCTCCCACAATAATATTGCCTGCATTTTCCATGTCAAAGTAAGAAAAAAATTGTTTCAAATATTCTGTAACATTACTAAATGCTGCTGCTGGCGCACCACTGCATGTTACTGTAACGTACTTTTTACCAGGTAAGTGTTTAGCTGTAAAATCAGGCTTTAAGAAAGGGCGCAATCTGTCTAGAAAGTTTTTTGTTATTCCACTAACTTGAAGCATATATATCGGTGTACCCACAATTAGGCAGTCTGCTTTAGCTATTTCAGGAAAAAGATCCGTTAATTTGTCATTATTAATGCAATATTCTACCTTTTCTAATTGACACGCATCACATGCTACACATTCCTTAATATTCATTTCGGATAAATTGTAAACATCAACATCATGACCGTTTTCCTGCGCTCCTTTGCAAATGGCTGCTACAATTTTGGCTGTATTTCCATCTCTTCTTGGACTACCTACGAATGCTATAATTTTCATGTTTATTCCTCCTATATTTTAAATGTTATATTTTAATTTCCATATGGAAACAAAGAAATCTTAAAGACAATCTGAGAATTTTAATTAATTTGCTCTTTTTATAGCCACTGTCAAACCATCACCAATAGGTAACAAAGTACTCTCAAATTGAGAACAATTAGCAATTTTCATATTAAATGCATCTATTGCCTCGCACATTTGGGTTAAATCGCCGAACTCGGAACCAAAATCAAACACAGGAAAGAGTGTATCCTCGGCAATTAGGAGTCCTCCTGACTTAAGCAATCGAATGTATTGGTCAAAGAGTTTCAAGTATAGTGTTTTATCACCGCAGTCTTGAAAAATAATATCAAATGTATCATTCAAACCTGATAGTACAGTTCTGGCATCACCAATCTTAACCTCAATCTGCTCATTTACACCTTCGCGCTCAAAATTTTCAATAGCTTGCTTCGCTACATCTGCGTCAATTTCAATTGTGACAATTTTACCACCATAAGCTTTAATAACTTTTGCCATCATTACAGTTGAAAAACCGATACTTGTACCGATCTCAAGGATTTTTAGTGGTCTATTCATCATTATTAAAATTTGAAGCATTTTAGCCACATCGTCATCAACCACTGGTGCAAAGTCCTTTAACTTGGTGTCCATAATATATTGCTCTTGAGTTAATTTACTTTTTTTATATAGTTGTTTAATGTAATCATTAATTTCATTAAAGTTCAATTTATATTTCCTCCTTATCATGAATAAATAATCTCTTTCATTGATATGATAATTAACATAAACAGTTGTAAATTTGTTTTTTAGAAATACCAATAGTTCGTAACAACTTATTCAGTGTATTACATATGTAGCGAGTAAAATTAGCTAATTGTTGCATGCCCAATGTTTTTAGGTAAAAACAGTACTTCAATTACTGGAAATATCATCAATAGACCAAGAAATATAAAACCTAAGTCATATGCAGTAGTAGTTGAAAAGAAAATTTGTAGTAAATTAACAACAACTGTAATAAGTGATATACCCATACCTTGAGCCAATGTTGAAACAACAGCATTTAAAGTATTTGCACTATTTCGATCTTGAGGAGCTATTTCAGAAAAACTCAAGCCACTATAAGCAGTCAAAGCTAATGAACGTCCTACACCTGAAATTAGTGCAAGAAACATTATCCAAATAGGTAAAGTATTAATTTGAATAAACGCTAAGGCGATTGAGGTAACAAATACCATTCCAAATGAAGATAATAGTGCACCGCGATAGCCTAATTTACGAATAATTGGATTAGTAAATGGTTTTATTCCAATATTCCCGAGAAAAATAAATAGCACATAACTACCAGCTTTTACTGCAGACCAATGAAAGACTGTTTGTAAAAAGATAGTTAAGATATACGGTAATGCACCAACACATAGCCACAAAATAGAACCACTTGTTTGACAGATTCTAAAGGAAGCTATTTTTAATGAATCAAGTGAAAATAATGGATTGTCTGATTTCTTCAAGTGCTGGAAAACTATAAAGCTCAGTATTATTCCTAAAACAAATAATCCTAATGCACTAGTCCAATAATTTTTTCCATGAGTAGCTAATTCTGCTCCAACTAAAATTATTCCGGATGAAAATGAAATTTCTATAAAGCCTAAAAGATCAAATGTAGCTGTCTTCTTCTCTTTATCAGTATCTATTAGTCTTATTCCTATTAATACTATAATTAAACCAATTGGTACATTAATCAAGAAAATCCATTGCCAGTTCCAGTAGGTAACAAGAAATCCGCCAACAACCGGTGCTATTGCTGGTGCTATGAGTGCAGGCCAAATGAGATAGCTAAACATTTTTAATAGCTGTGAAGCTGGTGTCTTTTCTAATACAATCAGTCTTGCTGTAGGTGTCATCAAAGCACCAGAAATTCCTTGTATAATTCTCATTATTAAAAGAAACGAGAAGTTAGGGGCTACTGCACTGCTTAATGAGCTAAGGGCAAAGATTATTACAGCAATAATCCAAATTTTCTTTTTTCCAAATCGATTAGCCATCCATCCACTTAAAGGGATGAAAACGGCAACTGTAATTAAATATACACTTACGAGTAAAGCAATTGTTGCCGAACCCGTATGAAAATATTCAGCCATTTTAGGTAGTGCCGTTGTTACAATTGTCCCATCTAAAATCTCCATAAAGAGACTAGCAGCCATTAATAAGGCTATTTTTATTTCTTTTGTCATTCAGTTCACCATTCCTTTTTCATTTCACGTTTGAATTTTTTAATCCATTCTATTGCAGCATTAGCTTGTTGTAGTCGTAACTCAAATTTTTTACTTGCATACCAGTGATCCTTTGAATTTTCTTTAGCTAATTTTTGAAGTGCATCTTGTGCATCTTCTATGATGTCTTTTTGTTCCTGATAGAATTGCTCTAATAATTGGATTTGTTCATTTAGAGCAAGATGCTGCATAACATCAAGTTTTATTAAATATATATCAGCATTGTGAGCACTACTTGGAACTGGCATTTTCATTAGTTTAAAAAAACGCTCTTTTCCCTTTTCTGTAATAGTAGCGACTTTTTTATTTTTTCCATCTGAGCCTACAGTGGTTATTTCTACAAAACCATCTTTTTCCAATTTCTCAAGTAAGGGATAAATAACTCCATAGCTGACTTTGCGGTGACGTCCTAAAGAGACCTGCAATGCATTACGTAGGTCATAACCACTTTGAGGTTCCTCCATTAACTCGCCTAAAATAAAAAGTTCATTCATAATTTTTTATTCACTCCTATATATCTAAAAGATGTATCTAAAAGATATATTAAATATATATTATTTAGATTTAAAAAGCAAGTTGTTTTCATAAAAAAATTTATTCTTTAGGGAATTATATTACTGTACATTCTGTGGATAACTAATAAAAAATATATATTATAATGAAGGAGAAAATAACAGCAAAAGATATATTAAATAATAATTATAATGATTTAAAAAATAAATATTGTAATAAGGTACCGAAGGATATGCGAAAGCATATTGATGAAGTAGTAAGTAAGGCCTTAAAGTGTAGCGATATTAAGTATGGATTTGCAGAATATAAGTGTGAGACATGCTGAGAGAGTAGAAAAGTTCCGTTTACATGCAAAAGTAAATTTTATAATAGCTGTGGTAGATTATACACAATGAAATGGACTGAAAAACAAAGGGGAAACATTCTAAGAGTTGTACATCGACACATTGTATTTATACTACTAGAGGAACTTAGAAATTATTTTTATTCTAAGAGAGAATTATTAAAGGAATTATAAGATGGAGTAAAAGAGGTGATTAAGTATTGATGCAATAAAAAGAAAGGCTCTAACGAAGCCGTATTGTTTTACGCAACGTTCAAGTTCTTTGCAGGCTGCTTCTGGGTCTTTTACTGGAAGAGTTGCACTTCCAAAGAATCGTCCAGGATATTTTTTGATTATTGCTCCAAGAGCATCATTAACTTTAGAGCATGCATCTATGCTTTCTTGGATATCAAACTGTTCAGGTCCTGGCGAACAACTGAGAACAGCTATGTCAATGCCAAGTTGATCCATTTGCTTAAGACGTGATTCTGCTATGTCTAGAAGCAATGGCATCACAGCTGCAGCCGAAATTTTATCAAATTGTGTAAATTCAAAGACTTGAGTTTTTGTATCATAGCAAGGTGGAACTTTCCTTTTTTCCAAAACGTCAAGAATACAAGTATCATAAAAATGTTGTTCCAGATCAATTTTTTTCATATAAAGCTCCTCTCATCACATGCATTTTTATATATAAAAGATTTAATGAGTGATTATAGGATTTAGTTGAATTTTTAAAAACTATTGGTGAGAAAGTTGTCTGCTTCTCCGTAATGCTTTGGGAGAAACAAACATTTTCTACAAGAATAAGGTGTTGGGCTGCTTACAGCGTGGCTAGAAGTTTTGCCGTGTCTAGCATGGTGATTTTCTTCTGCTCTACAAAAATCAGTTAGTTTAGTTTTTGACCTATCTCCTCAGCTTGCTTTAAAATTTCTTGTTGACTAAGGATATCATCCTTACTGCCCAAATTTCCTGCGATGATATTACCTGCATTCACCATTTGACTATAGCCGCCAAAAATTTGATTAAGATATTCTGTAACATTTTTAAAGGCTTCAGCAGGTGCACCGCTGCATGTAACAGTTATATATTTTTTACCTGGTAAAAATCTTGTGGTATTATTAGATTCTACAAAAAACGTAAATAGTCTATCGAGGAAATTCTTTGTATAACCGCTCACTTGCAGCATATATATTGGAGTTCCAATTATAATGCAATCGGCATCTGCTATCTTAGGTAAAAGTTCAGTCATCTTGTCGTGAATAGAACAATATTCCACCTTATTTGCTTGACATAAACCACAAGCCCTGCATCCCTTATTATCAAGTTCTGATAAATTATAAGTTTCAACCTCATGTCCATTTTTCTTAATACCGGCACAGATGGCATCAACTATTTTTGAAGTATTTCCGTCCTTTCTTGCACTGCCTACAAAAGATATAACTTTCATTTTTTTACCTCCTAATATCAATTATAAAATTAAAATAGTATTCGAATCAGCATGGTATTACAAGAGGATAGCCTAATACAGATTCAAAGACTAAATTAATTATAAATGTTATATAGCAAGAATGTTTGCCTTTTTCAATTGTCTTTTTGCATTATTCTCTAGATCGTTATTTCTTTTCTAGCCACATCAGAAAAATGAAGGTGTTAAATAAGCTGAATATTCTTGCTTAATATAAGGAAAGCCCTCAAGCTTATAGGTAGAGAGCATAATAAGGTGGTGATTAGATTCTTTTTTGGTAGATCAAAAATCATATTAACTACTATAAATTTAAAGTTATATTTTTGGTTAGTATGCTTTTTGGGGTTGTTGATGCAATCTGTCTATATATTTTCTAGGGGGAGCTCCATAAAAATTGCTGTAATCTCGGCTAAATTGAGAATTACTAACATACCCTGTCATTCTAGAGGCAGTGGTCGCATCCATGTGCTTGGATAGCATTAGATGCCTCGCTTCATGTAGACGCAGAGCTTTTTGATATTGCGTAGGGGACATCGAAGTGACCGCTTTAAAATGATTATAGAAAGATGATACACTCATATGTGTCAGCTTTGCTAGGTCTGAAACTTTAACTGACTGAGAAAAATTGTTACGCAGCCAAGCTATTGCTTCTGCCACCTGATGTACTCCTGAGTCTGTAAATCCCATGGCGGCAACATGAACTCCAACGGAACTACGAAGTAGGCGAATTAGAATTTCATCCATAATCAGTGGGACAATAAATTCTACATCTCCGGGTTTCTGCAAGCACTCCAAAAGTCTTATCATTGCGTCAATAATGCTTATATCTGTATTCATCACATGTCCAGCGTTCCATGGTTTCATTTGAGGCAGACCATTAGGATATATTTTCGGAACAATCTCCGAAATCCGTTCAGGATTAAGATCCAACCTGATAATGAGGAGAGGCTCAGATTTGGTTACCTTCATAGTTTGTATGGAAATTGGCAAGGTGATTGGATTCATTATCATTTGTGATTTATCAAGCTGGTACGTCTCGTGACCTATTGTGATAGACCTTGCTCCTTGGGCAATAATACTTAAAGAAGGTAAATAGAAAGTCTTTGGACAATTCATTTCTGTTCCTGAATAACGGATGATAGATAGACCAGAGATTGGCAGATTTAAAACACCATCCTGTGGAGCATAGGTATATAGCAGATGTGCTAATCGAGTTATTTTTGCTTGGAGCAATCTTTGAGTGTTATCCGATTCTGGAATGGAATACTCACTATATATATTCATGATTTGAAAACGCTCCTTATTATATAAATTTTATTATCATATTGCTAGTTTAGATTATAAGCCTTAAGTTGTCTATGTAGATATAATAGCAGTTTATCATTGAAATTTATATAGAATGTTTGAGATATCTTCGAAATGAAAAGTATCGAATGAATCAGTCGTATTCATTTATACTGAAGGCATACGTGTCAGCTAAAACGTATGCTTTCAGTTTACATTTAGTAAAATATTGATTTGTGCTTAATTTAACGCTTGGGAATGAGTTCGCTTACTTCTATTTTTGGATTGTGATAGCGACCTCTTTTAACGGTAGCTTTTTTATATTGTATAGATTTTTGCGGGCACCATTGCATACAAGCAAGACATGATTCACATTGATGCTCCCATTTTGGTTTTCCATCGTGCATAACTATATTATTTGCAGGGCAAACCTTAGAACATAAACCGCATCCTATACATTTTTCATCAGTCCAGAAATTCTTCCCCATACCTTTTGGCCTAAAGGAAGCAGTGTATAGTAAGTTATAAACAGAACTCATAATAGCATTAGTCTTATATTTAACATGTTGTCCACTTTTTATAGCAAGAGCTATTGTACTTATCTGTTTTTCTTCATCTTTGAAAAGTTTATTTTGTTCTTCTTCAGAAACGGTAGGAAACATCAGCTGATCACTGCCAGGCATAAATACACAAAAAGATGCAGCTAAATTAATGTCTTTTTTGTTTAGTATTTTTTTTATTTGATTAAGAGTAGCACCTAACATTCCTCCACAAGTGGCTATAGCAAAAACATAAGTGTGTTTATCAATCGGCAAGGTTTCTATAAAATTTTTTACCATTAAAGGCATTCCAAAATTATATACGGGAAATACAAAACCTATTTTATCTGATTGAGTGTCTTTTGATGCTGGAATGCTTTCCTTAGAGATTTGTACTATCTTAGTATCAGTTAATTGATCACTTAAATCCTTTGTTACTTTTAAACTATTTCCTGTAGCGGAAAAGTAATAAATTGTTGTACTCATATTAATATCACTCCTTGATTTTCTTTAGTATGTTTATTATACTTAGAACATATATATAGCACAAGTACGCAGAATATATGAACTAAGTATATTTAAGCGTACTGACTTTTACAATCGAAGGAGAATGAAATAAATGGTAGATATAACATTTAAGGAGTATCAAGAACAAATAAAAGATGTAAAAATTGACAAAAGTTGTGGGACGTATAAAACATTAGAGATCTTTCAGGGAAAATGGAACATTCGAGTACTCTTTGAGTTAATAAAATATGATTCTATTCGTTTTGGTGATTTAAAAAAACAAATAGGAGAAATAACTAATACAATGCTCACTTCTACACTTCGAGATCTAGAAAACAAGGGCTTGGTTGATAGAAGGCAATTTAACGAAATTCCACCACATGTTGAGTATTCACTATCTCAGGCAGGGAAAGATTTATATCCTATTTTTGTTGAAATGATGCAATGGAATAATAAGTATCAGTAAGCGTATATGTAGGTTTGTGAATTATAGACTTAAATATTTATTCAAAACTTAAATATTTATCCAAGTTATATAATTGACAAAAGAAAAAGATGGATATATAATAAGTGCAAATATTGAAACAATATTCCATATATGGAATAGTGAGGAGGGAATTGCTTGAATACAGCAATTTTAAGAGGAATAGAAATTTTAAAGTTTGTTGGAGAAAGTGAAGAACCTGTAACAATAGCTGAAATAAGTAAATATCTTGATATACCTAAAACTAGCGTATTTAATATAGTTAATGCATTAGTAAGTGAAAAGTTTTTGTCAATAAGTAATATGAAATTAAAGAATTATGAATTAGGAGTAGGCGTTTTTGAACTTGGAAGTTTATATTTAAATAAAATGGAATTAACTAAGATAGCTAGTACTACCTTAGAACAATTATCTGATAAAGTTGGAGAAACAGTGTTTCTAGCAGTAGTAAATGATAATGAACTTGTATATTTAGATAAACGAGAATCAAAAGGAACTTTAAGAACAACAGGCAATTTAGGATCTAGGACCTCAATGTATTCAACAAGTTTAGGCAAGGCTATTTTGGCAACTTATAATAATGTGCAGTTAAATAAATATTTTGAGCAAGTTACATTTGTTCCTAAAACTCAAAATACAATAATAGATAAAGAATGTTTGATAGAAAATTTAAATTTGATTAGAGAAAGAGGATATTCTATTTCTAATGAAGAAAATGAAGAAGGATTATTTTGTATAGCTGTACCTATATATAACAGAATAGGACAAGCAATAGCAGCAGTATCTATTTCAACGTTAAAGATAAAGATCAATGATGAGAAAATTAATACATATGAGAAATACATAACTAAGGCTGCTTTGGATATTTCTAAAAAATTAGGCTACATAAAAGAAAGTTTATTTTAAATTTTAAGATGATTTTATAAATCATCTTAAAAAATAATTTAAATATAGAATGGCGTTTCAAATATGAAACGAACAAAAGGAGGAGTTTTATGTTTAAAGGGATTTATACACCATTAATTACCATTTTTAATGAAAAAGGAGGTATTGATGAAGAAAATTCTAAAATTTTAATTGAAAAATTAATTAATGATGGAGTCGATGGAATCGTTGTGCTCGGATCTGTTGGAGAGTTCTTTAATCTTTCTTTTGAAGAAAAGAAAGATTATATCAAATTTGTGTCTGAAGTTATGAATGGAAGAACAAAGTTAATAATTGGTACAGGAAGCAATAATATAGAAGAAGTTATAGCATTAAATGAATATTCTAAGGAAGTCAATGCTGATGGTGTTTTGATTATAACCCCATATTTCTTTGGCCTGGATGAAAATTATATATATGAATATTATTCAACAATAGCTAAAAACACAGAATTACCTATTATGATTTATAATTTTCCTGCTAGAACATCTGTAAACGTATCGTATGAATTAGTATTTAGATTAGCCAGTGAATTTAAAAATATTGTTGGAATAAAAGATACAACAGATTCTATGAGTAATGTGAGAAAATTTGTTCAAAAAATAAAGAAGGTTCACAAAGATTTTTGTGTAATTTCTGGATTCGATGAATACTTAGTACCTAACCTATTATCAGGTGGTGATGGTATTATAGGAGGTTTAACTAATATAGATGCAAAATTATTTATAGATACATATAAAGCTTTTCAAGATAAAAATTTTGAGAAATTATTAGTTCTCCAAGATAAAGTAAATAAATTGACTGAATTATATGACTTAACTAATCCATTTATAGTAGGACTTAAGGAAGCTGTTCAGATATCTTTAAAATTAGATATCAATACATCTTTTAGAAATTATGATATTAAAGTTAATGACGATACTAAAGAAAAAATAAAAAAACTTGTGCAAGGCTAAATAGATGATGATTAGATTTAACATTTAAAATAGTAAATATTTGAAAGGAGTTTTATAATGCTAGATAATTTTATGACGCCTAAAAGTACTTCAGAACGTAAATTATGGTCGCAAATTGATTCTCTTCAAATGGGAATGGATTGGGATGAAGAAGACATAAAAAAACCTCAAATACTTATTGATGATGTATTTGGTGACAGCCATCCGGGAAGTTCTCATCTTATGGGATTAACGCATCAAGTAAGTATTGGTGTGTATGAAAAAGGAGGACGTCCAGGACAATTTCATGTTACAGATATTTGTGATGGATGTGCTCAAGGACACGATGGAATGAATTTTGTATTAGCGTCAAGAGAAGTTATTGCAGATATGGTAGAAATACATGGATCATTTGTTTCATGGGATGGAATGGTCTTAGTTTCTTCATGCGATAAATCTATTCCAGCTCACCTCAGAGCAGCAGCACGTATGGATATGACAGCCATATTTGTTCCAGGTGGAAGTATGAGACCAGCACCAGATATGTCAACATCCATAAAGGCTGGAGACATTTCATTAAGAGAAAAGAAAAAAGATGCGATAACTTCTCAAGAAGTCCGTGATTTTAAGTTGACGGGCTGTCCGTCTGTAGGGGCTTGCCAATTTCTTGGTACCGCCAGCACTATGCAGTGTATGGCTGAAGCATTGGGTTTAGCTTTGCCAGGAAGTGCACTTGTTCCTGCAACAATGCGAGATATAACAGCTATGGCTAGAAAGGCCGGAAAGCAAATCATGAATTTAGTTAAAGCTAATATTAAGACAAAGGATATACTTACTCCGGAGGCATTTTATAATGCAATTGTTGTACATGCAGCTATAGGTGGGTCAACAAATGCAATGCTGCATCTTCCCGCTATAGCTTATGAACTTGGCATAGAACTAAAGCCAGAACTATTCGATGAAATCAATCATAAGATTCCACATATAGGAAACATATATCCTAGTGGCGAATATCCAACTGAAGCTTTTTGGTTTGCTGGGGGTATTCCTATGGTGCAATGGTTATTAAAGGATTATTTAAATTTAAATGTATTAACAGTAACAGGTAAGACCCTAAAAGAAAATCTTGAAGATATAAAAAACGATGGGTTCTTTGACAGAATAGAAGGATATCTTCACAATTATGGATTGAAGCGCGAACAGCTAATAAAACCAGTTGAAACAACAAAGGAAATGGGTTCTATTGCAGTTCTGAAAGGGAACTTAGCTCCAGAAGGTGCTGTCATCAAATATGCAGCAGTATCAGAAAATATGATGTATCATGTGGGAGCAGCAAGAGTATTTAATTGTGAGGAAGATTGCCATAATTCTGTAATTGAAGACAAAATTAATCCAGGAGAAGTCTTAATCATACGTTATGAGGGGCCAAGGGGATCTGGAATGCCAGAGATGCTTATGACAACAGAGGCTATAGTATGTGACAGAAGATTAAATGGTTCAACAGTTTTGTTAACTGATGGGCGCTTTTCAGGTGCTACAAGAGGACCATGTGTTGGACATATATCACCTGAAGCAGCAACAGGCGGGCCTATAGCATTTGTAGAAGATGGAGATTTGATTGAACTTGATATAAATGGACGTAAGATAAATATTGTTGGAATTAAAGGAGAGCTACGTAATCCAGAAGAAGTAGAAAAAATATTAGAAGAACGGAAGGCAGAGTGGAGTATTCCTAAAATAGAAACAAGAAAAGGAATATTTGGACGTTATACAAGGGGAGCTGTATCAGCAATGAAAGGCGCTTATTTAGAGTGATTTATACAATAATAAGTGCTTTGTAAACGATTATTTAATGTAAAATATCTAAACTTTATAAATAAATATTTAATTAATCAAAGGAGAGAAGTTTATGATGAAAATTAAAAATCCAATACTAAGAGGATTTAATCCAGATCCAAGTATTTGTAGGGTAGGTGAGGACTATTATATTGCAGTATCCACTTTTGAATGGTTTCCGGGAGTGCAAATTTATCATTCGAAAGATTTAATTAATTGGAAGTTAGTTGCTCGCCCTCTAAATAGAATTTCACAATTGGATATGAAAGGCAATCCAGATTCAGGTGGTATTTGGGCTCCTTGTTTAAGTTATAGCGACAACAAATTTTGGCTAATATATACAGATGTAAAGGCTCCGTACGGAGCTTGGAAAGTGTGTCATAATTACTTAGTTACCTGTGAAACTATTGATGGGATTTGGAGCGAACCAATTAAATTAAATAGTTCAGGCTTTGATCCTTCCTTATTTCATGATAAAAGTGGTAAAAAGTATTTAGTAAACATGCTGTTAGATCACAGAGTAAATCATAATAGATTTGGAGGTATTGTAATGCAAGAGTATTCTCCAGAAAAACAAAAATTAATTGGGAAGCCTCAAATAATTTTTAAAGGTACAGAGCTTGGATTAACAGAAGGACCTCATTTGTATCAAATTGATGGTTATTATTATCTTTTAACCGCTGAAGGTGGTACAAAGTATGAACATGCTGCAACAATAGCACGTTCTAAGAATATAGAAGGACCATATGAGGTACATCCTGACAATCCTATACTTACTGCATGGCATAGACCTGAAAATGAATTACAAAAATGTGGACATGCATCTCTCGTTCATACACACACAGATGAATGGTATCTTGTTCATTTAACAGGAAGATCTCTTCCAATCGATAGGGCTTATGGCACCGAACAGAGAGGATATGACAGCGTGACAGGAAAACAACTTACACATGTAGCTCCTAGAGGCTATTGTCCACTTGGAAGAGAAACAGCTATTCAAAAACTTGAATGGCGTGATAGATGGCCATATGTAGTAGGTGGAAAAGAAGGTGCCATGTTAGTTGATGCTCCTTATAATATTAAAGAAGTAAAATGGGAAAAGGACTATCCAGAAAGAGATGACTTTGATGATTGTAAATTAAACATTAATTTTCAATCATTACGTATTCCATTAACAGATAATATAATGTCACTAACTGAAAAGCCAGGAAACTTAAGATTATATGGTAAGGAATCATTGAATTCTAAATTTACGCAAGCGTTCGTAGCAAGACGATGGCAGTCTTTTAATTTTGTTGCCGCAACAAGTGTCTCATTTGATGCGGATACTTATCAGCAGTCAGCCGGCCTTGTATGCTATTACAATACAGAAAATTGGACCACAGTTGATGTAACTTGGAATGAAGAAAAAGGAAGAGTAATTGATATTATTTCCTGTGATAACTCTGAATTTTCCCAGCCAATATATGATTCTATGATTCCTGTTCCAGCTGAGGTTGAATATGTTCATCTAAAAGTAGAAGTTAAGATTGATGTTTATAAATTCCATTATTCTTTTGATGGATTAAAGTGGAATGAAATACCTGTAAACTTTGAAGTTAAAAAGTTATCGGATGATTATATAATAGGATCGGCCTTCACGGGGGCATTTGTGGGAATACACTGTCAGGATAATGGTGGAACTAATAAACCAGCTGATTTTGATTACTTTATGTATAAAGAGCTATAAAATAAATGCGGTAATCTTATAAATTAAAATAAAGGAGAGCTTTAAATGGATATTACTAAAACTAATCAATTGGCATCTAATGTGTTTGAAAAAATCAGTTTGAAAGAAAAACTTGGGTATGCTTCAGGTGATTTAGCTTGTAACTTTATTTATCAGACAGTAAGCAGCTATCTACTATTCTTTTACACAGATGTTTTTGGAATTACAGCTGCAGCAGCTGGATTCATGTTTCTAATTGTGAGAATGTTTGATGCTGTAATGGACCCCTTTATTGGAACGGTAATTGATAAGACAAATACAAAATATGGAAGATTCCGCCCGTACATTTTATATGGTGCAATTCCATTTGCAGTGGTAGCTATTCTTTGTTTTACAACTCCTGGGTTTTCTGATCCTATGAAGCTAGTGTATGCGTATATTACTTATATTTTGTTATCAGTAACATATTCAGTGGTTAACATTCCTTATGCAGCTCTTACTTCAGCAATTACCCAAGATAATAAGGAAATTGTAAGCTTAACTTCAGTGAGAATGCTATTCTCAAATGCTGGGGGAATAATTGTTTCTTTTGGTGTACCGCTTTTAGCAGGAATCTTTACACACATGACTGGAAAAACAAGTAGCGGATGGCAAATTACCATGTCAACTATGGGGATCTTAGGAGCTATTATATTAATATTCTGTTTCTTAAATACAAAAGAGCGTGTTCAAGTTAATCATTCCAAAGAAGCAAAAATTAATTTTAAAGATATTTTTCTTCAATTAAAAACAAATCGTCCACTAGTTATTATATGCCTTTTCTTTATTCTTAATTTTGGTGTTAACTCAATCGTTAATTCTGTTGGAATTTATTATATCACTTATAATGTTGCAAGACCAGACTTGGTAAAATGGTATGGTTTAATGGGAACTCTACCTGCACTAGTACTTATGCCTTTAATGCCACTGATGAATAAACTGATGGGCAAGAAAAAATTACTATTTACTGCCTTATCTATGAAGGCAATTGGATTAATAGCTTTATTTTTAATTCCTTCATCAATGGTTCCTCTTATATTTACAGCACGATTAATTGCGGCACTAGGTACCATCACTGCAGGCGGTTTCGTATGGGCACTAATTCCTGAAACTATCGATTATGGTGAATATAAAACAGGTAAACGTACAAGTGGTATCATCTATGCATTAGTTGGATTCTTTTTCAAGTTTGGTATGGCAATCGGAGGAATTGTCCCAGGTTTAATTTTATCTAAATATGGTTATGTTGCTAATCAGGTCCAAACTGCAACAGCATTACATGGTATTTTGATGACATTGACCTTAATTCCGGCAATATTTGTAGTCATTGAGCTTGGTGCAATATTCTTCTACAACTTGGACGAAAAAGAACATAAGAGAGTACTTAATGAATTAAATGCAAGAATGTAATTTTATTTAATCAATAACACTATATTGCTTGATAAGCAATATAAAAGGCTAAGCATTTTAAGAGTAAATCTTAATGTTCAGCCTTTCTCTTATATGTAAACATAGTCATTGATTATATTTGAACTAGATTATTTTATAAATAAGTAGAAATACTTCAATGTTCATTAAATTAATTTGCCGTTTTATATAAAGTCGTATGGTTTATAACAGGTTGTTTTCACGTTTTTCTTCATAAGCCTTTTTTCTTTCTTCATTAATAAGTTCGACAGCATTAGGAGCTTCATATCTTTTAATTTTAAAATCAACCAATTCTAGCTTTTCTTTTAGATTATCTATTTGTTTAACAATTTCTTTTCGATGATCAACAAGTAAATCTCTTCGAGAATCTATAGTTTCAGCACCTTCCATACATAAATCAATATATTCTTTAATATCTTTAATCTGCATTCCTGAGTTTTTCAGACAACAAATTACCATGAATAGGCCTAAGTCTGATTCAGTAAATTCTCTATTTCCTAATTTATTTCTTGCTACAAATGGTAAAAGTCCTTGCTTATCATAAAAACGAATTGTATATATGGAAAGCCCTAATATTTCTGATACATCTTTTATAGTGTAAGTCATTTTAAAATCCCCTTTAAAATTTATTAAAAAAAAGCTTGCCCTAGACATAACTCTAGGGATTAACATGAGTATAAATCATAAGAAGTTAATTTTCAAGAATTATAAATGCTTAGTAAAATTAAAATTCACGAATAAAATAACCATTTGTGTTTTAAAGTATACCTAAAGCTATATGAACATAATTTCTAAATGATTAGTAAATATTTAAAGGAGAGTTTTTTATGAGCAAAAACAGTAAAATTGCGTTAGTTACAGGTGGAAGTCGTGGAATTGGCAGAAATTCTGCAATATCATTATCTAAAAAGGGAATAGATGTGATTATAACTTACAATAATCAAAAGGAAAAGGCAGATGAAGTTGTAAAAGAAATTGAAGCAAATGGTGGTAAAGCTGCTGCTATTCAGCTTAATGTAGGTGATGTATCTTCCTTTGATTCCTTTGTATCTAAATTGTCACATGTTTTAAAAGATAAATGGAATCAAGAGTATTTTAATTTTTTAATTAATAATGCTGGAATCTCAAATCATACGCCTATTTCAAATGTTACAGAGGAAGAATTTGATAAAATATTTAATGTACACTTTAAAGGAGTTTTCTTTTTGACACAAAAGCTAATTCCCCTTATTGCTGATGAAGGTAGAATTATAAATACCTCCACAATGTTAACTCGCTCTACATCTCCAGGTTCTGGACTTTATGCTTCTGCGAAAGGTGCCGTAGAAGTTTTTACTAGATATCTAGCTAAGGAATTAGGACCAAGAAAAATAAGAGCAAACACTATAGCTCCAGGAGCTGTTGATACTGAATTTAGTAAAGATACTTATATCAAAAATCCAGGACTTAAAGATATGATTGCTTCTTATACTGCACTTGGAAGAATGGGGGAAGCTTCTGATATTGGACCTGTCGTTGCAAGCCTATGTACAGATGAAATGGGTTGGGTCAATGGCCAATGTATTGGAGTATTTGGATCAGTTCTATAATTAAAAACTGACAAACCTTGGAACGAATTAAATTTAAGCAGTTAGTTTTAATGAAAATTTATTATATAAATAAATGTTTTGTAAGATCTTGGAGTAAACTGAAATAAAAGTGGAATGAGTGATTATAATAACCCGTAGATAATTTGATTATTACTTACGGGTTTTGTTTTTGACTACTCTAAAAAGTCTTCTCTTGTTGGCGTAAATACGTCTAATACTTCAGAACCTTCTTCCAAGACAATACATCCATGAGGAACATTCGAAGGGAAAAGTATAGAATCTCCAGCAGTTACTATAGTTTCTTCACCATCTATTATAAATTTTAACTTACCCTTGAGTACGTAAGTAAATTGATCGTGAGGATGTGTATGTGGAACAACAGAGGTAGTTGTTTTATCAAACATGACTCTTGCACCTAGTAAATTTTCTCCGTTGGCTAAAATTTTTCTCTTTGTATTATCATCCGGGAATTGCATAACTGCATCTTCATTTTTTATAATCATAAAAGCATCTCCTTAATAAAACAATTTATATAAATTATACTATATTATCATTGTTTTTTGTGGAAAGTATTTTAGATAAGAAATTCGTATTATAAATATACAAAATATATGATGAATATACAATTAAAGAGTAATGGAACTGATATAATAGTGCTAAATTGAAGCTGCAGCTCATGAAAAAAGAAATAATATAATTTAACGGGGTGGAAGATTATATGATAGAAAATGATTTGAGTGAAATTTTAAAAGAGAGACTTGGCACAGAAGTTAGTAAAGCAAGTAATGAAGAAATTTATTTAGCATTATTAGAATTAACTAAAGGAGCTATTAATAAAAAGGGTATAAACAAAGGAAAGAGAAAATTGTATTATATTTCTGCTGAATTTCTAATTGGTAAATTATTATCTAATAATTTAATAAATCTAGGCCTATATGAGGAAGTTAAAAGCGCTTTAGCCAAAGGAGGAAAAGATTTATCTGAAATTGAAGAGGTTGAATTAGAGCCATCTTTAGGTAATGGTGGACTTGGAAGATTGGCATCCTGTTTTTTAGATTCAATTGCAACTTTAGGTTTGAATGGAGATGGAGTTGGACTAAATTATCATTTTGGATTATTTAAACAAGTTTTTGAAGATCATAAGCAAGGAACAATTAAAAATCCATGGATTACAAAAGAAAGCTGGTTAACTAAGTCTGACATAAAATTTAATGTTCAATTTGGTGGATTTACAGTAATTTCAACTCTATATAATATAGATGTTACTGGATATGATAAAGCTTCAAACAAACTTCATTTATTTGATATAGATACAATAGATGAGACTTTAGTTAAAGATGGGATTGATTTTAATAAAGAGGATATTAAAAAGAATTTAACCTTATTCTTATATCCAGATGATAGTGATGAAGCCGGAGAGTTACTTAGAGTATATCAGCAATATTTCATGGTAAGTAACGCAGCTCAATTGATTTTGTTTGAGGCAGAAGAAAATGGGTATAATCTTCATAAATTAAATGAACATGTTGTAATCCAAATAAATGATACGCACCCATCAATGATTATTCCAGAACTAATAAGGTTATTGGGTGAAAGAGGAATAGTTATATCAGAGGCAATCGAGATTGTTTCAAAGATATGCGCTTATACTAATCATACAATATTAGCAGAAGCTTTGGAAAAGTGGCCAGTATCATACTTGCAAAAAGTTGCGCCACAATTGCTACCTATTATTAGAGAGCTGGATAATCAAGTTAAGATGAAATTCAAGGATGAAAAAGTAGCGATTATAGATAAAGAAGGCAGAGTTAATATGGCTCATATGGATATACATTATGGATTCAGTGTAAATGGCGTTGCAGCATTACATACTGAAATCCTAAAAAATGAAGAATTAAAACACTTTTATAATATATATCCACAGAAATTTAATAACAAAACTAATGGTATAACCTTTAGAAGGTGGTTAATTCATTGCAATAATAAATTAGCTGATTATATTTCTGAACTTATAGGAGATGAATATAAAAAGGATGCTTCAAAGCTGGAAGGGTTAATTAAATTTATAGATAATAAGGCTGTGTTAAAAAGAATAGGAGAGATAAAGAAGGAAAATAAAATCTCATTAAAAAAATATCTAAAGGAAACTCAAAACATTGAATTAGATGAAAACTCTATTTTTGATATTCAAATTAAAAGACTCCATGAATATAAGAGACAACAGATGAACGTACTATATGCTATCTATAAATATTTAGAGATAAAAAATGGCAGGATTCCAATAACTCCAATAACTATGATATTTGGAGCAAAGGCAGCTCCAGCTTATGTAATAGCTCAAGATATAATCCATGCTATTCTATGTTTGCAGGAAATAGTAAATAATAATCCAGAAATTAATAAGTATTTAAAAATCGTTATGGTTGAGAATTATAATGTAACTAAAGCTTCTAAGTTAATTCCTGCTTGTGACTTATCAGAACAGATTTCTCTTGCATCGAAGGAGGCATCTGGTACTGGTAATATGAAGTTTATGTTAAATGGAGCATTAACTTTAGGAACAGAAGATGGAGCAAATGTTGAAATACATCAATTGGTTGGTGATGATAATATTTATATTTTTGGTGAATCTTCAGAAGATGTAATTGAACACTATAGGAAAAAAGATTATACTCCTAAGAGGTATTACGAAAAAACATCAATTAAGCAATTAGTAGATTTCATAATTGGAGATGAAATGAAAGCAGTTGGAGATAATGAGAATCTCATAAGACTTCATAAGGAATTAATTAATAAGGATTGGTTTATGACCTTATTAGATATTGAGGATTATATAAAAGTAAAAGAACTTGCATTTAAAGATTATGAGGATAGAGAAACTTGGAACAGGAAAGTGTTAATCAACATTAGTAAAGCAGGATTTTTTTCTTCAGATAGAGCAATTGCTGAGTATAATAAAGATATTTGGAAATTATCATAAGTTGAGTTTTCATAGATTGTTCCATTTTTTGCTTCGCTTGAATTTATTTTTAGGGGATGAAGAAATTGGACCAATCTCTTTATTAGTAGCTTATAGTAAAAATTGTGTAAGTTCTGCGGAAAATATATATGTAATTGTGATAGAACAGCATATAAATCTAAATTTAAAGTTAGTTATTTATAAGTATTTAATTTATCCAAAATTACTATTTCTATATTCTGAGGGTGATACTCCGGTAAAAGATTTAAAAACCTTGTTAAAATGGCTTTGATCGTGGAAGCCTAGAATTAAACTTATTTCCAGAATACTGCTGGTAGTAGTTACAAGCAGTACTTTAGCTCTATCAATCCTTATTTTTTTAGCATATTTCATAATTGTTATACCCATGTGTTTTTTAAAGCATTCAGATATATAGCCTTCAGATAAATTTAGATCTTTAGATATTTTTTTTAAAGAGATCTGACTTTCTATGTTAAGGTGGAGATGTTTTAGTATTCTGTTTATAACAAAATTATCTTTCACTTCAACATCATTTATGAGCAAGTTAATATAAGTATCGATCATTTTTACTTCAAGTTCTTGAAGTTCTTTTAGGGTATTAATGGTTGGGATCAAGGTATAAAATTTATTATATATTGGATGAAGATATTTTGTTAAAATGCCATATTCAACTATTTCGCGAGTATACATTGCATTCCAGATAATCAAATCATTTCTTTTATCTTCAATAGATATTCCTTCAGAAACTTCTTCTGTATGCTTTTTTAAAATTATTTCCAAGATTTGTGGTTTGGCTCTAAGTTTAATTAAGAAAGATACATCGTTATTAAAAATATTCATATCAGATATAAATGAATTATCCAAAGTAATCTCCTCCAAACATTCCGGTTACATATTTTGAGTTTGATGCTAGATATATACATATTATAGTAGAAATATATTAAAAATATCAAATATATTTACGGAAGATTAATAGGATTCTTTTAATTTTAGACAGTTAGTATTTGTCATGCTAAAATAGAGAAAGAGTAAATAAAAAATGTGACAGATGGTGAGCGAATGATAAAAGCGAAATTAGAGAAGAACAAAAATGGAAAGATAATATTCAAATTGAAGCTTGATGATATTGATAAAGATAATATTCTATTTAAGAGAGTACTTATGGAGTCAAAAATTATCAAGGGAAAGTCCAGATATCAATATGAGGTTCCATTAAGATTTTTTGTTCCTATATGTAATAATATAGGAGAGGGAAATATGATATTAGACAAGAAAAGCATATTATCATATTTAGAATTTTCGGATTACTATGATCAAAATTATTATACGGATGTAGAGGCTACAGCAAAATACATGAAAAAGTGGAGAGAAGAAGAATGCCCGGATATTTATAGAATTACCGTAGATAAAGATGACTATACAATAAAAAAGGAAGTAGCTTTTAAGAGGAATAAAATAGTAATTAAAAATTTTAAACTTTAAGGCACATGAAAATAGGCTGGCAGATGGGCTTGTTATTTTTTTGATTGTGCCTAACTATAATAAATGAAGAAGGAGTGCTCATAAAAATAATAGGAGTACTCCTTTTTATAAAATATATATTAAATTAGTAACGATATATTATACTTGCAATAATGTTAGTGGTATCAAAGCAATTATTGGAGAAAATAAATTCATATATTGACCGGGCATTAATGTTATTGATTACTAATAAGTCATTAGTTCTAACATTATAAGGCTTATTGTCTATAGTACATTTAAAATTGCCATTTATCACATAAAAGCACAGAGCTACTAGATCTTTATTAAGGGTTGTCTTATGTTTAAACTTAAGTTGTTTTTTGGGCAAAATACTTAAGTGAACTAGTTCTCCATTATAATTTTCTTTCGTCATCAAATTAAAAACAGAGGCTTTGCCATAAGTTTTGGTATTCCAATCTCCCATGAAACCATCTTGATCAAAAGGTTTGAGTAATTTTGAATATTTATTTTCATGTTCAAGGGTTATCTGGCCTTCAGTAACCATGAATTTACGCGAAACATTTGGAAGACTGCTAAAAGTAGATTCAGGGATATCAATTTTAGCAACACCAAGTCTCCATAAAAAATTCCTGCTTGCATAATCAGAATTTGCTGGATATGTTGTTAATTCTGTAGCCATACCTCCTGACCAAAATGTTGGCTTATAACCTTCTTGTTTTATTAATTCAACATTGCAGTTCATAAAATTACTCTCCTTCTATTTGATAAATATTTTACATTCATTATATTAAAAAATATATGTATAATTGATGAAGTTAAGTACAATATAAAATATAATTAATTATGTAACTAAATTATACAATAAAATTGGAAAACAATTCATAGTAAAATGAAAATTAAAAGCAATTATTTAAAAAATATAATTATGGGGGGATAATATTATGGATTACTTTAATGCTAAAAAGACATTGAGAAAAGAAATATTAAAAAAGCGCGAAAATATAGATATAGATAATAAAGAAAAAATGGACAAGGAGATAATAAGGAGATTTTGTGAAAGTAAGTATTATAAAGATGCAAAACATATATTTATTTATATATCTTACGGTACAGAAATAAATACTAGAGGAATAATCAAAAAAGCTTTAAATGAAAATAAAAAGATTTATGTTCCAAGAACTGAACTTGATACTAGAATTATGGATGCAGTAGAAATTACATCAATGGATAATTTGATAAAAAGTTCCTATGGAATTTTAGAGCCATCA
This sequence comes from Clostridium sp. DL-VIII, assembly GCF_000230835.1. NCBI lineage: Bacteria > Bacillati > Bacillota > Clostridia > Eubacteriales > Clostridiaceae > Clostridium > Clostridium sp. DL-VIII. The sequence goes on from NZ_CM001240.1 coordinate 632,557, forward strand.
AAGGGAGAAGCAGAGATTAATCCAAATGAGCTTGATTTAATTGTGGTTCCCGGAGTAGCTTTTGATAGAAGTGGTGGAAGAATGGGATATGGTGCTGGATTTTATGATAGGTACTTTAAAAAAATTCATGAAGTAAATGTAGGACGAATTACAAAAGTGGCATTAGCTTATGATTTTCAAGTTATTGATAAGGTACCAATGAATAAACAGGATGTGCCTATAGATTATATTATAACGGAAAAAGAATTCATAGATTAAAAACGTAGCACAGTTTGCGGTAGGTTTCTCGGAGGAATAGACTATGGAATATAATGAAAGTAACTTTTTTTACCTGAAAAAAACTGATATAAGTGAATATTATGATGAGTTAGTAAAAGCTGAATGTTTATGTGAGTATTTTCCGATAGTTACAAAAATTATAGTAAGAAAGATAATGGAAGTTTTTTTAAAGCATATAGCAGAGAAAAATAGCATAGAAGCGGATGTAGCTGTGAGAATTTTACTTAATAATGTTAGATTAAGTCCAAGTATTTCATTACCAGAAGAAATTTATAATGGTATTGAAACTGTGCTGATTAATGGATATGAGCATTCTTCGAGCAGCAATAAAAATGGAATAATTTTAAAGCATCCAATAGAAGTTTTAGAAACAATGCATCAGGTTCTGTGCTGGTATCTAAGAAAAACAACTCCAGAAGCAATAGAGACACTTGGAGATGTGAGTTTTAAAGCACCAAGCACTATAGAATATACGGAAAAAGAAGCTACTAGAATAAAAGAAGATGTTTTATTAAAAAACAATCAAATTAATAATCTAAGGCAGAAAATTATTGAATCAGATGGTAAGTTCACAAATATAAGAGAGATAAATAATATTATAATTATAATAAAGGAAGAAAAATCTCGCTTAGAAAAAACGCAAATATTATTATGTGAAAAAATTAAGCTGCAAAAAAGATATGTATTAGAAGTTGAAAAAGATTATAAAACTTATATTAAAATATGCGATGATTTAAGGGAAAAATGTGATGAAAGCCAGGAATTACTTTTTGAAAAAGAAAGTCAACTTGTTAAGCTTGAAATTCAAAGGCAGGAGTTAAAAAACTCAATAAAAAAATTAGATTATGAAGATCATTCGATAAAAAAAATGGAGCTGTCTCTGGATAGGGAAGTGGAAATATTAAGAGATACATATGATAACTTATCTAAATTAACAAATGAATATCAGGATATATTGGAAACTGTGGAGTTTTCATATGATAAGGAATTGCAAGAGATTTTAGGCGCTAAAAAAAATAACATAAAAGTTAAAATGAATTTTGAAGATGGAATATTTAATGAAAATGTAATTAAGTGTACTCAAAATATAGCTGAAGCTAAGAGAAAAGTTATAATATTTAAGGAAATAGTGAATGAAAAAATTAATAGAGAAATTAAATATGAATTACTTTATAAGAGCTTTTTAAGATTAAAGGGAAGAGAACTTAGAATCCTTTATACTATTCTTAATGTAACTGTTAACTTATTAAATAAGCCTAGAGAACTATTTGCAAAATCAAATGAAGATAAGATTTTAGAAAATGTAACTCAAAATTTAGAAGAGCTTAGAAATGTGGATGATGAGGAAATTAAGCTAATTGTATATTATAAATTAATAAAGCTATCAAAAGCGCCATTTGGAAGCATCTTCAGCAAGCTGCAATTTATAAAAAACTTGGATTCATTAGTAGACAAATCTTATGAGATTTTAATGAGTAAAAAAAATTTTGACGGAAAGATAAAGAAGTTAGATTCAATTATTGAATATTATTTACAAAAGGTTATATTACTTGCAAAAAGTAAAGGGAATAGTAAGCAAATAAATGAAGAAATAATATCTAAAATTTGTAATAAGCTTTTAGAATTAAGGCGGAGAACAGACAATATAGGAAAAGTGCATTATGAAAAATTTAATTTAGATATCATGTCAGAAGCAGAACTTAAGAGCAGTATAGAAGCACAGCCGTATACATTTTTATCAATAATGCTTGATTTAGGAGATATTAATTCATATAGGGATATTTCTTTAATTATATTTGAAGTTTATAACATTGTTAATAAAAGATTTACCGAATATGATAGTAAAAATTCACTTGCAGGATTTTCAAATGAATACTTTATGATTCTTTTATTTTTATCGGATGAAAATACTTTTTTGGTTCAAAGGGATCAGGAAGAATTACTGCCGCTTTTAACTGTAGAAATAATGGCGACAGTTTTTTTCTCAGATAATGAAGAAGCAGATTTAAATAGTTATAATAAAATGGTCTATATATGGAAGCAAAAGCAGCAAAGATATAGTTCTATTTCCATTAAGAAGGAAGAAGAGGAAAGAGATCTAGAATTGCTGATGGAAGAAAAGAAGAGATTGGAAGTAATTCAAAAGGAATTAATGAGAAATCATAATACTTTAGCTCAGAATTATGATAGTTATAGGGATCAATTTAAGAGAATTATAATGAATTCAGAAAAAAGAATTCTATTACCATCATATATGAATTACGAGGAATTGCGCATAAGAAAAGAAAAGGCTGAAAATAATATTAGCAAATCTAAAGATAAGCTTGGAACTTTAAAAAGCATAGTTTCACCAAGTATGTGGAAGGAACAGGCTAGTAAATTTATCAATGAATCAAACATGGATGAGGCCGAAAAACGCTTAATAGAAGAAGCGAAGCAAAAGCCATATTTTAAGAAAGAATACTTAGTATTCGTAGAATTAGAAGAAAAAATTAAACAGATAAATGAGTTAATAGAGAAAAATAAAGGAGAACTTCAAGATAAAGAATCTAAAATATCTGACATTCAAGCTAAGATTAATGAGTTAAACAGGATGCTTTCTACTATAAAAGAAGTGTATGTAGACATAGAAGAAGGATATTATTAAGTCATATTCTAGTGTATAAAAATGTTTTTAACTATATAAGTTCTAATTGAAATAATACATTTTACTAAAATATTAGTTTTAGAAATTTTGAAAAAATTTCATCATTCATTTTGAATTGTTAAACGTACATTGTTAATTGGAACTTATATATAAACTCTTGAAGCAGTTCTAATAAAAAAGGGTTGCTCCATTAGGAAAATCAGTCACAATATATTGTATTTAAATTAAAAAATACAACATATTGTGACTTTCATTCTTTGTGTAGCAATCCTAAGATTTTTTGTTGATAATATAACTAATAAGCTACAACTAGGAATCTACACAGTTTAAATAGCTATATAGATTCTACTACTGTAGATTGCGAATGTTAACTGATTTGACTATCTTTCTTTATTAGCTATTTCAGTAACAATTCTTTCAATAAATGCATCTAACTTAATAGCACCTTCATCATCATTTTTTCTGCTTCTTACAGAAACTTCATTGTTTGTAGCTTCTTTTTCGCCAACAACTAAGATGTAAGGAGTTCTTTCAAGTCTTGCTTCTCTAATCTTGTAACCAATTTTTTCAGCTCTATAGTCAGCTTCAACTCTAATACCTCTATTTTTTAATGCTTTTGTAACTGTTTCAGCATAATCATTGTACTTATCAGAGATTGGAAGTATCTTTGCTTGAACTGGAGATAACCATGTTGGGAAAGCACCAGCATATTCTTCTATAAGCATAGCTAAAGTTCTTTCATAACATCCAATTGATGATCTATGAATTATATATGGACGTTTCTTCTCTCCATTTTTGTCTACGTAACTCATATCAAATCTTTCAGCTAAAGCAAAATCAATTTGAATTGTGAATAATGTGTCTTCTTTACCATGAACATTTCTAAATTGTAAATCAAGTTTTGGACCATAGAAGGCAGCTTCATCATCAGCTTCAATATAATTAATCTTTAAGTGATCCAAAATATTTCTCATTGTATCTTGAGTTTTGTTCCAAGCCTCAGGATCATTGATATATTTTTCAGTATTGTTTGGATCCCATTTGGAGAATCTATAAGTTATTTTTTCAGCAATTCCTAAAGTTCCCATTAAATATTGAATTAATTCAAGTACACCTTTAAATTCTTCTTCCAATTGTTCAGGTGTAACAATTAAGTGACCATCAGCTAAAGTGAATTGTCTAACTCTTATAAGACCATGCATTTCGCCTGAAGCTTCATTTCTAAATAAAGTAGAAGTTTCACCATATCTGATTGGAAGATCTCTATAGCTGTGTTGTTCAGCATTATAAACTGTATATTGGAATGGGCAAGTCATTGGTCTTAAAGCAAATACTTCATCATCTTTTTCCTCATCACCTAATACAAACATACCATCTTTATAGTGATCCCAGTGACCAGAAATCTTATATAAATCACTCTTAGCCATAAGAGGAGTCTTAGTTAAAAGGTAACCTCTTTTTTCTTCTTCATCTTCAACCCATCTTTGAAGAATTTGAACTATTTTAGCTCCTTTAGGCATTAATAATGGAAGGCCTTGACCTATAGTTTCATCAGTAGTAAATAATTTTAATTCTCTACCAAGTTTATTATGATCTCTCTTTTTAGCTTCTTCTAAAGCTTCTAAGAATTCATCTAAATCAGATTTCTTTAAGAAGGCAGTACCATAAATTCTAGTAAGCATTTTATTTTTTTCATTGCCTTTCCAGTAAGCACCAGCACTTCTAGTAAGTTTTATCGCTTTTACTGATTTTAAGGATAAAAGGTGAGGCCCAGCGCATAAATCAGTGAAGTCACCCATTGTATAGAAAGAGATTACTTCATCTTCTGGAAGATCGTTTATTAATTCTACTTTATAAGGTTCATCTTTCATTAATTCTAAAGCTTCATTTCTTGGAAGTTCAGATCTTTCTATAGTTGGATTTTCCTTAATTATTTTTTGCATTTCTGCTTCAAGTTTTTCTAAATCAGCAGCAGTAAATGCTGTTTCTCTATCGAAGTCATAATAGAAACCATTAGAAATAGAAGGTCCTATGGCTAATTTTGTTTCAGGGAATAATCTTTTTACAGCATAAGCTAGAACGTGTGAGATACTATGTCTTACTGTATCTTTACCTTCTTGAGAATCAAAGGTGCATATATTTAAAGATACATCTTCATTAACTTCTGTTCTAAGATCTACCACTTTCCCGTTAATAACACCACAACAAGCATTTCTAGCTAAACCTTCACTAATAGACTTAGCGATTTCATAAACTGATAATCCAGCTTCAAGTTCTTTAACTGAACCATCTTTTAAAGTTACTTTTATCATTTCAAATCCTCCCTTTAATTAGTTAACAAATTATGCCCTTTAGTATATCCTGCGGGCAGTTAACAGTTATGGATGAAATCACTATGTGATTTCTAAATTAATTTAAATAAAAAAACTCCGTCTCTAAAAATATAGAGACGGAGTAATATTCCGTGGTTCCACTCTAATTACCTAATATAGATTAGTTAAAGTATCTTGTGGATATTTATAAACACAAAATCACGACTTTAAAATAATCTAATAAAATAGGTCACTTAAATTTATCGTAACGTGATAATAACGGACTTTATTAGAGTCACTCAGAGGTGGTTTTCAGTCTAAATTTATTTAAGAATAATCACACCAGCATATTCTCTCTCTGAAAATAAGATTTTAGCTTACTGTCCTCATCAACGTATTATTATATTAATATTTTTAATTATAAGCATTCAAATTTTTCATGTCAATAAATTAACAAAAAATTTTAGAAGTAATTTATTTGAATAGGATACATTTAGTTGTTTTAACAAGAATTTAATCAGATTTTAATAGAGAATTTATTATGCTGCAATAGAATTGTACCGTAAGGAAAATATTAGTACTTGCTTCAGGAGGTAGAAATGAATAAAAAAATTAGAAGCATAAAGGTTAAAATTATAATGTTTTTAATACCTATGTTACTTATGGCATTTATAGTATTATCTCTGTTAGGGTACAAATTTGCAAGTGACTCCTTAAGGGAAAGTAACCTTAATATAATGTCAGATGTTACGAATGCTGCTGCAAAAAGAGCAAATGATCAAATAGAAGGTGAGATTAAAAATCTTGAAGTTGTTGCAAGTAATCCTCAAATTAGTGATGCAAATACACCTTTAAAGGATAAGATAGAAATTATAAAACCGGCGTTAAAGACAATTGGACAATTACAACTGGTTATAAGTAATAAAGATGGCCATTCAATAGACACAGATGGAAATGAAAAAGAGATGAAAACCTCTCAAAGCTTTATGAAATCAATAAATGGAGAGAACTTTATAACAAATCCATATATAGATCAAGCTACAAAGAAAAAGGTTATATCTTATTCAGTTCCTATTAAAGATTCTGGAAATAATGTAATTGGAGTTATAACCTCAGTAAAAGATTGTGAGGATTTTTCAAAATTAAATGAAGGAACAAACTTTTTAAAAACAGGAAGTTCTTTAATTGTAGATAGTAATGGAAATTTTATAGTTGCAAAAGATCAGAGCTTAGTAAGTGAAAATAAAAATATAACTAACATGACATCAGATAAAGGTTCATTAGATCAATTAAACAATATAGGTAAAGATATGATTACTGGAAGTAAATCTGGTATAGGAAAATATATGTACGAGGGCAAATCGATGTATATATCATACAGTGCAATTGGAAATACTGGTCTTTCTATTGGTGTTACTGTTGAGGAAAAGGATTTGTTAGGTGCATTAAATAACTTAGGAATTGTTGATACTGTTATAACAATAATTATGATATTGTTAATATCTGTAATAATTGTTGGAGTTATAATTAAAATGATAAATAGATTGTTAGGTGCTAAAACTTATGTAGATAGTATTGCAAAGGGAGATTTCTATACTTCAATTGATAAAAAATATATTAAGGCAAATGATGAAATAAGTGAAATATGTTTAAGCGTTGATAAAGCTAAAAAGTCTGTTGGAGGAATGATAAGATCTGTAAGAGATAATGCCAATATAGTTAGAGATGGGTCATTATCATTAAGTGAAATTGCAGAAAAATTATCTGTACTTACAGAAGAAATATCTGCTTCTATAGAGGAAGTTTCAGCAAATACTAATAAGCAAAACTCTGATTTTCAAGTGATAACAAATAAGTTATCAAGCTTTGGAGAAGAAATAAATTTAGCTAAAGATAGAATTCATTTAATTAATAAAGATGTTTCAGTAATAAATGATAAATCATCAAAAGGAACTAGTAATATAAAAGAATTAAATACTGGAATTACGAATGTTAATGATACTTTTCAAAAATTTTCAATTAGCATTGAATATATACAGGGTGATATGAAAAATGTTAATGAAATCACTAATATCATAAATGGGATTGCAGAGCAAATAAATCTCTTAGCATTTAATGCAGCTATTGAAGCCGCCAGTGCAGGAGAAGCGGGAAGAGGCTTTAATGTAATAGCATCAGAAGTCAGAAAGCTTTCCGACAAGAGTAAAGAATCGGCACAAAACATCTATGTAATAATAAGGAGACTTATGGATGTGATAAACAAGCTTGTGGAAGAATCTAAAAATATGGATAGTGAACTCGAAAGGCAAAAGGACATAATTTATAATACATCAAGTTCATTTAAGGAAATTGCAGAATTAGTTGAAGAGATTACACCTAAGGTTTCAGAAATAGAAAATGTTTTTGAAGGTATTAGCTATAATAAAGATTCAATTGTAGATACGGTATATGGTTTATCAGAAGAAATAAAGGATACATCAAGTTCATTAGAACAGGTAACTGACTCTTCAGGAGAGCTCGCACAACTTGCTGAAGAAGTAAATAACAGGTCAGATATTTTATTAGATAAAGCTGATGACCTTGGAGAAAAAGTAAGACAATTTAAGATTGATGAAGATGAAGGTCATATGAAAGCAGTTTTAAATATAGAAGAATCAAATTCAGATGTTGAAGAACATGATTCAAGTATTGAAGAAGCACATTTAGAAAATGAGAATTCCGAAAATGCATTAACATTAAATGAAGCTGAAGGCGATGAGAATTATGAATTACCAGTAGAAAAAGAAGAGATTCAAGAAACTATTAGGGAAGAAGCTGAGATAGAGGAAATAAAAGAGATTGAAAATTTAGATTTACAATTGGACGAGACAATTATAGAGAATGAAATATTAGAGGAAGAGATAATTAATGAGAAAGAAAGGCAAGCACAATTATTAGATGAATCTGATAATAAAGAAGATAATAATATATCAGCAGAGAAAGATATAGATTTATATACTTATGCAGAACAAGAGAATGAAACGCATATTAAGAAAGAAGAGTTCCAGGAAGATTATGAAGAAGATGACATGAGAGAAGAGGATGTTGTGTAAAATATTTCAAATTAAATATTGATTTCCGTGGTAAAAAAGGAATATAATTACTATGGGCGAATGAGAAAGGTTAGCATATGTACTATTATAATATGTAATTAGCTTGGTATTCTAATTATGCCTAAGTGGGCGGAAGTGACTCAATGGTAGAGTGTCACCTTCCCAAGGTGAACGTTGCGGGTTCGAGCCCCGTCTTTCGCTCCATTGTTTGTTAGATGAAAAAATTAATTGATAGGAAATTAATTTTACAGAATAGAAATTTAATAAAATACAAAAACAATCCACCTTTTTGAAGGTGGATTGTTTTTGTGTAAAATTTGTAAATAAAATATTTTTCTAATTTTATATTATAATTAAGAATTTAATAATTATCTTCAATCAATTTATCTAGAGTTAAATTAACAATCATTTCTTCCGAATAGAAATTTTCGCCCATTATTTTGAAAATCACTTCTGATTTTTTATAACCTTCTTTATAAAGCTTCAAATTTTTAGTTATTCTTTTAAGGGTATTTTTAGGAATATTTAATTCCAATGCTAATTCCTTAAAAGAGTAGTAATCTTTTTTTAACATATCATATAGCCTATTTTGAAGATCTAATTTATATCTAAGATCAACTTCTTTGGATTGATGGGGACCATACTTCCCGCGATGATGAGATGGACATAAATATTTATAATTCAATTCTATATCAAAGCCACCTTCACTTCTGTGAACAATATGATGTATATCAGCTTCAGAATTACATATTTCACATAAAGACAATGCTAATCCTCCTTAGAATTCACCTTATATATCCCTTAAGGTATATATAGTCTTAAAAAGTTTAGTATAAAAAATTACGATTTTTATAGTTTAAAAGTAAAATAAATTTGGATTTCATATCAAATCCCTTAATATTTTATATTATAAAGTAATGGAGAGAAAATATCAATTTTAATATAGAATATAAAATTCAATTATGTGGAAATAAAAGTCAAAAAGTGGTATAATAATAATATAAAAATAAAATACTAAAAAATGAATATCTATAATAGAAAAGTCTTCTTAATACTTTACAGCATAACCGATATTACCTAGATATTATATTTTATAAAATATTGAATTGGAAGGTGAATAAAGTGAGAGAAAATTATAATTCTTTTGAATTTTGGGAAAACGTTATCAGTAAGAACAAGACAATAAGAGGGCATATGTTTATGCAAAAACCACCGACCGAGAAAAGTGTTTATTTTCATACACTTATATTTGGAAATAAAAATGGAATAAATAATATATGGGGATATGTTCCTAATATGCGATGTTTGATTGGATATATTCAATATTCATTTTTGCAGGAAGCTTTTTATAAATGGATATATGGAAGAGAAAGAATAATAACTAGAATTCCGCATTTAACAGTAGATAAGATCATCCAAGAAGGAGAGAGCTCGAATAAAATAAGTAAGGAAACTGCTTTCAATATGAGAAGGGATTATGAATTTCTAGATTTCTTGTGGAATAAGCCAAGTCATGAAGTTGAAGTTGAGTTAAGGGAATTCTTTAGGGATTTTAATAAAAGATGGATGGGAAATAATAAGGAATTTATTTATATAAAAATTTTTAAGACACCAGAGGAATTAGGAGAATTCGTAATTTCCTCAGCATTATTAACCAGCTCAGAAAAAGAATTAGAAGACAGAATGGGGATTACAATAGGACAATGGAAGGATATTTGTAGTGGAGCTATAGTCAATGCAGATAAAGGTGAAGTTTTTAGAAATACTTTACTTAAAAAGTTAAGTCAGGTACTTTAAAATATTATAATCCATTAAATATATTATTTTTTATCCAGTGTGGGGGATAAGAAATAATATTACTAAAAAAGATAACAAGTCATTATGTAAGTTTAGTTTTCCTTATGAAAACTAACTACATTTTGACTTGTTATATTCATTTTATAAATTTATTTTTTCAACAGAAGCTATACTTTGGGAGGAGATTCCAAGCATTTCACCAGTAAATCCAAGACCTTCTTCAGTTGTAGCTTTAATATTAATTTTATCAATATCGATATTAAGAGCTTTTGATATATTCTCACGCATATTTTCAATATGTGGCAGCATTTTAGGTTTTTGAGCTATTATTGTGGCGTCTATATTATTTATTGAATATCCAGCATCCGAAATTAATTTGCCAGTATCTTTAAGCAATGCAATGCTAGAGATATTTTTAAATTTATTATCTGTATCTGGAAAGTGTCTGCCAATATCTCCAAGTGCACATGCTCCGAGTAAAGAATCCATTATAGCATGAATGAGGACATCAGCATCAGAATGCCCCAAAAGTCCTTTTTCAAAGGGAATTTCAACTCCACCTAAAATTAATTTTCTATTCTCAACTAATTTATGCACATCATATCCGAGTCCAACTCTCATATAGTCACCTCATTTCAATGTTTTAAGATCGTATATATTCTAACATACTATTAGGAGAATATAAAATAATATATTACCAGGATAATTAATTAAAATTACGTTTGATTCTTATTGTATCCGTGCTTTGAGATGGGCTGCTCTTAAGATTAAATTTAGTTAACAATAGGATAAGGATTCTATTTACAATAAAATGTATAAAGGTTACTCTGCGCTTTTTAATAAAATCTACATATATAATTTTCCCCTTCATATAATTAGCTCCCAAATATTATTTTCAAATTAAATTTAAACATATAAAGTCCAATATATATAATTTTATATGCTATAATACATAGTATGAAGAAGTTATATAAAGGGTTAATATTTTAAAGAGGTGTTAATATATATGGAGAATTCTAGCTTTAATAAGAATAGGTATGTATTTGCTTCTATGCCAGTGATGTCATTAATTGGAGATTCAGTGGATGAAAGCAAAAGCAGACAAATAGCCTTATTTTTAAATGAATTAAATATGTATAATGTATTGCTTAAGGATCTGATTAATTTCCCTTTAAAAGAAAGGGAAAGAAATGTTGCTTTAAACATAGCTTTCTATATAACTAATGATGAGGAACTGCTCGAAGTGGTAGCTAGAAAAAAGGAATTACCTATATCAAAGGTTAGTAAAGCGACAAGAATTAAAGCTGATTATTTGGAGAAATGCAAGGATTATATCATAGCATATTACATAATTTTAGTTAACCCCAATTATAAGTGTATACAGGATTCTCTTAATATAAAGTTAAAAGAAGATGATAAAATAATAAGCATTTCGGGGAAAAATAAAAATCTACATAAGGGATTAGTAATTAAATTATTTAAAAGAAGTGCATATATACTAACTTCTAAAGGAGAATTCATTAAAATAAAACCTGATGGTGAAGTGAAAATTGGAGAAGTATGTGAAGGTAAAGAGAAAAAACTTTTAGGAGATTTTAAGATACATATTTCTATTTTATTAGTTATACTTATAATGATTGCAAGCGGTATAATTGTTGAATATAGAAGAACTCAAAGTATAATTGTAATTGAAACGACTTCTAGGATAAAAATAAGTATCAATAAGTCAAATAAAGTTATATATGCATATTCGGACACGGACAAAGGAAAAGAACTTATTGAAAGTACTAACATTCTAAATGACGGAGTAGATGATGCTATAGCTAAGATGTTAGAGTATGCGTCAGATAATAATATGATAGATTCAAGTAAGAAAGTTTTGATAACCATTAGTGGACAACCAATAAAATATGGGTTACTTTCAGAGACTGATAAAGTTATATCTAAAGATAATATACCTATAGTTATAAATAATTCAGGTAATCAACAAAAATTACCTAAATATTCAACCGAAGCTGACGATGATGAATAATATTCAAGTAAGCCTTGGAACTGTTATTTATTTTCATGTGCCTGAGCTGAAAATGACTCTCATTAAAATTGGGGGTTATTTTTTTGTTCCATTTAAAATTTCTTTAAATGTAGTAATATCATAATTAGAACTAATGTAAATTCTATCAAGCTTAAATGGATCATCATCTCTATCAGATAAACCTCTATTAGTGGTAAAGCCTAATTTATAACCAGCTGCTTTTGCAGCCTTTATGCTATCATCGTTGAAATGTCCAAATGGATAAGCAATAGCATATACTTCTCTTCCGGTTATCTCCTCCAATGTTTTCTTAGATTCTTGCAATTCACGTAATTGTTTATCATATGGTAGTTCATTTAATTTAATATGATTAACAGTATGACTTTCTATGTCTATGCCATAGTTTAGCATTTCGGTTATAGCTTCTTTTGATAGATAATAAGAGCCATCTAAATTAGAAGTTATACAGAATATAGTTGCTTTCATATTTAGGGCTTTTAGTATAGGAAAGGCATTATAATAGTTATCCATATATCCATCATCAAAGGTTATAACTATACTTTTTTTAGGTATTGGTGAATTATGTAACAAGTAATCACTAAGTTCATTCATGGTTAAGGTTGTATAGCCTTCATCTTTTATATACTGGAGTTCAGCTTTTAGATTTTCAGGTGTTATTATAACTTCATTATCAGCACTTTCACGAACAGAATGATAATATAGTACAGGAACACCCCTGTTATCATTAACCAAATCAACTTTGTCAAAAGAGTTCATAGTTTGATTTTTAGTAATTTCACTATTATTATAATTTGCATGCTCATTTATGTTGGCATCAGCTTCTGAGTGATTTATGAAATTACTCTTATTAATTAGAGCTTTTTTATAAGAAATATTAGAATATGTTAAATATGTACAAAGTACTAGAAATAAGATAAGGCAGCTAATTAATACTTTTGTTATCTTGAAAACGTTTTTGGACAAAGGTTTAGTTATGTATGGGATGATTCTTTTTGACATAAATATTTTGATTACCTCCTTAATTAAGCTAAAAGAGAATATTCTGTTATCATTATATCCTAAATTATAATAAAATTTACATAAACTTATAGGAAATTGAAGAATATTTTAATTATGTTATGTGAGAATTGGAATAAGATTTCTAAAAGAGTAGCATAATATAAAAATAGTACAACTTATTAACATTATCCACAAGTGCCTGTGGATAAGATGTTATAAAGATGTTAATATACATAATTTTACATGTTAATTTTGTGGATACACGGAAAACTGTACTATGAATTCGGTGATTGAGGAGGTGTTATTATGGGTATCTTAACTAATATAGCGGGAATAATTGTAATGGGATCAATGTTATATACAACTTATCCACAACAAGTGTTTATAAGTTCTCAAGTGCAAAGTGAGAGTAAGCTTGAAATTGGTGAAAAATCTATAATTAAGAATTTGGAATATTTAAAAGAGGATGTAAAAATACCACAATTAATAAATGGAAATGATGAAAAGAAAATAAGCTCAATAAATGATAAAATAACCAGCGATATCAGGCCTAAGGTAGAGGAAGCTGAAAAGACTTCAGAGGAGTATTTTGGTGGAATAGAAAAAGAAAGGCCTACATTTCCATATGAAATATATTCAAGATATACAATAACTAAGGATAACAATTCAATTATTAGTCTATATGATGATTATTATGAATATTTAGGAGGAGCTCATGGAATGACAACAAGGAGCTCTTATACAATTGATAGAAAACAAGAAAAATTATTAAGCTTAAAGGAATTATTTACTGAAGGTTATAATTATAAAGATACAATAAATAAAGAAATAAAGACAGAGATAAATAAGCATCCTGATAATTATTTTGATTCAGGAGATTCGTTTAAGGGAATTAGTGATAATCAAAGTTTTTATATAGAAGGAGATAATCTCATAATTTATTATCAATTATATGATTTGGCACCATATGTATTTGGATTTCCTGAATTCAAAATTCCATTGAAATTATTTGATAAAAATTTTATTTATTCTTAAGCTAGTTAAATATAATATGAAAATTAACATATAGAATGGGTGTAAAAAGAAGATGCCTATAAATCATAGAACATCTTCTTTTATTATAAAATACAAAAGTTGTTTTTAATATGCATTGTGAGCATTAATATTTTGATTACCTCTAAAACCATAGCCGTCTGAAATAATCCTGCCAATTCCAGTTATTTTTCCAGTTATGCAGCCTCTGCAGTGAGCTGGAGTATCACCTGTGCATATCTTACCTGGATATAATGCATAGAGTTTTCTGTATTCACCTTCAGTAACGTTAGGCATTACAACATTAGCTCCACTTTGAAGTGCCTTTACTCTGCCATTAGGTGCTAGAGATTCCATAGCAGTTGTGGCTGGAATGTTTATGTCTGGAAGAATTAGTCTAGTTATAGCCATAACCTTTAGAGCTAAAGTAAGACTTCCACCTTCTGCATCCTTTAAAGGCGTATCTTCATTTGGAATAAATGGACCTACACCTATCATATCTGCATTAATTTCTTTAAAAAACAATATGTCTTTAGCTATAGACTCTAAAGTCTGGTTGGGAAGTCCAACAAGAATACCGCTTCCAACTTCATATCCTAAATCACCTAAATTTTTTAGACAATTTAATCTTTCTTCAAAGCTCATATTAGGATCCATAGCTTCATAAAGTTTTTTATCAGTGGTTTCAATACGTATTAAGTATCTATCTGCACCAGCTTCTTTAAATGCCTTATATTCATCATAAGTTTTTTCACCTAAGCTTAATGTTAAAGCAACACCTAATTTTTTTATTTCTTTTACTATAGATACCATTCTATCTTTGGTGAAGTAATCATCTTCACCACCCTGAAGAACAATAGTTTTGTAACCATAGCTGACAGCTTTTTTTGCAAAATCCACAATTTCATCTTGAGTTAGTCTATATCTTTTAAGGTTTGTATTGTCACGTCTAAGTCCGCAGTACATACAATTTCTTTTACAGATGTTTGTAAATTCAATTAATCCACGCAAGTGTACATAGTTTCCTAAACATTCATTACGAACATCATCAGCAGCTTTAAAAAGTTCTTCATTTATATCATCATTTTGTAATAATTGCAATATTTCTTCTTCATTTAAATTATGAGTAAGTTTAGCTCTTTCAATAAGTTTGTTCATACATCCTCCTAAGTTAAAATATAAGTAATTGCTATTAGTATACTATATAATTTATAAATATAACAACAATATACTTAAAGCTGTAAGTTAATATTTATGCAGCCTCAGTTTGTGAAATATTAGCAGTTTTTTCTTGATGTTTATCATCCATGCTTTCTAAGAAATCTTTAATTATTCTAAAGATTTGTATTATTAAAGTAGGAATGAAAGCAAGAAAATGAACTAATAATAATTGGTTAGTTACAAGTGGAGTTATTTCAAATAATCTTTGAAGGATAGGTACAAGTAAGACTAGGTTTACAAGTACAACACCAGTTATAAAGGCAATCCAGCTGAATTTATTAGCGAATACTCCAAGTGAAAAAATTGATTTTTTACCTCTACAGTTAAATCCATGGAATAACCTTGCCAAACATAAGGTACTAAAGGCCATAGTCATTGCAATTCCATGATTACCAGTATTTAAACCAATATGATACGAAGTCATGGTGAATATCCCTATAAGCAAACCTTGAATACAAATCTCTCTAATGAAATCTTTATTTAATATAGATTCTTTTGAATCTCTAGGTTTATCCTTTAGAACATCTTTTTTAGATTTTTCCATACCAATTGCTATTGCTGGTAAGCTATCGGTCAATAAGTTTATAAACAATAAATGCACTGCAGCAAATGGAACAGGAAGAGCTAATAGTGAGGAATAGAGAACAGCAAGTATTCCTGACATATTACCTGAAAGAAGAAATTTAATTGAATTTTTTATATTGGCGTAAATGTTCCTTCCATTAGTAACTGATTTAACAATAGTTGCAAAGTTATCATCTGTTAAAATCATTGATGCAGCATCCTTTGAAACTTCTGTACCTGTTATGCCCATTGCAATACCAATATCAGCTTGCTTAAGTGCAGGTGCATCATTAACACCATCTCCAGTCATAGCAACTATTTTACCTTTATCTTGCCATGCTCTTACTATTCTTATTTTGTGCTCAGGAGATACTCTTGCATAAACTGAAATATGTTTCAGTTTAGAATTAAGTTCATCATCAGACATTTTATCAAGTTCTAAACCTTCTACAGCTAAGTCACCTTCCTGCAAAATTCCAATCTCCTTAGCAATAGCAGAAGCTGTAATTTTATGATCACCAGTAATCATAATTGGCTTAATAGAAGCTTTAATACAATCACTAACAGCCGCTTTAGATTCTTCTCTAGGAGGATCAATCATTGAAATTAATCCAAGGAAAGTAAAGTCAGTTTCATCTTCTAAAGTCAGCTCTTTATTTTTATCAAGTTCCTTGTAAGCAAAAGCTAAAACTCTTAAACCTTGAGATGAAAGTTCACTATTAATATTATTTATATTGATTTTATCTTGAGATGAAAGTTTCTGCACGCCTTTTGATGTCTTTATTGAGGTTACTCTATTTAATAATACGTCAAGAGCACCTTTAGTAATCATTATATATTTATCATCAATGATATGGAGTGTGCTCATAAGCTTTCTATCAGAATCAAAAGGGATTTCCCTAAGTCGTGCATAAGAATTTCTATATTCAATTTCATTCATAGAATACTTATGTCCTAAATTAACTAAAGCTACTTCTGTAGGGTCACCAATCTCATTACCATCTATAGATGTAGAATCATTACAAAGTATAGAACTTGTTAAAAGGAAGTTAGTATTAGGGTCAGTAATGTCTATTCTATTATCATCGATTAATTTATTATCAACAAAAATCTTTTTAACTGTCATCTTGTTTTGTGTTAAAGTACCTGTTTTATCAGAGCAAATAACAGATACGCAGCCTAAGCCTTCAACAGCTTTAAGCTTTTTTATAATTGCATTTTCTTTAGCCATTGATTGGGTACCTATAGCAAGTACTATTGTAACTATGGAACTTAGAGCTTCTGGAATAGCAGCAACAGCAAGGGCAACGGCAAACATTAATGAATCTAAAATATCTGTACCTCGATATATACTTAAACCAAATACAATAGCACATATTCCAATAATAGAAATTGCAAGCTTTTTAGAGAAATCATTTAAAGAGGCTTGAAGTGGAGTAGTTTTCTCTTGAGTTGATTCCATAAGAGAAGCGATCTTGCCAAGTTCTGTATTCATACCAGTATTGGTAACAAGGATAGTAGCTCTACCATAAGTAACTAATGAACTAGAAAAAACCATATTCTTTTGGTCACCTAAAGCAACATCATCCTTTGCAATAACCTCTGAGAACTTGTCCACACTTTCGGATTCACCTGTTAAAGAACTTTCATTAACCTTAAGAGAGAAATTTTCTAGAATTCTGCCGTCGGCAACAACTAGATCGCCAGCTTCCAAGACTAAAATATCTCCAGGAACAACATCCTTAGATGGAATTTCAATTTTAACACCATCCCTAATAACCTTAGCATTAGGGGCAGATAAAGCTTTTAAACTATTAAGAGACTGCTCTGCTTTAATATATTGAATAGTTCCTAAAATAGCATTCATAACTATAACAATTAAAATAACAAGTGTACTTTCAATATTACCGGTCATAGCTGAAATAATAGCAGCAGCAATTAGAATAATCACTAATAAGTCCTTAAATTGATCTAGAAATACAGAGAAAGTGCTTTTCTTCTTTTTCTCATTTAAAATGTTTTCTCCAACTGAAGTTAAGGTTTCAGCAGCTCTCTTGTTAGTCAGGCCATTTAAAGTTACATCAAAGTCTTCAAGAGATTTTTCAATGGTTTTTGAAAAGTATTTTTTCATTTATATCATCGTCCTTTCCAATTTAATAGAGGGATAAAGCTACTTTGGAGATTTTGGATAAATAAAAAGAGACTTTTAATATAACTTCAAAAATTTGAAGTTATATTAAAAGTCTCGTTACCACACGGGCATATAACACCAGACTAAAAGTTAGTCGAGATTGTTGATGTTATAATTTATAACTACTCCCTCTTAAATATATATTATCTGTTTATATCAGTATATTATAGAAAAGATAAAATGTCAATGATAAATACTTTAAAGGTTAACTGATATCCTTTAATATAGTTTGAACTGAGAATCATATTTTCTATGCTTTATTTTTTGTAAATCTTAATTTAAAATAGATAATTATGGGAAAGAAATAACATTAACTAATTAAGTAAGAGTGGAGGTTTAATTTATGACTGGACTTGTACTTGAAGGTGGAGCCTTTAGAGGGTTATTTACGGCAGGTGTATTAGATGCACTTTTAGATATAAAAGCAGAATTAAAATATATTATTGGAGTATCGGCAGGAGCAACTAATGCATATTCATATGTTTCTAAGCAAAGGGGAAGAAACCTAGAAATAATGGAAAGATTTATGGATAATAAAAGATATATTAGCTATAGAAATCTAATTAGATGCAGATCTATCATGGATTTAGAATTTGTGTTTGATGAGATACCTAATAAATATTGTCCATTTGATTACAAAGCCTTTTATGAATTTGAAGGAAAAATGCTAGCTGGTGCTTTTAATATTGAATCAGGAGAAAACGAGTATTTTGATAAGGATTTATTAGACAAGAGGAATTCTATACTTAGGGCGAGTATAGCAATACCATTAGCATTTCCATTCGAAAAAATTAATGGTAAGTATTATGCAGACGGAGGCCTCTTAGAGCCTATACCAATTAATAAATCAATAGCTGATGGTAATGATAGGAATATAATAGTTCTAACAAGAAATGAAGGATATAGGAAAAAACAATCTAAAGCTAACATGATGACGTACAGACTTTATAAAAATAAATATCCTAAATTAGCTAATGTACTAAGAGACAGACATATTAAATATAATGAACAGCTTGATTATTGTAAGAAGTTAGAAGATGCTGGAAGAGCGATTATAATAAGGCCAACTGTAGATATGAATATAAATAGATTTGAAAAAGATAAGGTTAGACTGAAATCAATATACGAAAATGGTTATGATTTAGTTATAAAAGATAAAGATAAAATACTAAGTTATATAAAATAGGTTGCTTTTATTTACAAAATTATGTTAAGTATGCTGCTGGATTTTTATATAAAAGTAAATATATGCAGAAAGAGTAGTGGAAGATTGCAAACTGCTCTTTTTTATTTTATATATAAAGTTGCCATATTTTTATGTGTCTTATAATAAAAATAAAGTTTACTAATATGAGGGAATGTATTAGTATTTTTGCGTTGATTGATGATCAGATGAGAATGATTCAAACACATATGATAGTTAAAAAAGTATATATAAACTCAATTGCTAATAGTAAAAAGTTAAGAAATTATAAAAAATCAGAATTTATAAAACCTTTATAATAAGTTTTTCCTCTTATGTAATAGGAGCTTCAAAAGAAAGAGAGGTGTAAATATGGAAATAGAAGAAATAGTAACGCGTTGCAAGAACGGAGAAAGGGAAGCATTTCGTGAACTCTTACAAACTGTGGAAAGAAAAGCACTAGCAACTGCTTATTTTTTGTCAGGGAATAGAGGAATAGCTGAGGACATACTTCAAGAAACATATATGAAATGCTTTATTGAGATAAATAAACTTAAAGAGCCACAAGCGTTTAAAGTATGGTTTTTTAAAATACTTGTCCGAACTGGATGGGAAATGTCAAAAAGACAATCAATCTTAGTTCCTACAGAAATAACATCAGAAAATGAGAAACTATTTTATGATAAAAATAGAGATAGTAATAATGTAATTGATGAGTACGAAATAAAGAATGTTATGGAAAATGCCATAAATAATTTAAGCCAAAATTTAAAAACAGTTGTTATTCTATATTACTATAATGATATGTCTATAGATGAAATTTCAAGAGTTACAGGATGTTTCAAAGCTACAATAAAATCGCGCTTGTTTTATGCAAGAGCTGCTTTGAAAAAGCAGTTAAGTAACTGTATTGAAATAGAGCATGGAATAAGTACAGCTAAATAGAAAGGAGTGTAATTAAAGTGAAGAATAAATATTACTTAGATAATATGCTAAAGTCTATTATAGATGATAATCTTTCCAATATTGAAATTTCAAGAGATGTTTTCACCGAGTCTTGGAACAGGAAGGAGAGTGGAATAAGCAAAAAAAGATATTCTAATATTAAAAATACAAGAAAGACAGTGTTAGTATCAGTATGTTGTGTGGCATTAGCCATTAGTGGAGTTTTTACATTCTTTCCAGGAGCAAGAGTTGCTGCGCAAGATGCACTTAAAACTATATTTGTACCTGATAAATCTGGAAAAATTGTAGAAAAGCCAGAAGATACAGAAATCTGGTTTAGTGTTGGGGATAAAGTACTAACAGAGAAAAATAAGGTTGATATGGAAAGAAAGCTTGGCTTCAAGGTTAATTTGCCCGGTGAAATTGGTAAGTATACCTATAAAAGCGATGACAGTTTTGCTCTAGCACCAAGAGTTGTTGTGTGTGCTCGTGTAAAATATAAAGATAAAGATAAAATAAAGGATAAATTAAAAAAGGCGTTAGATGATGATAAGGTTTTTGAGGATCTTAAAAAGGATTATGAGTTGGATAGTTATGCTAGTTCGTCATATGTAGATGATCAAGGACATAAATTTAGGATTACTCTATCTAAAGATGCAGAGGCACCTCAAAAAAACGTTCAAGATAATATAAAAGAAGTGAATATTGATAATACTGAATGTATTATTTTACAGGACAAGAAATTTAACTATGGTTTAAAAATGTATGATGATGGAAGTGTTGGAAGTGATATGGAACATAAACCAATTAGTAGTGAAGAACAGTATAATATGTTCTGGACATATAATGGAGTAAATTATTATTTAGACATCGGTAAAAATTCTTCAGATATTGATGCAGCTATAGAATTTGCAACAGATTATATTAGAATTTTACAACAATAGTAGAATAAGAAATAGTAAGGCAAGTGTTTCGCTTGCCTTATTTATTAATTAAAGATGTGATATTCCCGTTTAATGTCTGGTGAGAATATAGAAATTTATTTACAATAAAAAAAGCATATTCCTTCTTTAATAGGTTAATAATAAAAAATATTTAGAAATTAAGATGAAGAATAGTTCTCATCATATGTAATTGTAGGATTTAAGTTATCTTTGATGTATAATGTATTGGGAGACATATAAAAAAATAATGAACTAGAAAACGTGTATTATTGTGATGTTATTTTCTTATACGTGTCTAAAGGAAATATAAACTTAAAGATAATCAGTAAATAAGGGAGATACATATGTTCGTAGCTAATAAGAATCCAAAAGTGTATGATCAGGTTATAGAAGAAATCAAAAGTAAAATAAAGTCGGGAGATATAAAAAAGGGCGACAGATTACCGTCAGAGAGGGAGATGGCAGAATCTCTTGGAGTATCACGTACCTCGGTTAGAGAAGCATTAAGAGCTCTAGAGGTGGTTGGCTTAGTAGAAAGCAGGCAAGGGGCAGGAAATTACATAAAAACAAATTTTGATAATTCACTATTTGAGCCTATTTCAGTCATGTTTATGTTGCAGGAAAGCTCACCAAAGGAAATGTATGATTTAAGAGAAACATTAGAGTTGCAGTGTGCTAGATTGTCTGCTAAAAATATAGAGGACAATGAACTTGATCTTTTGACAGCAATTTTAGATAGAATGTATATTGCAGAAAGTGAAGAAGAAAGTCTTAAATTAGATATTAAGTTTCACTACTTAATTGCAAAATCCACAAGGAACGTATTACTATTAAATGTTCTTGACGTTATATCACAGCTTGTAGATGAATTTATCCAGAAATTTAGAATGCAAATTTTGCATGCTGGAAACACTAAAGAAAATTTGCTAGAGATACATGAAAATATAGTAAGAGCTTTGAAGCTGAGGGATGAATCAAAAGCGTATAATGCCATGTTAGAACATTTTGAGTTAATCAGAAAAGCTTATGGCTATGAAAATTAGACTTACTTTATAAATAAATAGAAGAGATATACTGGAATTATCAGCACAATTCAAGCTGTACTGATAATTCCAGTATTTGTTTTGTTATTTTTTAAACAATCAAATGTAGAAGAAATGAATTTAAACTCAAGTTATGAACTTTTTTGAGAGAGATTAACTAAATTCAATGTTATATAAAATGCATGAATGCGAAGTTATAAAAAATATTCGCCATGTAAACATTTTCTGTTAAAAAAATAACAATTCTTTACAACGGATATTTAGAGATCTATAATTAAATTAGAAATTGGTCATACCAATTATAAATTGGTATGACAAGTTAATAAAAATCCAAAGATAAAATCATATCTATCCACTTATACGCAAAGCGTGAAAATTATGACTAGTGCTACATAGTAAGTAAACTTTAAAATATAAATTTTTAGGAGGAAAGTTATTATGAATATCTTAGTGTGTATTAAACAAGTACCAGGAACTTCAAAAGTAGAAGTTGATCCAGTCACTGGAGTGTTAAAGAGAGACGGCATAGACTCAAAAATGAATCCATATGATTTATATGCCTTAGAAGCCGCCTTAAATATTAAGGAAGATAAAGGTGGAACAGTTAAGGTTTTGAGTATGGGACCTAATCAAGCGTTAAGCGTAATAAGAGAAGCCTATACAATGGGAGCAGATGAAGGAGCCTTGCTATCAGATAGAAGATTTGGAGGAGCTGATGTTTTAGCTACATCATATACAATTGCTCAAGGTGTTAAAGAAATGGGAGATTTTCAATTAATAATTTGTGGTAAGCAGACTACGGATGGAGATACAGCACAAGTTGGACCTGAAATGGCAGAGTGGTTAAATATACCTCATGTAGCAAATGTAAAAAGTATAATTGAAATAGAAGATTCATTTATTACAGTGGAAATGGACATGCCTGAAAGTATTGAAACTGTAAAAATAGCATATCCATGTTTGATTACAGTAGATAAAGGAATTTTTGAGCCAAGATTACCTTCTTATAAAAAGAAATTATCTACAAAGGATAGAGAAATTAAGATATTTAGCCTTAATGATTTCAATGATAAAAATGAAAAAAATTATGGATTAAACGGTTCACCAACTCAAGTGGAAAGAATATTTCCACCAGAAGTTAATAATGACAGAGAGATGTGGACAGGAAGTTCAAATGAATTAAGTAAAAGAATAGGGAATAAGTTAAAGGCATTGAAATTCATTTAGTTAAGGGACAGTAAGATTAAGAAATATTTTAATATTTTTAAGTAAAAGAAGGAGACGAGATTATGGCAAAATTGGTTATAAATCAAGATAAGATAACAAATATTGAAGAGTTAATAAAAATTTGTCCTTTTGGTGCTCTTGAGAATAACAATGGAAAAGTTGAAATAAGTGGAGCATGTAAGATGTGTAGGCTTTGTGTCAAAAAGGGACCTAAGGGTGCAGTTGAATATATAGAAGAGGAAGTTAAGGAAATAGATAAAAGTGCTTGGAATGGAATTGGAGTTTATGTTGACCATGTAGATGGAGAGATACATCCAGTTACTTATGAGCTAATAGGAAAGGCTAGAGAATTAGCAGGTAAAATAAATCATCCTGTTTATGCAGTATTTGTAGGAAGCAATGTTTCTCACAAAGCAGAAGAGCTTTTGCATTATGGAGTAGATAAGGTTTTTGTATATGATGATAAAGAATTAGAATGTTTTAGAATAGAGCCATATACAGCTGCCTTTGAGGATTTTATAAATAATATAAAGCCAACTGCACTATTAGTTGGAGCGACTACAATAGGGAGATCATTAGCGCCAAGAATAGCAGCAAGATTTAAAACAGGACTTACAGCGGATTGCACAATCTTAGATATAAAAGAAAATACAGACTTAGTTCAGATAAGACCAGCATTTGGAGGGAATATAATGGCTCAAATAGTTACTCCAAATTCTAGACCACAACTTGCAACTGTTAGATATAAAGTTATGACAGCTCCAAAAAGAAGCGAAGAAATTAAAGGTGAAATAGTTAATTGTAAAATAGGTAGGGAAAAATTAAAATCTGGAATTACAGCTCTTGAAATAAAGAAAAAAGCTTCAGAGGTAGGTATAAGTGATGCAGAAGTCATCGTAGCAGCTGGAAGAGGAATTAAGTCAGAAAAAGATTTAGAAATGGTAAAAGAATTAGCTAAAGCTTTAAATGCAGAGTTTGCATGTACTAGACCATTGATTGAAGCAGGCTGGGTCGATGCAAAAAGACAGATTGGATTAAGTGGAAGAACTGTAAGGCCAAGACTGATAATAACTTGTGGTATATCAGGAGCAGTTCAGTTTACAGCTGGAATGAATAATTCGGATTATATATTTGCTATTAATACGGATGAAAAAGCACCAATATTCAAGGTTGCCCATTATGGAGTTATTGGAGATATGTATGAGGTAATTCCTGAACTAATAGAAAAGATAAAACTTGCTAAGGAGGCATAGGCTATGAGTTATAAAGAAGTTGAATTAAAGGATTATGAATATATATTAGCTATTGCAGAAAATGATAAGGAAAGAGTATTCTTTAGAAGTGAAATAAATGAAGATTATAGTCATGATGAACTAGGTGGAATTAAAAAAATGCCTGACATAGTAATCCAAGCTACAAGTACAGAGGAAGTTTCAAAAGTAATGAGGTATGCTTATGAGAATAACATTCCAGTAACTCCAAGAGGATCGGGTACAGGTCTTGTAGGGGCAGCAGTTCCTCTTAAAGGTGGAATAGTTATCGATCTTAGTAGAATGAATAAAATATTAGAATTAGATGATGAAAATTTGACTCTTACCTTAGAAACAGGCGTATTGCTTATGGATATTGGTAAATATGTTGAAGAATTTGATTTGTTCTATCCTCCAGATCCAGGTGAAAAATCAGCAACAATAGGTGGAAATATAAGTACTAATGCAGGTGGAATGAGAGCTGTAAAGTACGGAGTGACTAGAGATTATGTAAGAGGACTTGAAGTTGTTCTTCCAAACGGAGATGTAGTTAATTTAGGAGGTAAAGTTGTTAAAAATAGTTCGGGTTATTCCTTGAAGGATTTAATGATTGGTTCTGAAGGAACTTTGGGAATAGTGACAAAGGCGATATTGAAACTATTACCACTTCCTAAAAAGGCAGTAAGTCTTCTTATACCTTTTGGCAGCCTTGAACAAGCAATAGAAACTGTTCCTAAAATAATTAAATCTAAATCAATACCAACAGCAATTGAATTTATGCAGAGAGAAGCTATCCTTGCAGCAGAAGAATTTTTAGGAAAAAGCTTCCCAGATAAATCTTCAGATGCATACTTATTGTTAACTTTCGATGGAAATTCCACAGAAGAAATTGAAAAGGATTATGAAAATGTTGCAAATATCTGTTTAGAAGCAGGAGCACTAGATGTATTTATTTCAGATACAGAAGAAAGACAGGAATCAATATGGTCAGCTAGAGGATGTTTTCTTGAGGCGATCAAGGCTCTAACTAGCGAAATGGACGAAGTTGATGTTGTTGTTCCAAGAAATAAAATTGGAGAGTTTGTAACTTTTACACATGAGCTTGAGCATAAAGCAGATGTAAGAATAAAAAGTTTTGGGCATGCTGGAGATGGAAACTTGCATGTATATATATTAAGAGATGAATTAAAAGAGGATGAATGGCATGCAAAACTAGATGAGGTTATGCAGATCATGTATGATAAAGCTAAAGAATTAAAAGGACAAGTTTCAGGAGAACATGGTATAGGTTTTGCAAAGAAGGGATATTTAAAGCAATCTTTACCTGATGAATGTATAAACATAATGCAGGGAATAAAATTGGCTTTTGATCCTAAGAATATATTAAATCCAGGAAAAGTATGTGAATAAAATTATTATAGTAAACTTTATAAGATAATCATATACAGTTTAACACTATCGTATATTAAAAATTAATAATACGATAGTGTTTTTTATATAGAGAATAATTCAGCACATAATGGAAAAAACTATATTAAATAATAAAAATATATTGAAAAATAATTCAAAACAAGATAAAATTAAAATATAATAATAATAAACAATATGAAATAAGCTGAAAGGAGAAAGAGAAATGGAGCAAATAATAATGTCTCAAAGGATTGAAAAGTTAAAAGAAAAGATGCTATCTGAAAAAAGATATGCATCAATTGAACAAGCACTTATTATAACGGAAACATACAAACAAAATGAAGATAAACCAGTTATTATAAAAAGAGCATTAGCGTTAAAAAATTCTCTTTCAAAATTAGAAATAGGTGTTGAAGAAGAAGAATTAATCGTTGGGAATCGTACAAAGGGTGTTAGATATGGAGTAGTATTCCCAGAGAGCGGAAGCTCGTGGATTGATACAGAATTTGAAAGTCTTCCAACTAGACCTCAGGATAAATTCAATGTAAGAGCAGAAGATATAGAGAAATTCCGTGGAATTATTAAGCCTTATTGGGAGGGACATTCATTAGAAGATGTCATTAAAGCAAGGTATGGAAAAGAAATTAATGAGATTTCAAAGGTAGTAAAGATAAACCAAAAGGATCATGCTCAAGGGCATATTTGTCCAAATTGTGAAGAATGGCTTGAATTAGGACCAGAAGGAATAAAACAGAGAGCATTTGAGAAAATAAAAAATGCAGGCGGGGAAAATAGTGACTTTTATGAAAGTGTTATTATTGTAATGGAAGGTACACAAGAATTTATGCTTAGATATCATAAATTAATGATAGAAAAAGCGAACAAAGAGACCGATGAAAATCTGAAAGCAAGTATGCTCAAAGTTGCTGAAAACTGCAAAAACCTTTCAATAAGACCAGCGGAGAGTTTTCATGAAGCTGTGCAGGCAATTTGGTTTTTATTTGTCATACTTCATATGGAATCCAATGCATCATCTTTTTCACCAGGGAGAATGGATGAATTTTTATATCCATATTATAAGAAGGATATAGAAAATGGAACACTTAATAATGAAGAAGTGCTAGAAATAATTGAATGTCTTTGGCTTAAATTTAACCAAATTGTGTATTTAAGGAATTCTCATAGCGCTAAATTCTTTGCAGGGTTTCCGATAGGATTTAATATTGCAATTGGTGGGCAGGATGAAAGTGGGAATGATTTTTCTAATGAATTATCTTACTTATTTTTAAAAGCGCAAGAGCATTTAGGATTACCTCAGCCAAATTTATCTGTGAGATTGCATAAGGAAACAAGTGAGAAGCTATTAAAAGAAAGTATAAAGGTTGTAGCAAAAGGAAGCGGAATGCCTCAATATTTCAATGATGAAGCAGTGATTTCAGCAATGATAGATTTAGGCATTAATGAAAAGGATGCACGAGATTATGCAATTGTAGGGTGTGTAGAACTTACAACTCAAGGAAATAATTTGGGGTGGAGTGATGCGGCAATGTTTAATCTGAATAAAGTATTAGAATTGACGCTAAATAATGGAAGATGCTTAATGACAAAAGATTTAATAGGTTTAGATTTAGGTAATTTAACTACTTATAATAAATATGAAGATTTAGAGGAAGCTTTTTCTAAGCAGATAGATTATTTTGTAGATAAGATGATTTTAGCATGCGAGCAAGTTGAAAAGGCCCATATAGATGTTCTGCCATCTCCATTTTTATCATCCGTTATTGATGATTGCATAGAAAAAGGAATTGATGTTACAGCAGGTGGAGCAGTATATAATTTATCAGGAATTCAAATGATACAAGTTGCAAATTTAGCAGATAGCTTGGCTGCGATTAAACTTTTAGTTTATGATGAGAAAAGAATCCCTAAAGAAGAATTATTAAAAGCACTACAAAATAACTTTGAGGGATATGAAATTGTGCGAGCAATGTTGTTAAATAGAGCGCCTAAATATGGTAATGATATTGAATGGGTAGATGAAATTGGAGCTAAATGGGCTAGATATTTCAATAAAAAGCTTAAGAATTATACAAATTATCGTGGAGGCCCATATCATACTGGAATGTATACAGTATCGGCGCATGTTCCAATGGGTGAAAATGTAGGTGCATCTGCAGATGGAAGATATGCAAGATCTCCGTTAGCAGATGGGGGAATGTCGCCTGTATATGGAAGGGACATTGCAGGACCTACTGCAGTCTTAAAATCAGTGTCGAGATTAGATAACGTGTTAACTACTAATGGTGGATTATTAAATATGAAATTCTTACCCGAGTTCTTTAAAACAGAAACAGGAATTGTTAAATTTTCAAGGTTTTTAAGAGCATTTGTAGATTTAGAAATACCACATATTCAATTTAACGTCTTAAGAAAAGAAGATTTATTAGCAGCTCAGAAGAATCCAGAGAACTATCGAAGTTTGACTGTACGTGTAGCAGGCTATACTGCATATTTTACTGAACTTGCAGGAGAACTACAAAATGAAATTATAGCTAGAACAAGTTATGGAGATATATAGCTTATGGATGGAGATAATTTAGCAGTACGAGGAAGGATTTTTGATATACGAAGATTTTCAACTCATGATGGAGATGGAATAAGAACAACGATTTTTCTTAAAGGCTGTCCATTAAGGTGTGTGTGGTGCCAAAATCCTGAAGGCATTTCGGAAGATGAGCATCTGATTCACTTTGAAAATAAATGCATAAGGTGTGGACTGTGCGTGAAGAATTGTGTTAATAAATCTGTTATAGAGAAAGATAATAAAATATCTATTATTCAAGAGCAATGTACAGAGGAGCAAAATAAAATTGTTATTGATGTTTGTCCAACAGGAGCATTAACTATGGATTCTAAAGTTTATACTTTAGATGAGATCATAGAAATAGTTATGAGGGATAGAGCATTTTTCAAATATGGCGGAGGAGTTACATTATCAGGTGGAGAACCGCTTTTTCAAAAGGAATTTACAATAGCTTTGCTAAAGAAACTTAAAGAAATTGGTATAAATACAGCAATTGAAACTTCGTTGTTTGCACCTAGTAAATATATATTAGAGATATTGCCATACATTGATATAATTTTTGCTGATTTAAAAGTATTTGATGAAGAAAAGCACAAGGCTCTTACAGGCGTTAGCAATGAACTTATTAAAAGAAACATTAGTCTTGTTTTAGAAAGTGATAAGAAAGATAATATAATTATTAGAACACCATTAATACCAGGGTTTACAGCAAATAAGGAGAATATCAGTGATATAAGCAGCTATATTTCAAAGATATATTCAAATGTAAAATATGAACTATTAAATTATAATCCACTTGCAAAAGCAAAATATAATTTAATAGATAATTTAGAGTATTGTTTTGAAGAAAACCCACAGATGTATAGTGATGAGCAAATGAATGAGTTTTATAATATTGCTTATGCAGCAGGAATAAAGAATTTAATTAAGCAATAAGTTTATTTTTATAATAATGTCTTAGAAACTCACCAATTTTCAGCATATTCTTCAGAATAAATATTCTAATATTTTTAAGAATACAAGAATATTAAAAAACAAGAATATGCAGTTGTAGAGTTAAAAGCGTTGTTTAAAGTATATATAAGTTAAAAGTAGAGGAGAAGATAGAAATGTTAATATTAATTGATGATGCAAATTTAGATGCAATTAAAAGAATTTATGAAAACTACCCATGTGATGGAGTAACAACAAACCCTTCTATTTTAAAAAAACAAGGTGGAAATCCTATGAAGGTATTAAAGGAAATTAGAGAATTCTTACCAGAAGGTGCACAGCTTCACGCTCAAGTAGTATCTTTAACCGCTGAAAAGATGGTTGATGAAGCTCATCATATGTTAGAAGTATTAGGTAAAGATACATTTATAAAGGTTCCTGTAACAAGTGAAGGAATAAAAGCTATGAAATTATTAGCTAAGGAGAATGTTAATATTACAGCTACAGCTATATATACAGCAATGCAAGCGTTTATAGCAGCAAAAGCAGGTGCTAGATATACAGCACCTTATGTAAATAGATTAGACAATATGGGAGCAGATGGTGTTCAAGTGGCAAAAGACATTCACGATATGTTTAAAGCTCATAATTTAAATGCAGATGTATTAGCTGCAAGTTTTAAAAATTCACAACAAGTTTTAAATTTGTGCAAGTATGGAATTGGCTCGGTCACAGCAGCACCTGATGTAATTGAGGGCTTAATTAAGCATGATGCAACTACAAATGCAGTAGAAGTATTTACGAAAGATTTTTATGCTCTAGTTGGTGAAGGAAAGACCATGGAAGATCTATAGAGCCTGTGGACGTAATTTGAAGAAATAAATTATATTAAAGTAAAAAATAACTGTTTAGCATATTTCATTTTTAAAGCTAGACAGTTTTTTATTTTATCATTTAGTGGAATAAAAGGATTGGTAGTGGATATATGAAATGAATTCATTAAAGAAAAATGTATGAAGTTAATTTAAATTTAGATAAGTAGAAATAGGAATAATATATTTTTTTAATAATGAAAAGAATAACTAGAAGGTTATGTAAAAATATAACTTCAGTTTTAAACATGATTTTATTAAAAAAGTAATAAAATCTCTAAATTGTTAATAATAATATAAAAATATTTAAAAAATAATATACAAGTAATAACTGTTATGCTATAATTATACAAAGTTAACAAATAATAATTGTTATGGTTAATAGATACTTCAACGGGGAAGGGTTAATTACTGCTTGCAAGAAGATGTAATTTATTTTTCCTTTTTTTGTATACGTTGATTTAAAAACATGGTTTGTATTTGTCTTTAGATAAATATATGATTCATGAATATGTGACAATTTTTCAAATTTAGCTTTAAGTATGTTCATACAAAAGTAGTATGATAAAAAATCCTTAATTAAGATAGTATAGTGTATAAGCTAAATGATTTAATAATTGATATGCAATTCGATAATATTAAATCATTATATCTATGCATATTACAGATAATTAAGTAGCCAAAATAGAACAGGGGGATATCTTATGAAAAAAAGAATTTTATCATGTGTACTTGCAGGGTTACTCGCTGCAACGGCTCTTGTAGGATGCGGCGGGGGACAAGCTGCTAAGACAAGTGCTGCCAAAACATTTATATTTGCACAAGGGGCAGATCCAAGAGGATTAGATCCTGCTTTCGTTGATGATGGAGAGTCAGCAAAAGTTATGTGCAATATATATGAAGGATTAGTTAAGTATGGTGATGAGGATACAAGTATTCAACCATGTTTAGCAGAAAGCTGGGATATTAGTCAGGATGGTAAGGAATATACTTTCCATTTAAGAAAGGGAGTTAAATTCCATGATGGTACTGATTTTAATGCAGATGCAGTAGTTAAATCTGTAAGCCGTCAATTACCTCCAAATGCAACTGATGATATGCCATATGCATCATTTACCTTTGATGGGGTTACTAAGGTTGAAGCTATTGATGACAATACAGTTAAGTTTACATTAAAAGAGGCAAATACTCCATTTTTAGCAAATCTTGCAATGACACTTGCAGCTCCGATTGTAAGTCCAACAGCACTTGAAAAAAATAATGGTAATTTAAATGAAGCTCCAGTAGGAACTGGACCTTTTAAATTTGTTTCTTGGGAAAAGGGTGATAAAGTAACTCTTGAAAAGAATAATGATTACTGGGGAGATAAAGCTAAAATTGATAAATTAGTAATTAAAATTGATAAGGAAAATTCAGTAAGAGCCAGTGAACTTATGACTGGTGCAATTGATGCAATGGATGGATTAGATCCTAGTGATGTTGATAAATTAAAAGAAAAAGGTATGAATATATTCTCAAAGCCTGGAATGAATATAAACTACATGGCTTTTGATTGTGACAGGCCTCCTTTCAATAATCCAAAGTTAAGAGAAGCTGTATCATATGCAATTAATCGTAATGAATTAGTTCAATATTTATATCAAGGCTATGCAGATCCAGCAAAAACTATGCTGCCTAATTTCATAGCTGGATATAAAGATGTGTCAGATTACGAATATAATCCAGAGAAAGCTAAACAAATGCTTAAGGATTTAGGGATGGAAAATCTTCAAGTTAAGATGGTAACTTATTCTAATCCAAGACCTTATAACTCTGTTGGTGGTCAAAAGTTAGCAGAAGCAGTTCAAAACTACTTAAGTAAAGTTGGTATTACGGCAACAATTGATGTATACCAATGGACTGAATACAAAGATAAAACTACACAAGGTGAAGGCGATATTAAATTCTATGGTTGGAATGGTGATAACGGAGATGCAGATAATTTCTTATCATTAGTTGCTAGTACTGTTTCACCAAGCTTAAATATTTCTAGATATTCAAATCCAGAAGTTGATAAGCTTTTAGCACAAGGAAAAGCAACACCAAATGGAGATGCTAGAAATGCAATATATGGACAAGTTCAGGATATACTTTCAAAAGATGCACCATGGGTTAATATTTCATATGCAAAATCAATGGCTGCTTCATCATCAAAGGTTAAGAACTTTAGTGTTCACCCAACAGGTTCAATTTTCTTCCAAAAGGTTGATAAAGAATAATTACTAAAGAACATTTGTTAAGCTCCGGCGAAAGTCGGAGCTTTCAAATTGATTATATATTAAAAGAGGTGAAGTTATGTTCAAATATTTTATAAAAAGATTAATATTACTAATACCGGTAGTTATCGGGGTTTCTATTTTGGTATTTCTAATAATGCACGTATTTTCTACTGATCCTACATCTATAATTTTAGGTCAACATGCTAGCCAGGAACAAATTGAAGCATTGAGACAGCAATTAGGGTTAAATGCTCCTTTATATATTCAATATTTAAAATTCATAGGTGGTATTTTTACAGGAAATTTTGGTACTTCGCTTATAACTAAGAGCTCTGTGGCAACAGAGATTTTTTCGAGATTTCCAGCAACTATTGAGCTTGCGATACTCTCTATAATCGTTGCTTCGATTGTGGGTATAACACTTGGAGTTATTTCAGCAGTGAAGCAAAATTCAATTTTAGATTATCTTTGTATGGGCACATCTTTAGTTGGTGTATCTATGCCTATATTCTGGCTCGGACTAATATTAATTGTTGTATTTTCAGTTGGCTTAGGTATACTTCCAGTATCGGGAAGAGCAACTATAGGATTAGAGCCAACGAAAATAACCGGACTTTATTTATTAGATAGTTTAATAACAGGAGATATGACTGCATTTGTTGATTCATTGGAGCACTTGATATTACCAGTAATTGCACTTTCATCATATTCTACTGCTATTATTGCACGTATGACACGTTCTACTATGCTTGAAGTTTTAGGACAGGATTACATTAGAACAGCAAGATCTAAAGGACTTGCAGAGAAGATCGTTGTAAAGGGACATGGCCTTAGAAATGCTTTGATTCCAGTATCAACTGTTATTGGACTTCAGTTAGGTTCATTGCTTGGGGGAGCTGTTTTAACAGAAACAGTTTTTTCATGGCCTGGAATTGGCAGTTATACAATCGATGCTATATTGAAATCAGATTACCCAGTTGTGCAAGGGTCTGTAATGATAATGGCGATTATATTTGTTTTAGTAAATTTATTAGTAGATTTACTTTATGCATTTATAGATCCTCGTATCAAATATTCTTAAAGGGGGAGGCATTTTATGGATACGAATAATTTAAGGTCTCAAGAAGAAAAGAAATCATTAATGATTAGATTTAAAAAATTTATGGGTTTAATTATTTCAAATAGAGCTGCATTGGTTGGATTAGTTATAATCATATTAATAGTATTTATTACTGTTTTCGGAAGTTTTATAATGCCGTATGATCCTAATACAGGTGATCTTTCGAGTTCACTTCAAACTCCATCTGCATCTCATTTCTTTGGTACGGATGAACAGGGAAGAGATATTTTTTCAAGAGTGATTGATGGTGCTAAAATTTCACTTAGGGTTGGAATAGTTGCTGTTGCTATTGCCTTATCAATTGGAACAATAGTTGGTTCGATTTGCGGATACTTTGGAGGAAGATTAGATATGTTCTTAATGCGAATTATGGATGTAATCTTAGCATTTCCTTCATTATTACTTGCAATTGCATTTATGGCTGCTTTAGGTAGAGGTATTGATAAGGCTGTTATTGCAATTAGTATAGTTACAATTCCAGAGTATGCGCGTATAGTACGTGGTTGTGTGCTGTCTATACGTGAAAGTGAATATGTTCAAGCGGCAAAAGCTATTGGTAATGGAGACTTTGTTATAATTTTTAAACATGTGCTTCCTAATATATTATCGCCTATAATTGTACGTGCGACTCTTGGAATTTCGGGTGCAATTCTAGATGCTGCTGCATTGGGATTCTTAGGACTTGGAGTACAGCCACCGTACGCTGAATGGGGAACAATGCTTGGTTCAGGAAGAACTTATTTCTATAATGCACCGTATATAATTTTATTTCCAGGTCTTGCAATTACAATTACAGTACTTGCATTTAACTTACTTGGAGACGGGCTTAGAGATGCACTTGATCCTAAGCTAAATGCTTAAGGAGGGGTAAAGTATGTTACTTGAAATAAAAAATCTGAAGACTGAATTTGAAACTAAAAAGGGAACTGTTTGTGCTGTAAATGGTGTTGATTTTAGTGTGGATAAAGGTGAAGTTGTAGCTATTGTTGGAGAATCAGGCAGTGGTAAGAGTGTTACATCTCTTTCATTAATGAGACTACTTGGGAAATCTACTAAGACCAAAGTAACTGGTCAAGCGTTGTTTAAAGGAGAAAACATTCTTGATAAATCAGAAAAAGAAATGCAGCAAATGCGTGGTAAAATGCTCTCTATGATATTTCAAGAGCCTATGACATCGTTAAATCCAGTATTTACAGTTGGAAAACAAATTTCTGAAGCTGTTATTAAACATGATAAGGTAAATAAAGCAGAAGCAAAAAACAGAGCAATTGAAATGTTAAGATTGGTTGGAATTCCATCACCAGAAACTAGGGTTAACAACTATCCTCACCAGTTAAGTGGAGGCATGAGACAAAGAGTCATGATAGCTATGGCACTTAGCTGCAATCCGGAGCTTTTAATTGCAGATGAGCCCACAACTGCTTTAGATGTTACAATCCAAGCTCAAATTCTTGATCTTATGCTTGAATTAAAGGAAAAGCTAGGAACTGCCATTCTTCTTATAACTCATGATTTAGGTGTCGTAGCAGAAGTTGCAGATAAAGTTGTTGTTATGTATTGTGGAAGAGTTGTTGAAAAGGCAAATGTCAAAGATCTATTCAGGGATCCAAAGCACCCATATACTAAAGGGCTTCTGAACTCAATTCCTAAAATAGACGAGGATGCTGAAAGATTGTTTATTATACCTGGAACAGTGCCTAATCCATTGGATTTACCCTCTGGCTGTGCTTTCAGAGATAGATGTCCAAGCTGCATGGAAAAATGTGAAAAGGAACAACCTTCTTTATATAATTTAGATGGTAGAGAGGCCCGTTGTTTCTTGTACGAAAAGGAGGATAAAGCTAATGGATAAGGAAAAATTAATGGAAATAAAAAGTTTAAAGAAATATTTTCCTGTAGGATCCTCAGGATTTTTCCAAAAACCTGCGTATGTTCAAGCTGTTGATGATGTTACTTTTGATATATATAAAGGAGAAACTTTAGGGATAGTTGGAGAATCTGGTTGTGGTAAGTCAACTATGGGAAGACTTCTCGTTACATTGCTTGATTCAACTTCTGGTGAAATCTTATTTGAAGGAAAAGAAGTAAATGCTATTCGTAAAAATAATAGAAAAGATATAAGTAAGAACATTCAAATTATATTCCAAGATCCATATGCTTCTTTAAATCCAAGAATGACAATTGGAGATATCATAAGAGAACCAATGAAAATAAATGGTATTGCAAGTGGAGAAGAATTAGAAAAGAGACTTGATATTCTTTTAAATCAGGTGGGACTTGCATCTTATCATAAAGATAGATATCCACATGAGTTTAGTGGAGGGCAAAGACAAAGAGTAGGGATTGCGCGTGCTATTTCAGTTAATCCTAAACTTATAGTCTGTGATGAAGCAGTTTCAGCTCTTGATGTATCTATTCAAGCTCAAATTTTAAATCTTTTAGACGATCTTCAAAAAGAACTAGGTTTTACTTATTTATTCATTGCACATGGTTTAAACGTAGTTAAACATATTAGTGATAGGGTAGGAGTTATGTATCTTGGAAAGCTTGTTGAAATTGCGGATGTAGACAAATTGTATAGTACACCAATGCATCCATATACGACAGCCTTGCTTTCAGCTATACCAATTCCTAATCCAGAGAAGAAAAAGGAAAGAATTATATTAACAGGTGATGTACCAAGTCCAATTAATCCACCATCAGGTTGTAGATTTCATACAAGATGTCCTAAATGTATGGATATATGTAAACAAACAGAACCACAGCTGGTTGAGCTAGAATCAGGACATAAGGTTGCCTGCCACTTATACAATAAATAAAAATATTTGAACAAAGAAAACTATCCAATAATATAACTTCAAATGAAGCTATTTATATTGGATAGTTTTTTATGCTTTAAGTAACACTTGTTACAAGTGATAATGACTACAGCACAAAATTATAAGGCAGAGATCAGTTGGATTTAGGAGTAGTTTAATTAGATTTGACTTTAATATAAGATGTAAGTAGAATCAGTATGGCAGATAATTAATTAAGTTTATACTTGATTTAGGAGGGACTTATTAGAATTGAAGGGTAAATGTTACTATTGCGACAAAGAATTGACAGAAAGAACTATTAAGAGGCATATGAAAAGCTGTGCTGTAATGAAAAAAAGAATAAATGAAGAATTACAAGAAAATAAGAAAACAAGAAGTCAATATATTATATCTATTAAACCTAAACGTGGTAAGAGTGAATTCTGTCTATATATATCTATAGATGAATCACTAGGTTTGGTGCATATAGATAAATTAATAAGAGATGTTTGGATGGAAAATGATGGGCTGCTCAGTGGATTTAAAATTAACAGAAAGTTTTATGAAAACAAAAAAATGAATATTAAGCTAAACGAGATATTAGAAATTGGTAAAAAGTTTGAGTATGAATATGATTTTAAAAACACAATTAATTTAACCTTAGAGGTTGTTGATAAAATTGAGGTATCTAAAGAATTTTCCCAAATAGAGATAATAGCACGAAATGATGAAATTAAGCATATATGCAATAAATGTGAAGCTGAAGCTAAATACTTTAGCTATGAAAAAGAAGAATGGTTATGTGAAAAATGTATTGATAAAGAAGACAAAGGATTGAAAGAATTAGATGATTGTAATTTTCAAGGAGATAGAGACTACCATTACTTTGCTAAAAAGGATGGGGAGGAAGTATACTTACCAGGCAATAATAATAAATATAAGCCTTTAAGAAAAAAAGCGATTAAAAGAGAAGAGAATGATGAATTTTCTGATTTTAATAAAGAGGATAATATAGAGAGCAGTTGTGAAAATTTCTCTGAGGAGGTTCATGAATTAAAAGAAAATATATTTTTAAAAGATGCGTATTCTTTTGACATTAATACACTAGTAAGAAATTTAGATAATGGTAATATATATGATATAGGTAAAAATCTTAAGATTAAAGGTATAGAAAATTTAGAAAAAGATCAGTTAGCTGATAAATTTTTACATAGCTATGAAAAAGCTATAGCGGATACATTAAATCTATTTGATGAAGAAAGATATAAAACATTAAAAAAAATAGTAGATAATGCAGGCATCCAAGTGATGGACAATAATGAATTTGATAAGCATATGAATTATTTTGTTTCAATAGGAATGCTCTTTAAGGTTAAGGATAATGATGGACAAGATATAGCATTAATCCCAGAAATTCTTCAAAATTTAATTAAAAACAGAAATAATTCAGAATATAATAAGCTTAGAAGAATAAATACAGAAATAATGGATCTCTTTAGAGGAATGAATAGAGCTTATGGAATTATTAAGACAATTGATATAATAAGTTTATTCACAAAATATGGTATTAGGGAGTCGGAAAAAGTTAATATTAAAGAAGTCATACAGGAAGCACAATATTATTATGATGAATATTATGAAGAAGAAAAGTTTATTATAAATAGCGAAGTATCTATGTGGCGTATGATGATAAAAGAAATAGATGAAAATTTAGATTATGCTGTAGTTTCTAAAGAAGAATTGCTTAGAACATCAAAACCAGATTGGATTTATACTTCAAAGATAGGCAAAGAGTTTGTTGAAGAGGTTGGAAGGATATTAAATGCCGATGAAGGTATTTTAAAAGAAATTGTAGAATCTTTGATTAGTGAAATTCAAAAAAGAGATTTTGATGAAATTATTGATGATATATTAGGTACAGATAATATTAATAATGAAAATGTAAAAGAATTTGTATACGTTAGTGTAGGTAAGTTACTTAGAAATATAAGACTATGGAAATATAAAGGCGCAACTATTAATGAGAGAGTGAAAAGTAAGATTGAAGCAGAAAAGAAGTCTACTGTTGGTAGAAATGAGCTTTGTATATGTGGAAGTGGGAAAAAGTATAAGAGATGTTGTGGAAAAAATATTGGGTGATCTATGTTTAATATAAAGGATAATATATAAATTACTAATTGAGTCAGCTGTATCTTGACTCACACATGTCGATATTTTGACATATAATGAACTAGTATTATTACATGGAGTTGAAAATGCGTGATATACGGGCTGATTTTAGCTGGAGGTAAGGGCAGTAGACTATATCCTCTATCAAGAGCCGATCAACCAAAACAATTTTTGAAGCTGATTAATAATAAAAGCTTTTTAGTTAATACCGTTGATAGGATAATCCCCTTAATAGATAAAGATAATATTTATGTTGTGACAAATACAGATTACAAGGACAAAGTTAAAGAAGAACTTGTTGGGATTAAGGAAGAAAATATTTTTGTAGAGCCTGCCAATAAGGAGACTGCTACTTGCATTGGTTTATCGGCAGTGAAGTTATTAAAACAAGATGCTAATGCAATTATGGTTGTATTGCCATCAGATCATTATATTCAAGGTGAAAAGAATTATATAGATACGTTATCTCAAGCAATTGAGATGGCAAATAAGAGAAGATGTATTGTTACACTTGGAATCGAACCAAGTAGACCAGAAACTGGCTATGGTTATATAGAAATGGGAGAGAGGACAAATGGAAATATACCAACTTATAGGATTGCTAGATTCACAGAAAAGCCAAATTCAGAGGTTGCTAAGGATTTTGTATTAAAAGGAACTTATTTATGGAATTCTGGTATGTTCATATTTAGAGCAGATGTTATTTTAAGAGAAATAGAAAAATATCTACCTAAATTGCATAAATCATTAATGGAAATATATAAAAACTTAGGAGAAGAAAAAGAAGATGAGGTAGTTAAAGAACAATATGAGCTTATAGATGGAATATCAATTGATTTTGGAGTTATGCAGAGAACAAGAAAAGCATATGTCATAAAATGTGATTTCAATTGGGATGATATGGGAAGCTTTGGAGCTTTAAGCAGATTGTTAGACACTTATAGGAATAATAGTATATCTAAAAATGTTTATGTTGATGATTGTGAGAATTGCTCTATTTTTGGTGATAAAAATTTAATAATTGGATTTGGAATTAAGGATTTGGTTGTAGTAGATGCTGGAGATGTGATACTAGTAATGGATAAAAATAAGGATCAAGAAATAAAACATCTGTTAAATAAACTCAACGAAGAAGAGCAATTTAATAAGTTCCTATAATAAATGAGCTGTTTCAATATATATTAATTATTTTGAAACGGCTTAATTGTATTTTATTAATATGTCTGTAATTAAGAAGTTTCTTATAATATAAATTTGAATTAATAACATAGTAAGCAAGGGGATATAGGAATGAGAACAATAACTTCTATGAAAAAATTAACTAACCGATTTAATATAAGGAATTTAATAACAAACATATATGTTAGCAGAATGAAAAAAATAAATTCTAAAAATATAATAAAAAACTCAATAGCTAATCTTGATAAAATTGGTTTCATGAACAGATAATACTTGAATAAATTCTGAAATTAACTATTGTAAATTTGTACTTGGAGTATTATCATAAGGGTACAAATTAAATTTGGATTATATTGAAGAAATAATATATAGAAAATAAACATATCTATAGAATTATATAAAGTGAAATGTAGAGGATGTGATTAAGCTTTGATGATTAACACTCACAAGGTTATGGCTGAGAATATTATCAAATATGCTAACACAAAAAGTATTTATTTAATTAATAATAAAAGGTTCATATGGGGGTGCGTGAAACCTGATTGTGTACCTAAATATAAATTTATGAAGCATTACTTTGATGAAAGTATAGACATGGTGGTTGAGAAAATTATATATTTATCAGGACTAACTTTGGAAGATATTTATTATGATATGAGCATTGGAAAGTTTAGTGAAGAACTTGGAGTAATATGTCACTTTTTATGTGATTTTTTTTGTGCTCCGCATTATTATAGATGGGAATTTAAAAGCACTAGTGCAGTTAGGCAGCATATGGCATATGAAAATAAATTAGCGAAGTTAGCTAAAAATTTCAAGCATGCGAGAATTATAAATACTAATATAGATCCAAGTAATATGAAAGAATTTATATTGCAGTTACAAAAACAGTATGATGGAATAATAGATTATAAGAATGATTTAACATTTTCATATTATGTTTGTGATAGTGTGCTAAATATGATTTTAAATAATGTTTTCTTTA
The DNA here is from genome assembly GCF_000230835.1 of Clostridium sp. DL-VIII. Classification (NCBI taxonomy): domain Bacteria; kingdom Bacillati; phylum Bacillota; class Clostridia; order Eubacteriales; family Clostridiaceae; genus Clostridium; species Clostridium sp. DL-VIII. The sequence continues at coordinate 673,644 of NZ_CM001240.1, forward strand.
ATGATAATAAGGTGAGTAAAGTAATTTAGGATAGAGCTTAAAATATCTCAAAATGATAGGATGTTATTTTGGGGTATTTTTTGTTACTTTTCATGTAAGTTATGGCTTTTACAAAATAGTTGTTGCATAAATATAATAATCGTAATATAATTCAGTAAATATATGGACACGTGTTCATGCCCTTGAGGAGGATAATTATGACTAATAATGAAGAAATTGTTGAAAGCTGCAATTGTAATGTTATACATGAAGATGTTGTGTCAAAGGTTAAAGATTTGTTGCCTAAAGATGAAGTTTTATATGATTTGGCAGAATTATTTAAAGCTTTTGGAGATTCGACAAGAGTTAAGTTATTATGTGCTCTATTTGAGGCAGATATGTGTGTATGTGATTTGGCAGCAGTTTTAGGAGTGAGTCAATCTGCAGTATCCCACCAATTAAGGACATTAAAGGCGGCAAGACTTGTAAAATTTAAGAGAGTGGGTAAGGTTGTATATTATTCATTAGATGATGAACATATAAAGGGAATATTTAATCAAGGCTTTGAACATATAATGGAATGATTAACTAAATTAAGATTTATTTGTAATCATAGGCTACTTAAATACGTTTTTGGAAATAGTCTATAAATTTTATAAATAATTAAATTAACATTGACATAAAATCGGAGAAGTATGGTAAAATCATAATAGTTAGTTAAATTGAGAGATAGGAATATCAGGTGCATATTGTTAAAAAATAGATTAATCATGGTTGTGGTAGGAAGTAATATCAATTGCACGAACTGATTTATATAGTTAAAAAATTATTTAGGTAGGAGAAGTAATATGGAGAAAAATAAAAATATATCTATGGCAGTTATTAAAAGATTGCCAAAATATCATAGATACCTTGAAGAGCTTATGAGAAATGATGTAGATAGAATTTCTTCAAAAGAATTAGGTGAAAAAATAGGATTTACTGCGTCACAAATTCGTCAAGATTTAAATTGCTTTGGTGATTTCGGACAACAGGGATATGGATATAATGTCAAAGAGCTATATAATGAAGTTAGCTCTATTTTAGGATTGAATAGGGGATATGAAGCAGCATTGATTGGTGCAGGTAATATAGGGCAAGCAGTTTCGAATTATTCAAGATTTGAAAATTTAGGGTTTAAAATAACTGCTATATTTGACGCTAATCCTAAGCTTATAGGAATGAAAATTAGAAATGTGGAAATCATGGACATAGATGAAATGTCATCTGTATTAAGTTCGCGTAGAATAGATATAGGAATAATCTGTGTTCCAAGAAAGAATGCACAAACAGTTGCTGATGAATTGATAAAAGGTGGTATAAGAGGAATCTGGAATTTTGCACCTGTTGATTTAATTGTTCCAGATTATGTGAAGGTAGAAAATGTTCATTTAAGCGAAAGTTTGCTAACTTTAATTTACCTATTGAATGAAAGTGATAATTAAAATTAATAGTATAATGTTTTAATATAGATATATATAATAGTAAATCAATATTCTATGTTATTTTGTGGTATAGTACATTTAGTGTGTTTGATGAATGTGTTTGACATTTAGCAAACACATTTTGTTTTATAACGAGAATACTGAGATAATTACTGGCTTATTAATTTTTTTCATATGTTTATAAGTAAAAACTTGTATTAAAACATAATATTTTATTGCAAATAACTCAATGACGTATTATAATTTTACTTAAGGCGTGGTTGCTTTAATATTTTTTTAAATTCATTTGTTAATAATATAACAAATGAATTTAAAAATATCAAAAATAGTATGAAAATTAAAAAAATAAGTAAGCAAGTTTGAAGGAGGACCTTAACATGGAATTAAAAAATGTGATTCTTGAGAAAGAAGGACATTTAGCTATTGTTACAATCAATAGGCCAAAAGCATTAAATGCATTAAATTCAGAGACTCTAAAAGATTTGGATGCTGTTTTAGAAGATTTAGAGAAAGACAGCAATGTATACGCAGTTGTATTAACTGGTGCTGGTGAAAAATCCTTTGTAGCTGGAGCGGACATTGCAGAAATGAAGGATCTTAATGAAGAACAAGGTAAAGAATTTGGAATCTTAGGAAACAATGTTTTCAGAAGATTAGAAAAATTGGATAAGCCAGTTATTGCAGCTGTGTCAGGATTTGCTCTTGGCGGCGGATGTGAGCTTGCTATGTCATGTGACATACGAATAGCTTCAGAAAAGGCTAGATTTGGTCAACCAGAGGCAGGACTTGGAATAACACCTGGATTTGGTGGGACTCAAAGATTAGCAAGAATTGTAGGACCTGGAAAGGCAAAAGAATTAATCTATACTTGTGATTTAATAAAAGCCGAAGAAGCTTACAGAATAGGTCTAGTAAATAAGGTAGTTCCATTAGAAAGTTTAATGGATGAAGCAAAGGCTATGGCAAATAAAATTGCAGCTAATGCTCCAAAAGCAGTTGCATATTGCAAAGATGCTATAGATAGAGGAATGCAAGTTGACATAGATTCTGCTATCCTAATAGAAGCAGAAGACTTTGGTAAATGTTTTGCAACTGAAGATCAAACAGAGGGAATGACTGCATTCTTAGAAAGAAGAGCAGAAAAGAACTTCAAAAATAAATAATTTTTAAAGATTAAGTTAAAAATCTATTAAAGATTTATATATAGTTGTTATCAAATAGGTTTAATTAACAAGGAGGGTAATTTAATGAATTTCCAATTAACTAGAGAACAAGAATTAGTACAACAAATGGTTAGAGAATTCGCAGTAAATGAAGTTAAACCAATAGCTGCAGAAATCGATGAAACAGAAAGATTCCCTATGGAAAATGTTAAAAAGATGGCAAAGATTGGAATGATGGGTATCCCATTTTCTAAGGAAGTTGGAGGAGCTGGCGGAGATGTACTTTCATACATAATCGCTGTAGAAGAATTATCAAAAGTTTGTGGTACAACAGGAGTTATACTTTCAGCTCATACATCATTATGTGCATCAGTAATAAATGAACATGGTACTCCAGAACAAAAAGCAAAATATTTACCAGAGCTTTGTAGTGGTAAAAAATTAGGTGCTTTTGGTTTAACTGAGCCAGGTGCTGGAACAGATGCAGCAGGACAACAAACAAGTGCTGTGCTAGAAGGAGACCATTATGTATTAAATGGTTCAAAAATATTCATAACAAATGGTGGAGTTGCTGAAACTTTCATAATATTTGCTATGACAGATAAGAGCCAAGGAACAAAAGGAATTTCTGCATTTATCGTAGAAAAATCATTCCCAGGATTCTCAATAGGAAAATTAGAAAACAAGATGGGTATTAGAGCATCTTCTACTACAGAATTAGTTATGGAAAATTGTATAGTACCAAAAGAAAACTTAATTGGAAAAGAAGGTAAGGGATTCGGAATAGCAATGAAGACTCTTGATGGAGGAAGAATTGGTATTGCAGCTCAAGCATTAGGTATTGCAGAAGGAGCATTTGAAGAAGCTGTTAACTATATGAAAGAAAGAAAGCAATTTGGTAAGCCACTTTCAGCATTCCAAGGATTACAATGGTATATAGCTGAAATGGATGTTAAAATACAAGCAGCTCAACATTTAGTATACAAGGCAGCATGCAAGAAGCAAGCTGGAGAACCATACTCAGTAGATGCTGCAAGAGCTAAATTGTTTGCTGCAGATGTTGCAATGGAAGTTACAACTAAAGCAGTGCAAATCTTTGGTGGATACGGATATACTAAGGAATATCCAGTAGAAAGAATGATGAGAGATGCTAAAATATGCGAAATCTACGAGGGAACTTCAGAAGTTCAAAAGATGGTTATCGCTGGAAGCATTTTAAGATAGGAGGACATTGATAATGAATATAGTAGTTTGTGTAAAACAAGTTCCAGATACTACAGCAGTAAAAATAGATCCTAAAACTGGTACATTAATTAGAGATGGAGTTCCATCAATCATGAATCCAGAGGATAAGCATGCTTTAGAAGGTGCATTACAATTAAAAGAGCAAGTTGGCGGAAAAGTTACAGTTATTAGTATGGGACTTCCAATGGCTAAAGCAGTTTTAAGAGAAGCATTATGTATGGGAGCTGATGAAGCTATCCTATTAACAGATAGAGCACTTGGGGGAGCTGATACTTTAGCTACTTCAAAGGCATTAGCTGGAGTTATTGCAAAATTAGATTATGATATAGTATTTGCTGGAAGACAAGCGATTGATGGAGATACTGCACAAGTAGGTCCAGAAATAGCTGAACATTTAGCAATTCCTCAAGTAACTTATGTTCAAGATGTTAAAGTTGAAGGAAGTTCATTAATAGTAAATAGAGCATTAGAAGACGGACACCAAGTGGTAGAAGTTAAAACTCCATGTCTATTAACTGCAATCGAAGAATTAAATGAAACTAGATATATGAATGTTGCAAATATATTCGCAACTTCTGATGATGAAATCAAAGTTATGAGTGCAGCTGATATAGATGTAGATGTATCTGAATTAGGACTTAAAGGTTCACCTACAAAGGTTAAGAAGTCAATGACTAAAGAAGTTAAAGGTGCAGGAGAATACGTTAGAGAAACACCTAAAAATGCAGCATATTATGTTGTAGGAAAATTAAAAGAAAAACACTACATCTAAGATAATAGGAGGGTAATTTATTATGAATATAGCAGATTACAAAGGCGTTTGGGTCTTTGCCGAACAAAGAGAAGGCGAATTACAAAAAGTATCTTTAGAACTACTTGGTGAAGGTAGAACAGTAGCAGATAAACTAGGAGTAAAATTAACTGCCGTATTATTAGGTAGCAATATAGAAGAATTAGCAAAAACTTTAGCACAGCACGGAGCTGATGAAGTTTTAGTTGCTGATGATAAAAATTTAGAACATTATACAACTGATGCGTATACTAAGGTTATTTGCGATTTAGCAAGTGAAAGAAAACCAGGAATATTATTTGTAGGAGCTACTTTTATAGGAAGAGATTTAGGTCCAAGAATAGCAGCTAGATTAACAACTGGATTAACAGCTGACTGTACATCAATCGATGTTGATGTTGAAAATGGTGATCTTTTAGCTACAAGACCTGCATTTGGTGGTAACTTAATGGCAACAATAGCTTGTCCAGAACATAGACCACAAATGGCTACAGTAAGACCAGGAGTTTTTGCTAAAATCAACACTGATGGAGCAAACTGCAAAATTGAAAAAGTTGAAGTTAAATTAGCTGATAGTGATGTTAGAACAAAAGTTCTAGAAATTATTAAAGCTAAGAAAGATATCGTAGATATAGCTGAAGCAGATTTCATAGTATCAGGTGGTAGAGGAGTTGGAAATAAAGAAAATTTCCAATTACTAAAAGAATTAGCTGATGCTTTAGGCGGAACTGTAGCAGGATCAAGAGCAGCTGTAGAAAAAGGATGGATTGATGGAGCATACCAAGTTGGTCAAACTGGTAAAACTGTTAGACCTCAAATTTATATAGCTTGTGGTATTTCAGGAGCAATTCAACACGTTGCAGGTATGCAGGATTCAGATTTAATCATTGCTGTTAATAAAGATGATTCAGCTCCAATAATGAAGATTGCAGATTATGCAATTGTTGGAGATCTTAATAAAGTAGTACCAGAATTAATTGCTCAAGTTAAAGAAATAAAGAGTGCTGAATAATTTAACCTGTTCTTTATAATTTGTTTTTGATATTGTAGTTTCCTTTTGATGGTTAATAATATAACAAGAAAAACAATTTGTTAACATGGTTAATAATTATTTAACAAGAATTTTGTTGTTAATTTAATCCTTAGTTAAAATTGATTTATTTTAACTAAGGATATCTATAATAAAAGTTTTGAGGAGGAATAATCTATGAAAAAGATTTTTGTACTTGGTGCAGGAACTATGGGTGCTGGTATTGTTCAAGCATTCGCTCAACATGGTTGTGAAGTAATAGTAAGAGACATAAAGGACGAATTTGTTGATAGAGGAATAGCAGGAATAGCTAAAGGCTTAGATAAGCAAGTTGCTAAAGGAAAGATGGCTGAAGCTGATAAAGAAGCTATACTTTCAAGAATTTCAGGAACAACTGATATGAAGTTAGCTGCTGATTGTGACTTAGTAGTTGAAGCTGCTATTGAAAACATGAAAATAAAGAAAGAAATCTTTGCTGAATTAGATGGAATTTGTAAGCCAGAAACAATTTTAGCTTCAAATACATCATCTTTATCAATTACTGAAGTTGCTTCAGCTACAAAGAGACCAGATAAAGTTATAGGAATGCATTTCTTTAATCCAGCTCCAATAATGAAGCTTGTTGAAGTTATAAGAGGAGCTGCAACTTCTCAAGAAACTTTTAATACTGTTAAGGAAATATCAGAAGCAATTGAAAAGACTCCAGTAGAAGTTGCTGAAGCACCAGGATTTGTAGTAAATAGAATTTTAATTCCAATGATTAATGAAGCTACTTTCATATTACAAGAAGGTGTTGCTTCAGTGGAAGATATCGATGCAGCTATGAAACTTGGAGCTAATCACCCAATGGGACCTTTAGCTTTAGGAGATCTTATTGGTCTTGATGTATGTTTAGCTATTATGGATGTTTTACTTACTGAAACAGGAGATAGCAAATACAGAGCTAGTAGTTTACTAAGAAAGTATGTTAGAGCTGGATGGCTTGGAAGAAAATCAGGAAAAGGATTCTATGATTATTCTAAATAATATATAGTCTTAAAAATTCTCAAAAGAAGATATTCTTTTGAGAATTTTTTTAATTTGTTTTTTACAGGTAAAGGATTTTGAGGATTTATATAGAAATATATAAATAATGGGAAAATTGTGAATATTTCCGTTAGTATATATTTTAGGGAGGGTTATTGAAACTATGATGAGATTTACATTACCAAGAGACATTTATTATGGAAAAGGATGCTTAGAACAATTGAAAACTCTTAAAGGCCAGAGAGCAGTATTAGCACTTGGTGGAGGTTCCATGAAAAAGTTTGGTTTTGTTGACAAGGCTTTAGAGTATTTAAAGGAAGCTGGAATAGAAGTCAAATTAATCGAAGGAATAGAACCTGATCCATCAGTTGAAACAGTGCTTAAAGGCGCTGAAGTAATGAGAGATTTTAAACCTGACTGGATAATTGCTATGGGTGGAGGATCGCCTATAGATGCAGCAAAGGCGATGTGGGTATTCTATGAACATCCAGAAAAGACTTTTGATGATATAAAAGATCCCTTTACAATACCAGAGTTAAGAAGTAAGGCTAAATTTTTAGCAATACCATCAACAAGTGGTACTGCCACAGAAGTGACAGCATTTTCTGTAATCACAGATTATAAGACTGAAATAAAATATCCTTTAGCTGATTTTAATATAACTCCAGATGTAGCAATAGTAGATTCAGAGTTAGCAGAAACAATGCCAGCTAAATTAACAGCGCATACAGGAATGGATGCTTTAACTCACGCAATTGAAGCGTATGTAGCCACATTACATTCACCATTTACTGATCCATTAGCTCTACAAGCTATTGAAATGATTAATGAATACTTGCTAAAATCTTATGACGGAGACAAGGATGCTAGAGAGCAAATGCACTATGCTCAATGTTTGGCGGGTATGGCATTTTCTAATGCATTACTAGGAATAACTCATAGTATGGCTCATAAGACAGGAGCTGTATTCCATATACCTCATGGATGCGCAAATGCTATATATCTACCATATGTAATTGACTTTAACAAAAAAGCTGCCTTAGATAGATATGCGAAGATAGCTAAAAGATTAGGGTTAAGTGGTACAAGCGATGATGAGTTGGTAGACTCATTGACAAGTTTAATAAAGGAATTAAATAAGAAAATGGCAATTCCAAGCACATTAAAAGAATATGGAATTGATGAAGAGGAATTTAAAGCAAAAGTTGATTTGATTTCAGAAAGAGCAATTGGAGATGCTTGCACAGGTTCAAATCCAAGACAAATAAATAAGGATGAGATGAAGAAAATATTTGAGTGTGTATATTATGGAAACAAAGTCGAATTCTAATAAATAATGTAATAATGACTGAGACAGATTAATTGATAAGATTAACTCTGACCCAGTCAATTTTTTTAGTTTATTTTTGATAAATTAGAAGGCGGAGATTCAGATTGAGTGATATAATATATTAAAGAATAATTATTTTCGATAGGAGAGATGAGAATGTTAAAGGAAACAGCCATGAAATATTGGACAGAGGAATATGACTTAAATTGTGCAGAGTGTATTATGTATGCAGCTAACGAAGAATATAATTTAAATTTGTCAGAAGAAACACTAAAAGTTATGGCGGGTTTTGGAGGTGGAATGGCAACAGGAGACGTTTGTGGAGTTATAACTGGTTCCATTGGTGTAATAGGAGCAATGTTTACAGAGGTAAGTGGGCATAAGAGTCCAATTGTTAGAGAGATGACGAAAGAATTTATAAATAATTTTGGAGAAAAATTAGGACATACTAAATGTATAGATTTGAAAAAAGAATATAAAGATGTTAAAAAGTGCACACTAATGATCGAGACAGGTGCTGAAATTTTAGAAAAGATAATTCTTAAGGAAAAACATAAGTAAATAACTAGAACAGAATATCAAATTTAATATTCGCTTTAAATTTAAAAGGAGTAGTAATACAATGGATTATAAAAATATAAAATTTTCTAAAGATCATGTGATAATAGAAGGCGTTAAGAATTTTAAACTTAAACATATATTTGAATGTGGACAAATTTTTAGATTTGAAGAGATAGAAGAGAATGATTTTATAGTCATTGCTTTTGGAAAATTAATTGAAGTAAAAGAAGAAGGAAATAATGTAATAATTTATAATACAAATGAAGAAGAATTTAATAGAATTTGGTTAAGTTACTTCGATCTAAATAGAGATTACTCAGATATAAAGGAAGAGCTTTCAAAAGATGTTTTGCTTAAGCAGAGTATAGAATTTGGATATGGGGTAAGAGTATTGAATCAAGATCCATTTGAGATGCTTCTTAGCTTTATTATTTCAGCTAGAAATAATATACCATCAATAAAAAAGACAGTAAATAAAATATCAGCTAAGTGGGGAAAAGAAATTAATTATAAAAATAAGGTCTATTATGCTTTTCCGAGCATATATGAAGTAAAAGATGCAACGTTAGAAGAAATACAAGAGACGGGAGCTTCTTTTAGGAGCAAGTATTTAATAGATACAATTAAAAACGTATATAATTCAGTGAAAGATGAAAACTTAAAATTGAACGAAGAAAATTCATATATTAAATATAATTTAGATTATATTAAAAGATTAAGTGATGATGAATGCCATGATGCACTTCAAGAATTTAAAGGAGTCGGTTCCAAAGTGGCAGATTGCATAATGCTATTTTCTATGGAAAAGACTTCAGCATTTCCAGTGGATGTATGGGTTAAGCGTGCAATGATTCATTTCTATGGTGCAGAAGATTCATCATTAAATAAAATAAGAATTTTTGGAAGAAATAAATTTGGAAAATTATCTGGTTTTGCGCAACAATATTTATTCTACTATGCGAGAGAGAACAAAATAAGTATTGATGATTAAGTTGTTAAATATAATACTTTGAGTTAAGGCACTTGAAAATAAATAGCAATTTTGGACTTGTTATTTATTTTCAAGTGCCTAAAATTATATGAAAATTGGTATAAGCAAAAGTCATGCTTATATTTTGAAAACTATATGAATATATCACAAATAGCAAAAGCTTTGTGAATATATTGACGAAGTTTAAGGCGATATATAATGGTAAATCGGCCTAATTTTTTGAGAAATGTCCGAATATACAGAAAATTACTTTAGAGTAAATAATTCAGAATATTTAAATTATATAAAAATTGTTATAGTTTTAACAAGAGTATGGTATAATTATCTCATGCTATAATATGAAAGTAAAAAAATAATCATAGGAGAGTGTATATTAATGTTTCAATTTGAAAATCGACTTTTAAAGTTAAAGCATGAGGTTTTAACTAGAGTAGCAGTATTAGCTAAGGAAAATAAAATAAGCAAGGAAGAGTTAGAAAAAGTCCCTTATGATATGATTCAAGGAGATATTCCAAATTATAGAGATACAATTGAGCAAGAAAGAGATGTAGTCTTAGAAAGAGCAAAACTTGCAGCAGGTTATAAGCCAAATGGTAAAAATGGACAAGAGTTAATTAATGTAGAAGATGAAAAACAAATTTTATATGTAATAGAAGAAGCATGTGATAGATGTCCAACAAAGAAATTTCAAGTTACTGATGCATGCAGAAATTGTGTTGCCCATAAATGTCAAAGTGCATGTAATTTTGGAGCAATTACATATGTTGATGGCAAAGCGTATATTGATCCAGATAAATGTAAGGAATGTGGAATGTGTAAGAAGGCATGCCCATACGATGCTGTTGCAGAAGATATGAGACCATGTAAAAAGTCATGTCCTACAGGTGCATTAAGCTATAATGCTGAAGATTTAAGAGCTGAAATTACTGAAAGTAAATGCGTAAATTGTGGTGCATGTATGTCAGCATGTCCATTTGGAGCTATAGAAGATAAGAGTTCAATAGTTAAGATAGTTTATGATTTGATGAGCAAAGGTAATATATATGCTATGGTTGCACCAGCAATAACTGGAGAATTTGGGCCAAAGATAACTTTTGGACAAGTTAAAAATGCAATCAAGGCAGTAGGATTTAAGGATATGATAGAAGTAGCATGTGGAGCAGATGCTGTTACTGTGCACGAAAGTAATGAGTTCGTGGAAAGAATGGAAAGAGGAGACAGCTACATGACAAATTCATGTTGTCCAGGTTTCCTTAGCTATATTGAAAAAATGATGCCAGATCAAGCAGAAAGAATTTCAGGAACTGTTTCACCTATGGTTGCTACAGGAAGATATATAAAATCTAAGGATAAGGATGCAAAGGTTGTATTTGTAGGGCCTTGTACTGCTAAAAAAGGTGAGGCGTTGATAGAATCAATAAAGGATTCTGTTGATTATGTATTGACTTTTGAAGAATTAGTGGCTTTATTTGATGCATTCGAAGTAGACCCAGCAAACTGTGAAGATATAGTAGTTGATGAAGCATCTATTTTTGGAAGAAATTTCGCTGTAGGTGGAGGATTAACTGCGGCTATAGAGAACTATGTTCAAGAAAAAGGTGTTAATATCGAATTTAAACCAGTCAAGGTTTCAGGTGGAGCTGAAATTAAGAAAACTATGACTATGGCTAAAGTAGGAAAATTACCTGGAAACTTTATTGAAGGAATGATGTGTGAAGGTGGTTGCATAAATGGAGCAGCTAAAATTGTATCAGTAATGAAAGCAAAAGCACCTTTCGCAAAGATAAATCAACAAACAACAATTAAGAGTGTGTTATCTAATAAAGCGTTAGAAGAATTCCATGATATAAATTTAGAAAGATAATACAATTTATAAGAAGTTTATATGGGAAGACTATAATATATATGTTGCAATAATAAAATTACACTTAGTATGTTTATAAGCTGTGTAAATATCTAAATGTTAAATGTAGAAAATCAATTGCAACATATATATATTAAAGCTTATAGATATGATAATATAATCTAAAACTTAGTTTTGAATATTTATAGTAATAAATAATTAAAATTGAAGGTGTCTAAAAATAATTAAAGATTATTTTTAGACACCTTCCTTTTATATGGAAGAACTGTGTTTTATGCTTGATTGGATGATTGTTTTTTTGATTTAACAGTTTGTTAAAGTTTTAGGGCTGATGTATTGATATGGCAGGTATAATGGCTAATTAGGAGATGAGAATTTAAAAAATAACTATAGAATAAATAAAATGGAGAAAAATTAAGTAATTAAGACATATTTTAAGATAAAGAGTTATATTCGCTGAAAAGTGGGATATAATATTAGAAGTAATGTTTGAATTATATGGGTATAAAGGATATTATAATTATGTTAGCACTCGACGATGATGAGTGCTAACAGAAAAAAGTAAAGATATTTTATATTTTTAAGGAGGGTTTTTCATGAATATTAAACCACTTGGTGAAAGAGTAGTAATAAAAAAATTAGAGGCGGAAGAAAAGACTAAAAGTGGAATAGTCTTAACTGGCACTGCAAAGGAAAGACCACAAGAAGCAGAAGTGGTTGCAGTAGGTCCTGGAGCTATTGTAGATGGAAATAGAGTAGCGATGGAAGTAAAAGTTGGAGATAAAGTTTTATATTCAAAATACGCTGGTACAGAAGTTAAAGTAGATGGAGACGAATATACTATATTAAAGCAAGATGATATATTAGCAATAGTTGAGTAATTAATTTTTTATTACAAGGCAATTTGAAAGTAAGAAATAAAAAGATATAAATAGCATATAAAAAGGAGAGTGTTATAAGAAATGGCTAAGATGTTAAAATTCGGAGAAGATGCAAGAAGATCTATGCAAATTGGTGTAGATAAGTTAGCAGATACAGTTAAAGTGACTTTAGGACCTAAAGGAAGAAATGTTGTATTAGATAAAAAATTTGGTGCACCATTAATAACCAATGATGGTGTTTCAATTGCAAGAGAAATAGAATTAGAAGATCCATATGAAAACATGGGAGCACAATTAGTTAAAGAAGTTGCAACAAAGACAAATGATGTAGCTGGAGATGGAACTACTACTGCAACTTTATTAGCACAAGCAATTATAAGAGAAGGTTTAAAAAATGTTACAGCAGGAGCTAATCCTATTTTAATAAGAACTGGTATTAAGATGGCTGTAGATAAAGCTGTTGAAGAAATTAAAAAAATCTCTAAGCAAATAGATGGAAAAGAGGATATAGCTAGAGTTGCTGCGATATCAGCTGCTGATGAAGAAGTAGGTAAATTAATTGCAGACGCTATGGAAAAGGTAGGAAATGAAGGCGTTATTACAATAGAAGAATCTAAATCAATGGGAACTGAGTTAGATGTAGTTGAAGGTATGCAATTTGATAGAGGATATGTATCTCCTTACATGGCTACAGATAATGAAAAAATGGAAGCCAATTTAGAAAATCCATATATATTAATAACTGACAAAAAGATTTCAAGCATTCAAGAAATTTTACCAATACTTGAACAAATAGTTCAATCAGGTAAAAAACTATTAATCATTGCTGAAGATATAGAAGGAGAAGCAATGGCAACATTAGTAGTTAATAAGTTAAGAGGAACATTTACTTGTGTAGCTGTTAAGGCACCAGGTTTTGGAGATAGAAGAAAAGAAATGTTACAAGATATTGCCATATTAACTGGAGGAACTGTTATCTCAGAAGAATTAGGAAGAGATTTAAAAGAAACTACAGTTGATATGTTAGGTACAGCTGATAGCGTTAAGGTATCTAAAGAAAATACTGTAATAGTTAACGGTAAAGGTGAATCTGTAGCTATAAAAGAAAGAATAGGTCAAATTAAGGCTCAAATCGAAGAAACAACTTCAGAATTTGATAAAGAAAAGTTACAAGAAAGATTAGCTAAATTAGCTGGTGGAGTTGCGGTAATCAAGGTTGGTGCAGCAACAGAAACTGAATTAAAAGAAAAGAAACTTAGAATTGAAGATGCATTAAATGCAACTAAAGCAGCTGTTGAAGAAGGAATAGTAGCTGGTGGTGGAACAGCTTATGTTAATGTAATTAACGAAGTTGCAAAATTAACTTCAGATGTTCCTGATACTCAAGTTGGAATAAACATAATCACTAAGGCATTAGAAGAACCAGTAAGACAAATAGCAGCTAATGCAGGAGTTGAAGGTTCAGTAATAATTGAAAAAGTTAAAAATAGTGAACCAGGTATAGGATATGATGCACTACACGATAAATATATCAACATGATTAAAGGTGGAATAGTTGATCCAACTAAGGTTACTAGATCAGCACTTCAAAATGCAGCTTCAGTAGCTTCAACATTCTTAACAACAGAAGCAGCAGTAGCTGATATTCCAGCAAAAGAACCTGCAATGCCAGGAGCTCCAGGAATGGGAATGGATGGAATGTACTAAAATAAAAATACTATTAATATATCTAGTTAGAATAAGCAATTATTATAATTGCTTATTCTTTTTTTTGCATTAAATTAGAACATGTTAATAATAAGAAGCTGCAATATAACAATTATTAGTTTGAGATAAATATTTCCCTGTAATATAGTAATTGAAAATAAAAGTTAAAATTTTATAAGGGTACTCAAGAGGGTATATCCTATAGTATAGTGAAAAAAATATTCCAATATTTGTATACAAAATAGAAAAAAAAGGAATAATATTAATAAAAAACAATTACAAGGAGTAATATTATGAAAAAAAGAAAGAAATTAATAATTAAGAAAAACAGTTTCAAAGAGTCAGTTAATAAGAAGAAAGAAGGATTTACATTAATCGAATTAATAGCAGTAATAGCTATTATAGGTATTTTAGCAGCTGCATTATTACCTAAAGTAAATGGATATATAAAAGAGGCTAAAAAGGTAAAAGTTGTGGATCAATGCAGGAAAGCTGTAATGGCGGTTGAATCTTATAATTTAGCTAGTAGTACGCCTATAGCTGACGGTTCAAATGTTAGTAGCATAAAGGCATCAACATCAGGGACATATAAGTACTTAGATGGTGATATGCTAGATAAACTTCCTGGAACGACTACAATTACACAATGTTATGATATAGTGAATGGTGCAGAATTTGAGCTATCAGATAATACAGATGATTTAGATACCTCATCTATTGTTGTTCAAAATACTAATACTAATACATAGTAACTAATAATTTTAAAAATTTAGAGAGTATAAAGATGGAAAAGTAAAACGAGATAAATATAAAAAACAACAAATTTTAACTTAATAATTATTTATAATTTTAATTTTGCAATTTTAATTTCAAATTTGTTGACTTTGACTTATACATACATTATAATAGTTTTAATTCAAAAACATAAAACATTTAAAAACTTATATATACCTTGAATATGGCAAGGAGTATCTACCGGAAGCCGTAAATTTCCGACTATAAGTGATATTGGTATAGGCTAAGTATAGACTTTTATTAGCATATTAACGTCACTTCTGAGGTTAATATGCTTTTTTTATACCATAAAATATGCAAGATATAATTCAAGTTTAACTTAAAATGAAATAAAAATTGCAAAAATCAAGGGGGATTTAAAATGGCTAAAATTATTAAGACTGCATATACTTTTGACGATGTATTACTAGTACCAAACAAATCAGAAATATTACCAAAAGAGGTAAGTACTAAGACAAGATTAACGAAGACAATTCAGTTGAATATACCTTTAATGAGTGCTGGAATGGATACGGTAACTGAATCAAAGATGGCAATTGCTATGGCAAGAGAAGGCGGAATCGGAATTATACATAAAAACATGACTATTGAAGAACAGGCAAAAGAAGTTGATAGAGTTAAGAGACAAGAAAATGGAGTTATTACAGATCCTATATTTTTATCACAAGATCATTTAATTCAAGATGCGGAGAATTTAATGGCTCAATATAGAATATCAGGAGTACCAATCACAACTAAAGAAGGAAAGCTAATTGGAATAATTACTAATAGAGATATAATCTTTGAGACAGACTATCAAAGAAAGATATCGGAGGTAATGACTAAAGAAAACTTAATAACTGCATCGGAGGATACAACAGTAGAGGAAGCTAAAGAGATATTGAAGAAACATAAAGTTGAAAAGCTGCCTTTAGTAGATAAAGACGGATATTTAAAGGGATTAATAACTATGAAGGATATTGAAAAAGTTAGAAAATTCCCGAATGCAGCAAAAGATAGTAGAGGAAGACTATTATGTGGAGCAGCAGTTGGAATTACTGGAAATATGATGCAAAGAGTTGAGGCATTAGTTAAAGCTCAAGTTGATGTTGTTACTCTTGATACAGCTCACGGACATTCAAAAGGCGTTTTAGATGCAGTAGTAGAAATTAAGAAAGCATATCCAGAACTTCAGGTTATTGTAGGAAATATTGCTACAGCAGCAGCTACAGAGGATCTAATAAAAGCTGGAGCAGATTGCATCAAGGTTGGTATTGGACCAGGATCAATTTGTACAACTAGAATAGTTGCTGGAGTTGGAGTGCCTCAATTAACAGCAGTTATGGATTGTGCAGAAATAGGTAGAAAATATGGAATACCTGTAATTGCAGATGGTGGACTTAAATATTCTGGAGACATAGTTAAAGCGCTAGCAGCAGGAGCTTCAGTTGCAATGCTTGGATCATTATTTGCTGGATGTGAGGAAGCTCCAGGGGAAATGGAAATATATCAAGGAAGAAGCTACAAGGTTTATAGAGGAATGGGATCTTTAGCAGCAATGGAGAGTGGCTCTAAGGATAGATATTTCCAAGAGGGTAACAAAAAGTTAGTTCCAGAAGGAGTTGAAGGAAGAGTAGCTTATAAGGGATCAGTCTCAGATACTATATTCCAATTAATAGGCGGAATTAGATCTGGACTTGGATATTTAGGATCAAAAGATTTTGACACTTTATATGAAACAGCTAATTTTGTAGTTCAAACAGCATCAGGACAAAGAGAAAGCCATCCTCATGATATTAATATCACTAAAGAAGCACCAAATTATAGTGTAGGACAATAATAATTAAATGCACAGTTTACAGCGAACGGCAAAATAAGCATGTGAACTGTGCATTACTTAATTTAGTTAAGTAAATCTATGAAATATTTTTCTTAAAGTTAAGATAATAATTTTTTATGTTGAAAATTGTTTTAATTTATTGATAAAAACTCATATTTAGTTAATAATAGAGATTATAAGAATAGTTTAGGAGGAAAACATGAAAAGAGATTTAGTTTTAGTTGTTGATTTTGGTGGACAATATAATCAATTAATAGCAAGAAGAGTAAGAGAATGCGGTGTATATTGCGAAATTATCCCATATGATTATACTATAGAAAAAATAAAAGCTAAGAATCCTAAAGGTATAATATTTACAGGAGGACCTAATAGTGTTTATGGAGAAGATACTCCAACTGTAGAAAAAGAAGTTTTTGAATTAGGTGTACCGGTACTTGGAATATGTTATGGAGATCAATTAATGGCACATCTACTAGGTGGAAAAGTTGCTACAGCTCCAGTAAGAGAATATGGTAAAACAAATGTGGTTTTAGACAATTCTTCTAAGTTATTTGATGGAATTGAAAAAGAAGGAATTGCTTGGATGAGTCATACTGATTACATATCAGAAGCACCTGAAGGGTTTAAAATAGTTGCACATACAGATGTTTGCCCAGTTGCAGCTATGGAAAATGAAGAAAAGAAACTTTATGGAGTTCAATTCCATGCAGAAGTAGAACATACTCAATTTGGTCAAAAAATGTTAGAAAACTTTATACACAATATTTGTGGTTTAGAAAATAGTTGGACTATGGGATCTTTTGCGGAAGAAAAAATAAAAGAAATAAAGGAATTGGTAGGAGATAGAAAAGTGCTATGTGCTCTATCAGGTGGAGTTGATTCATCAGTTGCAGCGATGTTAGTACATAAAGCTATTGGACATAATTTAACTTGTATTTTCGTTGATCATGGTTTACTTAGAAAAGATGAAGGAGATACTGTTGAAAGAGTATTTAAGAAGGAATTTGATATGAACATTAAGAGGGTTAATGTTGCAGATAGATTTCTTGGAAAACTTGCAGGAGTATCAGATCCAGAAAGAAAGAGAAAAATTATTGGTGAAGAATTTATAAGAGTTTTTGAAGAAGAAGCTAAAAAGGTTGGTCAAATAGATTACCTTGTTCAAGGAACAATTTATCCAGACATAGTTGAAAGTGGAACTAAAACTTCAGCAACAATAAAATCTCATCATAATGTTGGTGGTCTTCCAGAAGATATGGACTTTGAACTTATAGAACCATTAAGAGAACTTTTTAAAGATGAAGTTAGAGCTGTGGGAGAAGAACTAGGAATTCCTCATAAATTAGTATGGAGACAACCATTCCCAGGTCCAGGACTTGCTATAAGAGTGTTAGGTGAAATAACAGAGGAAAAGCTTGAAATAGTGAGAGAGGCTGATGCTATTTTCAGAGAAGAAATTGCAAATGCAAATCTTGATGAAAGCATATGGCAATACTTTGCATGTTTACCTAACATCAGATCAGTTGGAGTTATGGGAGATGAAAGAACATATTCTCATACAGTGGCATTAAGAGCGGTTACTTCAAGTGATGCAATGACTTCAGAATGGGCAAGAATCCCATATGAAATCTTAGATTTAGTAAGCAGAAGAATTGTAAATGAAGTTAAGGGAGTAAACAGAATTGTTTATGACATAACTTCAAAACCACCAGCTACTATAGAGTGGGAATAAGATTGAAAAGTTTAGAATAAAATATATTATAATTAGAAAAAATTCAACAAAGAAATTATCAGCTTAGATATTATATGAAAAGTAATATCTAAGCTGTTTTTTATGTAATGCCTTATAAATAAATGGCTTATATGTTATGAAACATAAAGAATAAAAAATCTTCTAATCGACATAAAGAATGTAAACGAAGCATATTTAAAATAATTACTAAATATAATTAATATATTTTCGATAATAATTACGTGAGAATAATAATTGGTTAATATGAAATGAAAAAAATGTAGAAATATATATATAATAAGGTGATTACAATGGGGGGATAATATGAAGCGGAAAATTACATTAAATAAGAGCAATAATGAATATGTAAGTGGTAGATTAACTATTCCTGTAGCATTATTAGAAGCAATAGGAGTAAATGAAGAAAATAGGGAAGTGATTCTTAATCTAGATGGTAGCAGGTTAATAATAGAAAGGGCTGATGATGATACTTGTAAAGATTTATCAGAGGAAAACTGGACAGGAATTACGCAAGAAGAAAGAGATTATTTATTACGATAAAATTTACATATTTAATAATTCTTATTCGCAAGGAATTATATAGAAAATTGAATATAAGATTCATGAAATAAAAGGACATTTACAGAAATGTAAGTGTCTTTTTTAGTTATATTTAATAGATAAAAATTTGTATCAATGATGTATTTTGAGAGTTTTTCTAATACAAAATAAAGATTTTAGAGGTGTTACTATTATTTTTGTCTAATTGATAGCAAATATAGCAAATCGGCATAATATATTATTAGGTAATTATTAAGATTTCTAAAATAACTTTAGAAAGTATTTTTATCATTATGAAATTAGGTTGATTATATCGTATGTGCTATCACCAATAAAGGTAAGAATGTTGGTGATGAAAGCTAAGAATAAGTAGACTTAAGGATCAATTACAAAGGAGAGAAAAGAATGGAAAACAGAGCTGATTGTAATAGAGAATGTATAAATCATGATGAAGATGAATCTGCATGTAGAAAGAAAAGGGGATGCGAACCTCCTCGTAATAAATGTCAGCGTAAACCTGATAACAGAGGAGACCGTTTTGGTGAAGCATTAGAAGAAGCTTATAATGAAGGTTATAGAGACGGCTATTGTGATGGATTTGAAGATGGTCGTGAAAAAGGACAAGAAGAAGCCTATGACGAAGGATATAAAGATGGATATGAAAAGGCAAAACAAGAAGTTATAGATTATATAAAGAAAAATAAATCTTGTGGCCATAAATGTTGCTGTTGTAAGTGCTGCTAAGTAAAAACTATATATATATAATAATATTATAAAAAGAGGAGTATATTATGTATTCCTCTTTTTTGATGGCTTGTCTTAAAGATTCTAAATGATAAATCATAATAAGAAAATATGAAATTAAGTTATTTAGAAAAGTTTAATTAAATAAGTTTAAGTAATATAAAATATAATCAGACAAGTTATTTGTCAATGGAAAAATACAGTATTAATTGCTAAAACCATGCGCGATATAATTACATTACAGGAAGGAGGAAGATATAAATAGTAAAGAATTGGGAGTTATGGATAAGTCAAATAAGGATTGTATTAAGGAAATGTAAACGATAAAAAAGATTTTTTACAAGCTATATTCATGGTGATAATATTGCCGGTGGAAAAACAAGAGGCTAAAGTTATCTTATATAGGTAATTTATATATATTATAAGTACAAAAAGTAATTTAAATAGACAGTATTTAAGTAAGACTTAGTTAAAATTTCGACTAGGTCTTGCCTAAGTATATGGATAAAAGTAATGATAATAAATTGGAATAAGTGCAGTAAGATAAATGTATATTAATTATTATTAGAGTAAAAATAAAATAGAGAAAGTTAAAAGGATTTGAACAATATTAATTATTTGATATATTGTTTTTGTTTGTTAAAATGACTAAAAGTATCCGTTAAAAAGCTAAAATTAACGATTGATTTAAATTTTTTGTGATATAATAAGAGTGATATTTTATTAGTATGGAGGTAGGATGAAGAAATGAATAAAGGTATATCATTGGATTTATCAAAATTAGCACCTTATTTAGACATGACTGAAGTTGACTATATGGAGGAAATGGTTAAAAGTGCCCATGAAAAGTTACATAATAAGACAGGAGCAGGAAACGATTTTTTAGGTTGGGTCGATCTTCCTGTAGATTATGATAAAGATGAGTTTGCAAAAATTAAAAAAGCAGCAGAAAAAATCAAATCTGATTCAGATGTATTAATCGTTATTGGAATAGGAGGATCATATCTTGGTGCGAGAGCAGCAATTGAAATGTTAACACATAATTTCCATAACGTATTAGGTAAGGATAAGAGAAAAGCCCCTAAGGTTTTCTATGTTGGAAATAATATTAGTTCAACATACATGGCTGAACTTTTACAAGCAATAGAAGGTCAAGATGTAAGTGTAAATGTAATTTCAAAATCAGGTACTACTACAGAGCCAGCAATTGCATTTAGAATTTTTAGAGATTATTTAGAAAAGAAATATGGAGTTGACGAAGCTAGAAAGAGAATATATGCTACAACAGACAAAGCTAAAGGAGCACTAAAAACATTAGCTGATGCTGAAGGATATGAAACATTTGTAGTTCCAGATGATGTTGGAGGCAGATTCTCAGTACTAACAGCAGTTGGATTATTACCAATAGCTGCAGCTGGAATTGATATAGATGAAATGATGAAAGGTGCTGCTGATGCAAGAGAAGCTTATTCTGATCCATCTATTAAGAATAATGATGCTTATAAATATGCAGCAGTTAGAAATGCTTTATACAACAAAGGTAAAGCAATTGAAGTATTAGTAAATTATGAACCATCACTTCACTATTTTAATGAATGGTGGAAGCAATTATATGGAGAATCAGAAGGAAAAGATAATAAAGGATTATTCCCAGCAGCTGTAGATTTTTCAACTGATCTTCATTCAATGGGACAATTTATCCAAGATGGAAAAAGAATAATGTTTGAAACAGTTATAAACATTGAAAAGGCTAAATATGAAATCAACATAGAAAAAGCTGATAGCGATTTAGATGGTTTAAATTTCTTAGCTGGAAAAACTATGGATTTTGTTAATAAGAAAGCATTCCAAGGAACTTTATTAGCTCATAATGATGGAGGAGTTCCTAATATGGTATTAAATGTACCAGAGTTTTCAGCATATTACTTTGGATATATGGTTTATTTCTTCGAAAAAGCTTGTGGAATCAGTGGACATTTATTAGGTATAAATCCATTTAATCAACCAGGAGTTGAGGCATATAAGAAGAACATGTTTGCTTTACTAGGAAAGCCAGGATATGAAGATATGAAGGCAGAACTAGAAAAGAGACTTTAATTAAATATATGAAGATTATAATTGATGGAGATGCCTGTCCAGGCATCTCCATCATTGAAAAAATAGCAAAAAAGTATGAAATTCCAATTATAATTTATTGTGATATTCATCATTTCATTCAAAGTGATTATTCAGAGGTTAAGGTTGTGGACAGTGGATTTCAAAGTGTGGATATGTATGTGGCAAATGAAACTAAACAAGGAGATATAGTTGTATCTCAAGATTATGGTGTGGCTGCCATGTGTTTATCTAAGAAAGCTAAAGTAATAAATCCAAAAGGCTTCATATATGATGAAAAAAATATCGATAGATTATTAGAGGAAAGACATATTTCGCAAAAAATAAGAAGAGGTGGAGGAAAAACCTCGAATCCTAAAAAGAGAACAGAAGAAGATGATTCAAAATTGGAAAGAAATTTAGTAAAACTAATAGAAAATTGATATGTTTTAGAAGCTTAAAAATATAGGCTTCTTTTTTGTATTTATGTTTAAATTAGACCTTAATACATGAAAACACAAGATTTATGTGGTAAGGAGAATGGTGTAGTACATATATTAAGATCTCGTTTTATATGTATATGATTTCTTCTAATGAAATATGTTATAATCAAAATAAAAATTAACTGGAGTTATTTACAAATAATGGTATAATCATATATTATAATAATAGGGAATATTGAGAAGCATTTGTGAAAGGGGTATAGATTCATGGAAGAACTTCAGTTGAAATATGTTGAGATAATTTTTGATAAACAAACACCACAGAATATTGGAACGGAAATAAATATATCTAGTAGAATAGATGATTGTGATGGTAAATTAGAATACAAGTTTATAGTTGGTAAGGGCGGAATTTGGAATACAATACAGGAATTTTCTGAGAAGAGTAAATGTGTATGGAAACCTAAAACAGAAGGGGAGTATATGGTTATGGTACAAGCAAGGGATAAAGATGGGAAAAAGCCTTTAGATTATTTGGCAAGAGAAGAATTTTCTATAACAAATGATGAAGCAACAGATGCTATGTTAAATGAAGAAATCTTATCTAAGGTTGCAAACGATGAAGAAGGTGACATAAGCTTTAGAGGGATAGTAGAAGATGAAACTTCTTCTGATAATTTGGAGTTTAAAGAAGCTGTAAATAATGACCAAGAGAGTAATGTAGTATTTCTTGAAGTAAAAGAACTTTCGAAAGAAGAAAAAGAAACGTTGATAGGTGAAAAGGATATTAATGAAGAATTACTTCTTTCAGAAGGAACTGAAAGAAGAGAGCGTAAAAAAATAGATTTTGAAGGAAATGAAGAAAAAGAACTAGAGCTTATAAATACTATTATTACTGATAAAGAAGAATACATGGTTGGTGAAAAGTGCTCAATAGAAGTGAAAATGAATAATGAAGGTGCGTATTTATATAGATTTTATATTAAGAATAATGATGAATGGGATGTAATAAGAGATTATGATACAAGTAATTTGTTAAAATATACAGTTAATGAAGAAGGAGAAAAAAAATTCTTGGTACAATGCAAGATGATGCAATCAACTGAGGCCTTTGAAGACTATAAAATTGTAAGAATAGATGTTAAGAGCATTAGAAAAATAGAAATAACAGATTTTAAATGCTTGAATAAAGCTCTAATATCTGGTGAAAAACTTGGATTTGCTGTAGAAACTAATGTTTATAAAAATGAAGCTGAAAAAGATAAAGTTGTATTGCTATATAAGTTTTATAAATTATATAAGGATGGAAAGTCTGTATGTATACAAGATTATTCTACAAGAAATGATGTATATTACAAGGAATTAGAAGCAGGAAGTTATAGAATTTTATGCCTTGTGAAGAGTATATTTTCTAATAGAGAATATGACGATAGAGCTATTCTAGTATATGACGTTAAACCATATGAAGATATAAAAATTAATAGTTTTGTAGCTAGTTTAAATTCTCCTCAAACAACTGAAACAGATATACGATTTACATCAGAAATACAAGGCGGAAAAAATTTATTATATAAATATAAGGTTAAGGGACCAATTGAGGAAGATACAGGATTTACTGCAGAAAAGGAATTTTCATGGAAGCCTATAGAAGCAGGAGAATATGAAATAATATTATATGTTAAGGATTCAGAGCATAAAGGTGAATATGAAGCTACTAAAAAAATAGCATTTACAATTGAAGAAAAAGGTAAGAAACCAGTAAAAATTTTAGATGTAATAGTTGACAGAGAAAAGAAGGTCATAGCAGGAGAGCCAGTTAACATAATGGTTAATGGGGAAGGTGGAACTAGACTTCAATATGCATTTACAATAAGAGAAAATAAAAAGAAACTAGAAGGGGTAAGCTATAATAAATCAAATTGGATTAATTTCATTCCAGAACATGCTGGTGAATATGAAGTGGAGATAATGGTTAAAGATCAATATTCTGATAAGCCATATGATGCGAATACATTTGTTCATTTAAAGGCTATGGAATACTTACCAGGAGAGATTGATTATATAATTTTACCATATAAAGAAACTCATCTGATTGGAGAAGCTATAGAATTTGAATGCATTATCCAAAATACACAAGATGTCTTAGTTAAATATGAAACAAAAATTAATGGACATTCGGTTGAGGAGACAGAGTTCTCAAAAAATAAGAAACTAAGATTTGTTCCTAAAATTGCAGGAAAATATACAATAGAAGTTTATGCTAAAAATATAAAGTGCAAAGACGAATACGATTCAAAGAAACAAATAAACTTATATGTAAGTGAGGCACCACCAGTAATAGAAACAAAAATAATAACCAATAAATTAGAATTTAACATAAATGAAGAAGTAACTTTCGAAGTTATAAGCAGAGGAGGAAAAGATGTATGTTATGAATTTTATTTAATGGGAAACAATGAATGGAAGAAAGTGCAGCCTTATAGTAAGAAACATTATTATAGCTTTATACCATTTGCTGAAGGGAAATATAAGATTTTAGCATTGGCAAAGAGTTATTATAAAAAAGTTAGTTATGAAGATTATGATCAAATAACATTTTTTGTTAATGCACAATCAAAAAAATAGTTAATGTTAATGTATCTAAAGGTTTAAGAAAAAGGTTCGAAAATAAACATAAGATAAATTTTGGAGGAAGGTTATTAAAAATGGCGATAAATGGTGTAAATCAACTTTCAAATGAACAGCTATTAGCAATGAATATGATGGGAAACGGACAAATAACAAATGATTCTGATTCTGGTGATACTAGTAATGAGTCAAACTATGCATTTCAATTGGCTATGCAAAATTTAATGGATGAATCATCGAAAAAAACTAGTAAAAATGTTAATGGTGGACTAAATAGTACTAGTGACAAGGCTGATAAAACTGATAATAAAATAGATGTGAGTGAAAAATCAAATGATTCTAATAATGATAAGGCGAGTGCTACAGCAGCTAAAATTGGACAGACATATTTAACAGGACAAAAATTAGAAGATATACCTATGATTATGAATGGGAATTATGTGAACTTTTCAAAAAAAGCAGGGTCCATTTTAGATAATAGAAGTGATGCTGACATAGAAAAGATATATGGTGCAGTTGACTCAGCGGCTAAAAAGTATGGAGTAGATTCAAACTTGATCTTGGCTGTAATTAAACAAGAGTCTGATTTTAATCCTAATGCAACTTCAGGGGCTGGTGCTGCTGGATTAATGCAAATCATGCCTGAAAACTTTTCGAGTTTAGGAATAAAAGATCAATATGATATGGACCAAAATGTTAGTGGAGGAACTCAGCTTCTTAAAGAATATTTGGATAAATATAATGGAAATACTGAGATGGCACTTATGGCTTATAATGCGGGCCCTGGAACGATGCAAAGAAGAGGTGTTTCATCATCAAGTGATTTATATAAAATGCCAGAAGAAACTCAAAATTATGTACCTAAAGTAATGGGGTATTATAGAAATGGAGTCTAAAATACTATTGTATTTTAGATTTTTTTCTATAAGTTATAGTATAAGAGTATAATTTTTAGAAAACTGAATTAAGTACGTCATATGAATAATAATATGACGTTTTTTTATTCAGTTTTATTATGATTTGATAAAATATTAATATAAGGTAAATCATTTCAAGTGTTATCGTATTCATATATTTGAAAACGTTTTAAAAGGACAAAATAAAAAACGCAACCCTTGGGGCCAGGTTGCGCTTTAGCAATAAGCAATAAGCAATAAATAAAAAGGGGGCTATATATTCCTTTTATTTATCCTTGCAAGAACATTATAGAGTATTCTCGTTAATAATGCAAGTGATTTAATAAAAAATGTGATTATTTTTGTAAAAAATGAATTATTTTATTGCAAAACAAATTAACATTCGTTAATAGCTCTTTAAAAGGCTTAATTCTTCATCGGTTAATTCTCTATATTCGCCTTCTTCTAAATCCGGGTCTAATAAAAGTCCTCCAAATTCCTCTCTTTTTAGATATACAACTTTTTTGTCAACGGCCTCGAACATTCTCTTTACTTGATGAAATTTTCCTTCTTGTATTGTAATTCTTACTTCCGAGCCTTCGTCCGTGCTGGTCAATATTTCAAGTTTTGCTTCTAAGCACTTATATCCATCATCTAATGTAATTCCATTTTTAAAAGCAGTAATATCTTTTTCATCGACTTTTTTATTAATTTTAGCATAATAAATCTTATCCACATGCCATTTAGGTGATATCAATCTGTGATTAAGTTCACCATCATTAGTCAAAAGTAATAAACCAACTGTATCCTTATCTAATCTTCCAATTGGAAATGGCTCAAACACTTGATGATCTAGTGCCAATAAATCAATTACAGTTTCATCTCTATTGTCATGAGTTGCTGATACAACTCCATCTGGCTTATTCATCATTAAATATATATATTTACGATATAACAGTTCTTCGCCGTTAATTTTTATTATTGATTTTTCAGGATCAACGAGCATCCCATTATCTTTTACTACAATACCATCTACCTCAACAATTCCTTTTTTAACAAAGGATTTAACATCTTTTCTGCTTCCATATCCTAAATTAGAAATCACTTTATCTAATCTTTCCAAGTTATTCACTCCAATTCTTTAAATTAGTTAAGAGTTAAATTATTCATTTATTTTATCATAATAGTAAATAGCTTAACACATAGGTATATAATTTATCAAATTTATTTTTATTATTAATTTTAAAATTTATACAAGTTATTATTTTATTATAAAAAATGAGTCATACCTATATAAGGAGATGACTCGTTTTTTACCGAATGTTTTAAATAATTAAATTTACCAAATCTGTTATTAAGCTAATTTAAATCCACTGTACTACATCATCTAAAGGCTGTCTGGTCTTTTGATATGGCTCTCTTGCACGATATCCAAAGCTTGCCATAACAGAAACTCCAAAGTGTTCAGCATCTAGAATGCCTTCCTCTTTAAGAATTTTTTCTACTTCCTTTATATTGAAACCTTCAATTGGGCAAGAATCAATACCTAAGAAAGCTGCTGCTGTTAACATATTTGCTAAGGCAATATAAGTTTGTTTACTAGCCCAATCATAAAGGAATCTATCATTTTCAAGTAAATTGAAATCATTTTTTTGGAAGCTTTCGAAAGCCTTCCTCCTACCGTCAGCCACATCTGTAGGGAGATTTTGAACTTCAGACATTATCTTAGTAATATATTCAGAGCTATAAATTGTATCGACTTTCTTACGTGCAAGAAGAATTATAAAATGGCTGGCGCCATTAAAGCTGTTTTGAGCCCCCCATGATACAGGGTATAATTTTTCTCTAAGTTTTTTATCTTGAACTACAAGGAATTTCCAAGGTTCAAAACCAAAAGAGCTTGGAGAAAGATGTCCAGCCTCTAAGATTGTATCGAAGTCTTCTTTAGGTATTATTTTTTCAGAATCAAATTTTTTACAAGCATGACGAAAATTAAATACATTTATTAATTCTTGATTTTTATTATTCATTTGAAAACCACCTTTCATTTTATGAGTTAAGTTTAACATCATTAGATACTATGTTGAAGTACGCACAATTTTTATATATAATATAAATAAATTCACCTAAGTATCTTTTTTATACTAAAGGAGTTGATAAATATGAAAACAGAAAGTATATATCCAGACTGTCCTAATCATCCATGCCCTGTAGAAACAACACTAAATATAATTAATGGTAAGTGGAAGGGCATTATTTTATATCGTTTATTGGGTGGCAAGAAACGATTTAATGAGCTAAAAAGATTAATTCCAAGTGTAACTCATAGAACATTAACACTACAGCTGCGTGAATTGGAACGAGATAGAATTCTAAAACGTACAGTATATGCTGAAGTACCACCGCGAGTTGAATATGAATTAACTGATCTTGGATTATCAATGTCTCCAATAATTAAAGCCATGTATGATTGGGGATTAAATTATCAATCCGAATTAAATTTATAGAAAGAATAATCTTTTTAAAAATCAATTGTTTTAATATAACGATAGTTTAGGATATAATAAAGTAAAAAATGCAATTTAAATTTAAAAAAATGTATTGACAGAAGAATTTAATAATCTTATAATTAATTCGTACCCGAACGAACGAGGTGACTAAAATGGAAAAGAAATGTATCATAGCAAAATTAAATATGATTAGTGACGCATCTAATAAATTTTTGACAAGAAAAATAAAAGAGGAGCAGTTATCTATATTACAAAATCATGCTATGCTATTTAATATCTTACCAGAAGATGGCTCAAAGCTTCTTTTTAATGAAATAGCTAGCACATGGAAAATATCAAAATCTTCTTTATCTGATATAATAAACAAATATGAAAATCAAGGATTAATAAAAAAGTGTGTTTGTGATTCAGATAAAAGAAGCGTATATATCAGCTTAGCTTCTAAAGGTATATATGTAAAGCAAAAGCTTCAAGGTGTGGAACAGGAGTTCCTGAATTTATTATTAGAAGATTTTGATCAGGAGCAAAGGACAACTTTTGAGGATGATATAGATAAAGCTCTTAAAAATATAATAAAAATGCTTTAAAAGCATTTTTTTTAAATATATAATTCGTACGCGTACGGAAAAATTACAGAAAGAAGGATTTTAGATATGAAAGAATTAGTAATAAAGTCATTAGAGAAGATTAGACCAATGCTACAAAGAGATGGTGGGGATGTTGAACTAGTTGACGTAAGCAGTAATGGAATAGTAAGTGTAAAAATGCAAGGAGCTTGTGGAAATTGTCCAGGAGCAATGATGACAATAAAGGGTATTATAGAGCAAAGATTAAAGGAAGAAGTGCCAGGAGTTACAGAAGTAATAGGTGTTTAGTAATAAAAAACTTTAATTAAATCTCACAATGGTAAAGAGGACATTAAGTCCTCAGATTTTTCCAGAACATATATTAAGATTCGTTTCGGGTACAAATAATATAGAAATTATGATTTACATATTCAAATAAAATACTTGAGTTTTGAAGGAGGGATAATATGTTTAACTCTATAAGAAAAAGACTGGTTTTTAATTTCGTTTTAATTGCAGCAATAATAATTTTAATTTGTACATCTTTTTTTACATATCAAATGATAAATGGAATACAAAATCAGATGAAAGCCGACGGAATTACTTTGGTTAACAATATAAGAGCAAACATTGAGAAAGTAGGAATAAAAAACATAGATAAAATACAGGATATAATAGATGCTACATATGAATATGCAGATGGTGGATTGTGGTATATAGGTATAACAGGAAAAGATAAAACGCTTATTGCAGGTACATCAAAGGATTCCATTGGCGAAAAAATAGATTCATCAGGAGCTAGCAGTGTATTTGAAGGTAATACAGATTCATATATAGATGAATGGCAGGGAAAGCCTGCGTATAATGTAAGTGTTCCAATTAAGGATGGAAATAGTGTAGTATATAGTTTATCGATAGGAATTTCTGTGGATAATATGCAAAAAGTTATTAGAACAACTATTATAAAAAGTATAATTTGCGCTATAGCAGCCTTAATATTATCTGCTATTATGGGAATATTTATAGGAAGGCGAATTGCTAAGCCTATAGAAATCATTAAGGAAGCAATTGAGAGAGCAGGCGACGGAGACTTTACAGTAGAATATGAAATTACAGGGAAAGATGAAATAGGAAAGCTTGCAGCTGCAAGTGCTAAAACAAGAAAGAGCATGAGAGAACTTGTTAGAAAAACTAAAGTGATCTCAGAGAGTTTAAGTAATTTATCTAAAAACATTGAAAGTGGTGGTAGTACAGTAGCATTATCAAGTGAAGAAATCGCAGCTTCAGCAGTTAATGTATCGCAAGAAGGAATACAACAAGCAGAAGATTTAGAAGAAGCTGTTAGATTACTAGAAAGTTTTTCAATAGACTTGGATAATGTGGATAATAACTTAACTTTATTAGCTGATGGCGGAAGAACTATAAAAGAAGATACAAATAAAGGAGCAGAAGCTATAAATAAGTTAGCGGATAGTATTGATGATATGTTAAATTCATTTTTAGCATCAAAGGTTAAAATTGAAAATTTAGATAAAACTATATCGCAAATTAATTCAATAGTAGATGTGATAAATGGAGTAGCTAAACAGACTAACCTTTTAGCATTAAATGCATCTATTGAAGCAGCAAGGGCTGGCGAAGCAGGAAAAGGATTTTCGGTGGTAGCAGAAGAAATAAGAAAGTTAGCAGAAGAAGTTTTAAATTCATCAAAAAGCATAACTAAGTTAATAAATACAGTAATGAAGGAAACTCATGAAGTTTCTAGTACGACAGAACTTGTAACTCAAATAGTAGAAGATAGCAGAGCGAATATTAACAATGTGACAACTTCTTTTAAAGGAGTTATCAGTAAAGTAAATAACATTCCTAGTGACATTAATAAAGTACATATGGTACTTAAGGAAACCATGAATGGCAGAGATAAGATCTTAGGTACAGTTGAAAATATAGCTTCAAAATCACAAGAAATTTCATCACTTTCAGAAGAAGTAACTGCATCTACAGAGGAGCAGGCAGCGATAACAAATGAATTGTCTGTAACAGCAAAAAAACTAGTAAATATCTCAAAGGTATTAGAAAAGAATGTTTCTGATTTTAAAATATAATCTTAAAGATATAGATAATAGCAGATTTTAAATTAATAATAGTGGTGGTGCATTTTATGAAATCATTAATATTAATAAAGGATTAACACTTGATATAAATATGTCAGGTGTTTTTTAGTGTTTGAGAGCATAAAAAATAATATTTTAGTCCTTGTGATGATTTAAATATTAATACATATGGTATAATATTTAAGGATTGTGAAAGGAGGAATAAGTAAATGGATTTAAAAGCATTACTTAATAAAGAGCAGTATGAAGGGGCAACTACAATTGATGGGCAGGTACTTATATTAGCAGGAGCAGGATCAGGTAAGACAAGAGTCCTAACTCATAGAATAGCTCATATGATTGAAGATTTGAATATTGCACCATACAGTATACTGGCTATTACTTTTACAAATAAGGCATCCAAGGAAATGAAGGATAGAGTTAAAGCACTTATTGGTGAAAGAGCTGAAAATATGTGGATATCCACTTTCCATTCAACTTGTGTTAGGATTTTAAGAAGAGAAATAGATAAAATAGGCTATAAAAGCAGCTTTACTATATATGATAGCTCAGATCAAAAAACTTTAGTCAAAGAGTGTATGAAGAGTCTTAATATTAATGATAAAGATATAACTGAGCAAGAGATACTTGGAAAAATCGGAAAAGCAAAAGATAAAATGCAAAGTGTAAGAAGCTTTATGTTGGAAAACGAAGCTAACTTTAGAGAAAAGAAAATTGCAGATGTCTATGAAATGTATCAGAAGAGACTTAAGGAAAACAATGCCTTAGATTTTGATGACTTGATTTTTAAGACAGTAGAACTTTTTAAAAGTAACCCAGAAGTGTTGGAATTTTATCAAAATAAATTTAAATATATAATGGTTGATGAATATCAAGATACTAATGGAGCTCAATATCAATTGGTAAAATTACTTGCAGCAAAATATAAGAATATATGTGTTGTAGGGGATGACGATCAATGTATTTACCAATGGAGAGGTGCAGATATAAAAAATATCTTAGATTTTGAAAAAGACTATCCAGGTGCCAAAGTCATAAAATTGGAACAAAATTATAGATCTAAGGGAAATATATTAAATGCAGCTAACGTTGTCATTGTTAATAATTCAAATAGAAAGAGCAAAGTATTACGAACAGAGCAGGAAGCAGGTAATAAGATTAAAATATACAGAGCTTATGCCGATAGTGATGAAGGGGATTTCGTTGGAAAGCAGATTTTAGATATAAAAAATAAAGAGAGTAAAAATTATAACGATTTTGCTATATTATATAGAACAAATGCTCAATCTAGAATTTTTGAAGAAAGTCTTAGAAGAAAAGGGATTCCATATAAAATTGTAGGAGGAACTCGTTTCTATGATAGAAAAGAAATAAAAGATATACTAGCGTATTTAAAGGTTCTCGTTAATCCACAAGATGACATAAGTATCAGAAGAATAATAAATGTGCCTAAAAGGAGCATAGGAGATGCAACTGTGGCTAAGGTACAGGAATTTGCAACAAACTTTGAACTTAATTTATGGGATTCTTTATCTGAAGTTAGGGGAATTTCAACATTAACAGCAAGAAATATTTCGTGTATAGAACCTTTCGTAGCACTAATGGAGAATTTGATGGAATTAAGTGAAACAGTGCCAGTTTCAGTGCTTATTGAATCTATCTTAAAAGATACCGGATATATGAAGCAATTACAGGAATCTAATGAAATTGAAGACAAGAGTAGAATTGAAAACTTAAAGGAATTGGTATCAGATGCTGTTGACTTTGAAAAAAGCAATGAAGATAAATCTTTAGCTGCATATTTAGAAAGAGTTTCTTTAGTTCAAGATACTGATAAAATTGAGGAAGAAGATGACGCAATAGTACTTATGACAATACATAGTGCAAAAGGACTAGAGTTCCCAGTAGTGTTTATGGTTGGTATGGAAAATGGTATTTTCCCAGGAAATGCATCATTTGAAAGCGAATCAGAGATGGAAGAGTCGAGAAGATTGTGTTATGTCGGGATAACTAGAGCAAAAGAGACATTATTTATGACTTCAGCGGAAGTAAGAAGAGTATTTGGTAAAACCATGGCATATCCTCAATCTGATTTTATTAATGAAATAAAGCCGGAACTTAAGGAATATGTAAGTGGAGAAAAATCAGGTATTATGAGCAGAGAAAGAATTATGCAAAGTAGTTCTTATACAAATCCGCATAGTTTACGAAATAGCATGAATAGAACAAATATCGCAGGGTCAGGCAGCGGGAACACTAATATAGGTAATATAAATACTACTAAGGAAGCTGGAACAGAATATATAACAAGTAATGAAGCGACTCTTGGTAGAAAAGTTTTTCATGATAAATTTGGAAAGGGAACTATTGTAGCAGTTCAAGCTTCTGGCAGCGATAAAAAGTTAACAATTGCCTTTGATAAGCAAGGAGTTAAATCATTGCTATTATCTCTTGCAAAGCTTAAAATGATGTAAAGATATATTCTAGTGATAATTGTGGAGGATTAATTGTGGATAAAATTGAAAGAATAAAAGAGCTCGTGGAAAAATTAAATAGATACTCTTATGAATATTATTCTCTAGATAATCCTTCTGTAAGTGATAAGGATTATGATGAAAAATATTATGAACTTCAAGAGTTAGAGAGAGAGACAGGATACATACTTCCATATTCTCCAACATTAAGAGTTGGGGATGTAGTTCTTGAAGGATTTAAGAAGTATACTCATAAAGCAAAGCTTTGGAGCTTGGATAAGGCTCAAAGCCTGCAAGAAATTATAGATTGGCATAATAGAAACGTTAAGTTCATTGAAGAAATGAGAAACAGGGGCGAAAATCTGCCGGATTTAAAATATGTACTTACCAAAAAGTTTGATGGATTAACAATTAATTTAACATATAATAAGGAAGGTATACTAGAAATTGCGGCGACAAGAGGAACTGGAAGCATCGGAGAAGAAGTAACGGCTCAGGTAAAAACGATAAAATCAATTCCGCTTAAAATTCAAAGTGAAGATACTTTAGAAGTTCACGGAGAAGCAATAATGACTCAGGAGGCCTTTGATAAATATAATGAAGCCTCTGATACCCCATTAAAAAACTTAAGGAATGGAGCAGCAGGTGCTTTAAGAAATCTTAATGTAAAAGAGACTGCTAGGAGAAATTTATCTGCGTTCTTTTATGATGTTGGATATAAGGAAGGAACTCCATTTAAAAGCTACTTAGAAATGATGAAATTTATAAAAGAACAAGGCTTACCAGTTGATGAGTACATTAAAGTATGTTCTTCCATAGAGGAGATTCAGGAGCAGATTGATTATATTAAAGGCATCAGATTTGATTTGAATTATGATATTGATGGATTAGTAATTGCAATAGATGATATTAGAACTAGAGAACTTTTAGGTTATACAATCAAATTTCCTAAATGGGCAATTGCATATAAATTTGAAGCTCAAGAAGCGATAACTAAGCTCTTAGATGTTGAGTGGAATATTGGAAGAAGCGGAAGAGTCGGTCCGACAGCGATACTTGAACCAGTTGAACTTGCAGGAGTCACAGTTAAAAGGGCTACCCTTAACAATATGGACGATATTGCAAGAAAAGGTGTTAGAATCGGAGCAGAAGTATTTATACGCAGAAGTAATGATGTTATACCTGAAATAATGGGCGTTGTACCAGAATCTTTAGAAGGTTCAGAAGAAATAACAGTTCCAGAAACATGTCCAGCATGTGGAAGTCACTTGGTTTTAAATGGCGCACACTATTTTTGCGAAAATACATTATCTTGTAAACCTCAATTAGTAAAGAGCATAGTTCATTATGCATCTAGAGAAGCAATGAATATAGCTGGCTTTTCAGAAAGGACAGCAGAGCAGTTGTTTGAGAAGCTTAATATTAAGTCAATTTCAGATTTATATAAATTAAAGGAAGAAGAATTGATAGGTTTAGAAAAGTTTGGCGCTAAGAAGGCACAAAATCTTTTAGAAGCCATTGAAAAAAGTAAAGATTGTGAATTAGATGCATTTATATATGCTTTAGGAATACCGAATGTAGGTGCAAAAACAGCAAAGGATTTGGTTGATAGATTTAAATCCATAGAGGGATTAAAAAATGCTTCTTTCGAAGAATTAGTTGAAGTTAAGGATGTAGGAGATATAGTTGCACAAGGTGTTGTTGCATTCTTTAAAGAAGAAAAGGTGCTAGAGACTATAGAGGAATTATTAGCTTTAGGAGTTAGTCCTAAGTTTATAGAAAAAGAAGTTATAGAAAATCCTTTTGAAGGAAAGACTGTTGTAGCTACAGGTTCACTTGTAAATTATTCTAGAACTGAAATAAAGGATAAACTAGAAAGCTTGGGAGCTAAAGTTGCAGGAAGTGTTAGTAAAAAAACAGATTATGTGATAGCAGGAGAAGCAGCTGGATCGAAATTAACTAAAGCACAGGAATTAGGAATTAAAGTTCTTTCGGAAGAGGAATTTGAGAAAATATTAAGGGGGTAAAGTATGAAAAAATTAATAAATTTGCTTGGATTTGCAGCAGCGTTTATAACAAGCATCTTAATAATTTGTACCTTTATGACAACATATCAATTTTACTATGTTGGATTAATTTTTAATTCATACTTACCCGTACAAATAGGTGTTTGCATTACAATGATAATATTAGCAATTAGATTTCTTGTTATTGAGACAGGGAAAAAAAGAATAGTGTATTTCATATTTAGTTTAGGAATATCAATTTCATTGATTTTTTTTATGATAAATCAAATTAGATAGTTAATATGAAGTGAGAAATAGATTGCTAGCAGGTAAATATTCATTATTAAATCTAAATATATATGTCGCAATTTATTTTCTACATTTGACATCTGGATATTTACTTAGCAGATAGGCATTCTAAATGTAATTTTATTATTGCAACATATATATAATAGATAATTTATAAAATCTTTAAATTAATAAGACTGACCTAAAATAATCTAAGATTATTTTAGGTCAGTCTTTTTGATTAGAAGAAATATTTTGTGGTAATAATATGAAATATAAATAAAGGTAAAGGGTGTAATTATGAAAAAATATTTTTTCAGTATGATCATGCTGACTTTAGTTATTTTATTTTGTTTAGGATTTATAGATAAAGAGAGCAGCAATGTATCTAATAATAATTCAGAAGAAACTATAAGTTATGGTATAGATCAAATTCCTGAAGACTTAGAAAAAGTAACTAAACTATCTAAGCGTGATGAGGATATTATATGTGCAGTAAGTAAAGGATTAGTTTCAAAAGGAGAAAATAATGAAATAAAACCTTCTTTAGCAAGCGAAATTATAAAAGATAAAGACGGAATTCAATATGAGTTTAAAATTAGAGATGATATTTTTTGGAGTGACGGAAGCCAGATAACACCGAATGATGTGGTCACATTTTTTAAGGAATTATTAAAAGAAGAAGATGAAGAAAATATACAAGCATTACTTAATGTGTATGGAGCCAAGGAATTTAAAGATGGGAAGATTACATTTGATACTGGTGTTGCAATAAGAGAAAGTGGAAATTCTGTTATAATCAGATTAAATAAGAAAGATGATGAGTTTTTAAATGAATTAACTAAACCACAATACAGATTACGAAAGTATCTCGTAATGTGGCGGAATATAAAAAATAACTATGATAAATTAGTTTATTCAGGAGAGTACAGCATTGATTCTATAAGCGATGATAAACTAGAACTAACAAAGAACAATAAAAGTGATGAAGCTAGCAGTATATCAAATATTAGTATAGTAAGTGATGCAAACGTGGAAGCATCTATGGCATCATATGAGGTAAAACAAAGAGATATAGTAATAAATCCTCCAGAAAGTGAAATTAATAAATTAGCTGAGCAGAAAAAAATAATAACGGTCCCAGAAAATCAGGCAGCATATTTAGTTATTAATGATAAAGACGATTCTACACCACTTCAAGGAAGGAGAGAAATCTATAATAATGTGTGTAAGGCTCTTGAGGAGTATGAAAATTCTAATAGTAACGAGTTTGAGCTTGCAGAAGGGAGTTATTTTAGGGAAGATAAGCAGGATTTGACTAAATTGCAGGCAAGAAAGGTTGTCAGTAATAAAGAAGGTGAATGGAATGCCCCTCAGGTTTTAACAATATTATGTCAAGATACTAATGAAAATAGAAACTTATGTAGAATAATCCAGGAGTGGTTTAAAAATAATACAAATATAACTATAAAATATAGTGCGGTAAAAGAAGAATTTGAAGATGAAGAATTGAAAAAAAGATATGATATGATTTTAATTAATGAAGAAGCTAATTCACTTAACAAGTTAAATTTTTATTCGAATCTAAAAGCGTATTTAACGGGAGGACAGAGTGAACTTTTAGAAAAATGTACAGCAAGTAAATCAGGAAGCGACTATTCAAACTTGGAAGAAAGTCTATTTCAAAATTATGATATACTTCCCTTAGTGTTTTATAATGAAAATATAGCTATTTCAGATAAGATATCAAAATTAAAGTTAGATGGAAATGGAAATATAGATTTTGAGACAATTGACTGATTGAAGTTATATTAAACGCATATTCAAAGATAAATTATATTCTCTGAATATGCGTACTAAATTTACATATTTTGATTTCATCTTAAAATTAACGTTTCTTTTTCTTAGGATGATGAGTTTTATTTTTCTTATTCTTTTTACTAGTTGGAGGAGGAGAAAATTTAACATTTTTAATATTATCTTTGCTTAACATAGGAATATTATCAATTTTTTTTGAAGATAACAGGTTTTTAGGTTTAGATTCGTCTGAATTAATGCATTCTTTAGCAAATTGAGCATTAATAGTTGAATAGTATATATTATCATCATCTAAGTATGATTTTTTATTTATATTATCAGAAACTGAATTTTTAACCAGAGAATAATTATGACAGGTGCTTTGGGGCTTGTTAATATTTAAAGATTCGGTTGTCTTTTCTGAGTCTATAGGTAAATTAAATTCCATGAAATCTTCCACCATGTCTTTAAATAAATAAATAATCAAAAAGAAGATAAACATATTCCTATTACTATCAAGAGAAGTTTTTTTTGAACTTAAAGAATCCTTTCTTTTTGAATAATCTAAACTTTTTACAAATATAGATGCTAAACCTGCACTTTTTGGAGTTGGTAATACAGGCATTCTAAAATATGTTTCATCAAGCATATCAGCAGAATGCAAGCTGAGTCTTCTATATCTTTCCACTTCATCTAAAGTCGGCGCTTCAGGCCAGCTTGTCAAAAGGCCGCCATTTACAAAAAATTTTCTATATATTCCTGAAATTATTGGTCTTAATTCAGTAGATTTATCTTCTTGAAGAGAATACATAATTAGACAAAGAAGATAAAAAGCAACTTCGAGACATGAGTATTTAGAGTCTTTTTTATCAGAAAGTTTAACAAATATATTTTTATCCATATCATATAGGTTAATTAATTTATCAACTATTTCCTTAGCAGCATCTTTAAAGGAAATCATTTCTGTATGTTTATAAGCTTCCATTAGACATATAGCAAACAACGCACAATTATCTATTGAATCTGAATAATAATCTTTGTCTTGAAACTTACTTATTAAAAAGTCACCTAAGTCTAAAATAAGTTTTCTTGCATCATCATCAGAAGAATATTTATAAAATATATTTAGTGCAAGAAAAATTTCCACACCTTCATTGAAAGATAAATCATATAATACAGTTTTATAATCTTTAAACATATCCAAGATTTCGTGGGAAAATTTAGAGTATTCTTCACTGTCATTGTCGGATTTATTATAATTGGAGTATAATAGGTAACTATCCATCATAAAAGCTTGGTCTGCAAATTTAAATTTATCATCTTTATCGACTAAAGAAAAACCCTTTGAATTACCATCAGACATATTTTTTTTACTAACAAATAATCCCTCATTGTTTCGCAAATTTTCAGAGTAGAATTGTAATTGCTCCTTTGCTAGGTATCTGAATGGTTTTTCGAGTGAGGAAATATTTCTTTTGCCATCATTAAAATGGGAATAATATTCACTTAATTCAAGTAAGGATAATGTCATAAAAGCATTTGTAGAAGGATTTATTTCTTTTTTAAAGCTAGATTCATCAAAACCATGAGAGCTTTTACTGTGAATAAATACAGGGGAAGCTTTTCTATATATGCACAATAGTGGAGAAAAATTATTTAATATGCTAATATCATCTATAGAAGATTTTTTTGAAGTTCTAAGTTGTGCCAAAAGACCACATTTAGAGTTCAATACTAAAGTTTTTATGGATTCTTTTGATAAGTGAAATAGCTGACCACTGATTTCTTGCTGGGAAAGACTATTCATCCTAAAAAATGGTCCTATATATCTCAATGTATAAAACACCTCTCACAAAATTCTCATCTTATTCATTAATATGAAGTTAGTAAATAGAAGGTGCATAAAATAAAAATAAAAGGAGATTTTTTTATAATGAAGGAAGGAAAATTAGATTTTGATGATCTAAGAAGTATCATATTAAATAATAAAACAGTTAAGAGAAATGAAGTAAAGGTTAGAAATGATGTCGGAGAAGACTGTACAATAATTGATTTTGGAGAACATGAAGGGATATTTTCTACAGATCCCATAACTGGAGCAAGCGAAAATGTAGGAAAATTAGCTGTACATATAAATTGCAATGATATTGCCTCATCAGGGGGAGAGCCTATAGGGATCTTAGTTACTATTTTAGCACCTACATCTGCAAGCTTAGAGGATATAAATAAAGTTATGAATGAAATTGATGAGGAAGCAGCTAAGATTAATGTTGAAATCATAGGAGGACATACAGAAGTAACCAGCGCAGTTAATAAAATGGTTATATCGGTTACTGTCATAGGAAAGAACTTAAAAGGTAAATCAGTCAAAACAGCAGGGGCAGAAATAAATGATGATGTAATAGTAACGAAAAGTATAGGAATCGAAGGGACTCATATTTTAATAAATGAATATGAAAATAGAATAAAAAGAATTTTATCTGAAGAAGAAATAAAGTTTGGGAAGAATTTAATAAATGAAATCAGCGTTTTAGAAGAGGGAAAGATAGGCGGAGAATTTGGAGTGAATTCAATGCATGATATAACAGAAGGCGGTCTTCTTGGAGGGTTATTTGAGGTGGCTATGGCATCAAATAAAGGATTTAAAATATATAAAGATAGAATACCAGTGCTTGAAATAACAAAAAAAGTCTGCGAAGAATTTAAAATAGATCCCCTTAGACTCATATCATCTGGAAGCATGCTTATTACCACTAAAAGTGGAGAGAAGTTGGTTGAAAGACTCAATAAACAAGGTATAAGTGCCAGCATAATAGGGAAGATATGTGAGCGTGAGGGGATTTTAGTTGATAATGAAGAAGAAATAAAAGTAGAGCCACCTAAAAGAGATGAACTATTTAATGTAGAATAATTGCTTAAAAATGATTATTTTGTAAAATCTTTATGTATTTTTATTAATAAATGCAGTTGCTTAAGTTAAATTGTATTATAGTATAAGAAATAGAATTGATTTTATTTTGAAGAAATGAGGAGAAAGCGATGAAAAGATTAATATTAGCTAGCAATAATAAAAAAAAGATAAAAGAAATGAAAGACATATTAAAAGAATTAGATATAGAAGTTAAATCTTTAGAAGATGAGAATATTGATATAGATGTGGTTGAAGACGGGAAGAGCTTTGAAGAAAATGCAAAAAAGAAAGCTAAAGAAATATATGAATACCTATTAAGAAGAGGAGACGAAAACTTTATTGTATTGGCAGATGATTCAGGACTTTCAGTTGATTATTTAGGAGGAGAACCTGGCATATATTCGGCAAGATATGCAGGGGAACATGGGAATGATAAAAAGAATAATGAAAAGCTTTTGAATAATTTAAAAGGTATAAGTATGGAAAATAGGAGCGCTAAGTTTATATGCCAATTAGCAATGTTTACAGATAAGGGGGAATATTTTAGTGTTCTTGGAGATGTGAAAGGATATATTATAGAAGAGTTACAAGGTGAAGGTGGATTTGGATATGATCCATTATTTTTCTACGAGCCATTAAACAAAACTTTTGGAGAATTATCACCAGAAGAAAAAAATGAAATAAGCCATAGAGGATTAGCGCTAAAAAAATTAAAAAAGATATTATATAAGTTAGTATAGCTAATAAAAAAGAATTATATTGGTATATAACAAACAGTATTTATTAGAAAAGATAACGTGTCATCATATAACTTAATATTATTATTGCAGCAATATAATTAATAAAGGAGTTTAGGAGGAAATTTTATGCTAATTGCAGTTGTAAGTGATACACATAGAATAACTAAATATATTAAACTGGCTAAGGAATTAATAAAAGGAGCTGATATATTAATACATTTAGGTGATAATATTGAAGATGTACAAATATTAGAAGATAATTTTAATGGAAAAGTATATGCGGTTGCAGGAAACTGTGATTATTCAGGGAAATATCCAAAGGAAGGAATTATAGAAGTAAATAACAGAAAAATATTCTTTACTCATGGAGATCTATATGGAGTTAAAAGTTCTATAAATAATATTTATTATAGAGGCAGGGAAGTGGAAGCTGATGTTGTTTTGTTTGGGCATACCCATGAACAATTATTAGAAAAAGAAAATGGTATTATATTAATGAATCCAGGAAGTGTGTCATTGCCAAGATTTAGAGGAAGATATGTTGGATTTATAAATATAAACGACAATAGTGATATTGATACATACTTTAAGGAAATAAGAGAATAAATGAATTGCTTGAATGTAGGTTAAGGATAATAAATTGATTCAAATATGTATCTTAAAAATTATGAATTTGGGGAAGTTGATAAGGTAATGAAGCTTAGCATGAATCGTTAATTCTGTGCTTGAATAAATTTGAAAGAAAGTACTTCCATGGATATAAAATCATTTAAATTCCATTAAGTAAAATATTTATTATAAAATTATTAAAAAAGGTATTGACGAAACAGATTTCATATTGTAGAATAATCATTGTCGCTGAGAGATAAGCAGCAAAGCTTAAAATCGGTCAAGACCTTCGGGGTGTAGCGCAGTTGGGAGCGCGCGTGGTTTGGGACCATGAGGTCGCAGGTTCAATCCCTGTCACCCCGACCATTAAAACTAATCTTTGATTTGAGTTTTTAATTATGCGGGTATCGTATATCGGTAATACTCCAGCCTTCCAAGCTGGAAAGGTGGGTTCGATTCCCACTACCCGCTCCATTATAAAAACTTAAATATCAAAGTTAGTAAGAAAAGAGCTTGACAAAGTTTGAAGCACGGGTTAAAATTAAATCCGTTCTGAAAACAAAACAGATTGACAAAATAGAGTATATGTTGTATAATAATACTCGTCTGAAAAAGAAACATGACAAGATTATAATATGCGTTTTTAGCTCAGCTGGATAGAGCAACGCCCTTCTAAGGCGTGGGCCGGGGGTTCGAATCCCTTAAAACGCACCATTAAAATCGGGGTGTAGCGCAGTTGGGAGCGCGCGTGGTTTGGGACCATGAGGTCGCAGGTTCAATCCCTGTCACCCCGACCATTAAAACTAATTTTTGATTAAGTTTTTGATTATGCGGGTATCGTATATCGGTAATACTCCAGCCTTCCAAGCTGGAAAGGTGGGTTCGATTCCCACTACCCGCTCCATACAAACTTAAAGTTTGTAACATAAATATTATAATATGCGTTTTTAGCTCAGCTGGATAGAGCAACGCCCTTCTAAGGCGTGGGCCGGGGGTTCGAATCCCTTAAAACGCACCATGATGGTGAACGTAGTTCAGTTGGTAGAGCGCCAGTTTGTGGCACTGGTTGTCGTGGGTTCGAGTCCCATCGTTCACCCCATTTTGGGATGTCGCCAAGCGGTAAGGCAATGGACTTTGACTCCATTATGCGTAGGTTCAAATCCTGCCATCCCAGCCATTATTTCGGTTTACTAGCTCAGTCGGTAGAGCACATGACTTTTAATCATGGTGTCCCGGGTTCGATTCCCGGGTAAGCCACCAAATTTTTGTTTATGCAGGTGTGGCGGAATTGGCAGACGCACTAGACTTAGGATCTAGCGCCTTACGGTGTAAGAGTTCGACTCTCTTCACCTGCACCAAATGAGCGGAAATGACTCAACGGTAGAGTGCCACCTTGCCAAGGTGGAGGCTGCGGGTTCGAATCCCGTTTTCCGCTCCATCATGTAAAAATATATAAAATGTACATGCGGGTATCGTATATCGGTAATACTCCAGCCTTCCAAGCTGGAAAGGTGGGTTCGATTCCCACTACCCGCTCCATAATATGTTTACAATAATAATATGCGTGATTAGCTCAGTTGGTAGAGCACCTGACTCTTAATCAGGGTGTCCAGGGTTCGAATCCCTGATGACGCACCATGGTAAATATATTTTAGTGAAAATCTAGGATATTAGGAATAAGCTTTACAGTTAATTCCATATTGGGATGTCGCCAAGCGGTAAGGCAATGGACTTTGACTCCATTATGCGTAGGTTCAAATCCTGCCATCCCAGCCATTATTTCGGTTTACTAGCTCAGTCGGTAGAGCACATGACTTTTAATCATGGTGTCCCGGGTTCGATTCCCGGGTAAGCCACCAAATTTTTGTTTATGCAGGTGTGGCGGAATTGGCAGACGCACTAGACTTAGGATCTAGCGCCTTACGGTGTAAGAGTTCGACTCTCTTCATCTGCACCAAATGAGCGGAAATGACTCAACGGTAGAGTGCCACCTTGCCAAGGTGGAGGCTGCGGGTTCGAATCCCGTTTTCCGCTCCATACATGAAATAATATAAATATATATGCGGGTATCGTATATCGGTAATACTCCAGCCTTCCAAGCTGGAAAGGTGGGTTCGATTCCCACTACCCGCTCCAAAAAAACAACTGGTATCAGTTGTTTTTATTTATATATAAATAAACATGCACTTGTAGTTCAGTTGGATAGAGCGTTGGACTTCGAATCCAGAAGTCGTGAGTTCGAATCTCACCAGGTGCACCATAAAGCAAGTAATACCAACTATTTAGAGGTTTTCTAGATAGTTGGTATTCTTGTTTTTTCCACACTTTTTCCACACTAGAAAGTGCTTAGGATATCAATTGTTCTATCTTTATGTCTTTTTAATACATGAGTATAGGTATCAGCAGTTATATTGATAGTACTATGTCCCAATAATTTAGAAACAGTCTTTAAAGGAATATCATTTTCAAACTGCTTAGTAGCATAAGTATGCCTTAAGCAATGTATGTGTTTATATTCAACTCCAATTCTTTTTAGAAATCTAGAAAATGATCTAGTTAAATTACTATCATCTATCAGCTGACCAATTTCATTACAAAATATTAAATCATTATCTATATAACTATTTCCAACCTCTAATTTTCGAATTTTTTGTTTTTCTGCTATTTCTGTAAATATATTAACTAAACTAGCTTGAAGAGGAATATCACGCTCACTGTTGTAAGTTTTTGTTGTCTGAATAGTGGGAGAGTAATGCTTTTTCACTCTATAGGATATTATAGATTTGGAATCTGTGGATAACTTGATATAATTAATGGTATGAATAGATTGGATAAGAAAATA
Organism: Clostridium sp. DL-VIII; assembly: GCF_000230835.1. Classification (NCBI taxonomy): domain Bacteria; kingdom Bacillati; phylum Bacillota; class Clostridia; order Eubacteriales; family Clostridiaceae; genus Clostridium; species Clostridium sp. DL-VIII. The sequence goes on from NZ_CM001240.1 coordinate 718,264, forward strand.
ACAGTAAAAGAAATATTAATAGACAAGTATAATGAGTTTAAAGTAAGGTATTGGTACAAGGTTCCCGAAATCATGCGAGAGCATGTAGATAATTTAGTTAGCAAATCTATTAGTTGTGGTAATATTGAAAATGGATTTGCACAATATATTTGTGAAGAATGTAGGGATACAACTAAAGTTCCATTCACATGCAAGAGTAAATTTTGTAATAAATGTGGCAGGTTATATACATTAAAGTGGGCGGAAAAGCAACAGCAGAATATGCTTAGGGTAGGTCATCGGCACAGTGTATTTACAATGCCAGATGATTTAAGGAAGTTTTTCTATAAGAGGAGAGAACTTTTAAAAGAATTACAAGATGGTGTATATGATGTAATTAAATATTGGTATGAAAAGGATAAGAAAGTAAAATATGAAGGTGGTGTTATTGCAGTTATTCATACTTTCGGTAGTGATTTAAAATGGAATCCACATGTACATGCTTTGGTTACAGAAGGCGCAATTAATAAAGATATTAATTGGTGGAAACCAGTAGATTATATACCATATGAGTATTTAAAGAAATCATGGCAAAGAGTATTGTTAAATATAATAAAAAAGCATTTTGACTGCTATAAAACTAGGCAATTAATAAGTAGGATGTATAGAGAATATCCTAAAGGTTTTTATGTTAATGCTAAGAGAAGATTAAATGACACAAGGCAAGCTGTTAAGTATATAGTAGATATTTAGCTCGAGCAGCGATAGCTGAATATAGAATTGAAGTATGATGGAGAAAAAGTAACATTTTGGTATAAAGACCATGATGATGGACATAAAGTTAGAGTTAGAATGGGAGTGTTAGAATTTATAGGGAAAATAACACAACATATATCTCCAAAAGGATTTAAAACTGTAAGGAGTTATGGGATATATTCAAGGAGAAGAAATAAAATATCAAAGCAAATAGTATATCTCTATAATTTTATTAAGCAAGTTTCGATAAGAGAGTTACTTAATGAAAGTAAGTCAAGTGAAATTAAGAAAAGTTGGAAAGAGAGAATAATAGATAGTTTTGGTATAAATCCGTTAAAATGCAATAAGCGTGGAACAGAAAAAATTTTGTGGAGAATATGGCATAAGGACTATGGGGTGATATATGATATAAAGGAAACTAGGAATTTGGAGGATATATTATATGAGCCCCAAAAAGAAGATACTACACAAGTACACAGAGAAGTTTTACAAATATCAATGCTATAAATGCAGTTACTCAGAGTGGGCTCCCGCCGATATCGTAGATGAGTTTGCAGATATGGATGAATTTTGTGATGAGGAATACAATTCAGAACAGGAATGTAAAAGAAGGGGAATGCCAGTAATGGAGTGCCCTAATTGTAATGCAGATTTTTATTATTCAGGAGAAAAGAAAACGAAGGAAGGTTCATATTGGATTGATGAAGATGAACCTTTTCCGTTTTAAATTCACAAAACTCACAGTCCCCGCTAGGGGATTTTTTTATACAACAATTGAAGTTTAAATGGTGATAGTATCATTTATAAAGAATCTTGTAACTAGATTGACTTGGGTTTGAAAAGATAATATATTTTTTTGGTCAAATATAGAGGCTTTTGTATACTCATACTTGAATAAATTTTTTGATAATGATGATATGTGGCCCAGGACACATAAAAAGAAAGTTGAAAATTCATACAGAAAATATGATTATGATTATACTAAGAAAACAAATTTGTTTGGTATTGATTTGTTATATCCGAAGATTTCTAGTAAACCATATATAAAAGGTAAAAAGCAGTATATAGAGATATTAATGATGTATTTTTTGCTAAAAGAATTTGAAGGAGATAATGGGTATTGGGATAAGTATTTAGATATGATCTTTGCAAAGGATAAAGATGATAATTAATTTAAAAAATAAAAGACACTAAAATAAAGATAAATTTTACTTAAAAGCAAATCAAATTCTACTTGAAAAAAATTAAAAGTTACTTATAAGTAAAAAGTATATTAGAGTTATGCTTTTTAGGGTAGAATATAGGTATATATTGAGCTACTTATAAAAAAAGCTTGTCTACTTAACACAAACTTGTTGCTACTTAAAGTAAATAAAGCTTTAGAACTAATTCTAAAGAGTAATTGAAGTGATTTTACTTATAAAAATATAAATCTACTTGAAAGTAAATTAAATATACTTGAAACAGAAAGGAGGCTTTAATATTTAATGAATATTAAAATGTCATTAGAAGAAATAATAAATACGGGTGAAGGGCAGTACTTTGACAGAAAATCATCTAAGATACAAATAAATAAACTAGTAGAGACTATAATTGCTTTTGCTAATGCTGATGGTGGAGAAGTGGCTATAGGTATTGAGGATGGTAAATTGGTGGGTATAAATAATCAAGGAAACATAAAGATAAATGACTTCATTCAATGCAGTTTCGATAAATGTATACCAGCAATTAAAGCAAATTATGAATATTTAGATATAGTAAAAGATAATGGTACTGATGATAGGATACTTATAATTCATATTGAACCAAGCATAGACAAAGTTCATAAAACTATATCAGATGAAGTTTTTTTAAGAGTTGGAGATGAAAATAAAAAGCTTAATTTTGAACAAAGATTAAATCTTGAATATGATAAAGGGGAAAGACTTTTTGAAGATAAGATAATAGAAAATTGTACTATGGAAGATTTAGATGTAGATGTACTAAAAAGTTATGCAGAGGCAGTTAAATACACGGGATCTGATTATGAAAGACTTCTTTATGCAAGAGGATTAGCTAGAAGAAGTAAGGAAGGTGCTAAAATTACAGTTGCAGCAGTGTTATTATTTGCTGAAAATCCAAGCATATTTTTGCCTAATGCACGAGTTAGATTTTTTAGATATGAAGGAAGTAGTGCAGAAGTTGGTGTAGGGATGAACATTATAAAGCAGGAAATGATTGAAGGACCACTTCCAAAGCAGATAGAAATGTTAAAGAATGTAGTAAAAGCACAATTAAGAGAATTTACAACACTTAACCCTTTGAATGGAAAGTTTATTACTATTCCAGAATATCCAGAGTTTGCATGGCAGGAAGGGATAATTAATGCTATTACTCATAGAGCATATAATATCCAAGGTGATGATACAAAAATATTTATGTATGATGATAGATTAGAAATAAAAAGCCCTGGGAAATTCCCTAATATAGTAAACAAAGAAAATATAAGAGAAGTTAGATATTCAAGAAATCCAAGAATAGCAAGGGTTTTAACTGAACTAGGATGGGTAAGAGAACTTGGAGAAGGTGTAAAGAGAATATATAAGGAAATGAAAGAGTATTTTCTTGATGATCCTATTTATGATGAACCAAGTTATTCTGTATCGCTTCTGCTTAAGAATAATATTATGACAAGAAGGCAAAGACGTACAGAGAGAGTAAATTATTTAATAGATATTGATTGGAATAAGTTCACTGATAATGAGAAAAAAGCTATTGAAATGGCTTATTCAACAGGAAAATTATATACTAAGGATTTTGCAGAGCTAATAAAGCGAAGTTCTACTTATGCAAGAACTGTGCTAAATGGTCTTGCTGATAAAGGTATATTAAAGAAAGTGGCATCATCTACTACAGATCCACATCAATACTATGTATTTAAAGAAGCTGTGAAATAGATTATAGGTACATTAAAATATTTTAAAAATATCATTGTTATATTACAGAGTTTATATAACTAAGGTAAAAATACATTTATCGGTGTTAATAAAAGTACAAAGGAGATAGTTATGGTACCAATAAAAATTCAAGAATTTGCAAAGAAATATGTAGAAACAAATAAAGATTAAAGATTATGATTCTAGATTTAAAGAAAAGTAAGTATAAGTTTACCCCAGTTTTGCCCCTTATCCAATAACATTGGACAGTAATATTTAATAATATGGAATATATTAGTGGACATATTAAAGCCATTTATGACTACTTAATAGCAATAAATACCATGTTATATATTTCCAGAAGTCGTGGGTTCGAATCCCACCAAGTGCACCATAAAAGTAGTAATACTAACGGTTTAGAGAAAGCTAAATCGTTGGTATTTTTATTTAGGAGCAATGTATTAGGTAGTTGCTCCTCATAAACCACACGCTTTGCGTGTGAGCATCGAAGAGCTTTAGCGGTGGGAATGAAAAAAAGTCCTCCTTTTGATAATTATAATAAGTAGAGTTTCGCCGACCGAATTTAAAATCAAAAGGAGGACATCCGTATGGACGAAGATAATTTATCACATACAAAATGGAGTTGTAAATACCATATAGTTTTTATACCGAAGTACAGGAGAAAAACTATATATGGGAAAATAAGACAAGATGTTGGACAGATACTGAGACAATTGTGCAAATACAAAAATGTTGATATAATTGACGCCCACGCATGTGTGGATCATATACATATGTTGGTATCCATACCACCAAAACTTAGTGTTTCAAGTTTTATGGGATATCTCAAGGGAAAAAGCTCGTTGATGATCTATGATAGACATGCCAATTTAAAGTACAAGCATGGAAATAGGCATTTCTGGGCGAAAGGTTATTTTGTGAGCACTGTTGGATTAAACAAAGCAACAATCGCAAAATATATAAGGGAACAAGAAAACGAAGATAAGATGTCAGATAATATGACAACTAAAGAGTACGAAGACCCTTTTAAGGGTTGCTAGAGAGCTAAATGCGGCTGGCGGAATCAATAGATGCTGCTGGTAACGTGCCCTTAGAGGGTATAATAAAAGCCACCAGCTGAGCTGGTGGTTACTTACTGTGGAACGTGACACCACACAGCCCTCATTTAGTTACACAATTTTCCCTAAATGAAATTTTTAAGAATACACAGGTTAAAGAATATGTTATAATTGGAATATAATGGTGAATAAGTATTGAGTAAAATTTATTTGGATAACATACAAATAAATTGTAATTTCGTGGTGTAGATTATTTATATTAAATAAATGGAAGAGAGAAAGTAGCATGGAGGATATTATGTGTAAAATATACAAAGCACCAATTGGATGGAATCCAACAAGATTAAATCCATTTACTACAACGGGGTATTATGGAAAAGAATGGTCAGTATTTATTTACGATGAAGAGATTCGACATCATAGTAATATATATGAGAATACTAGGGTATATGTTGTTCAGGTGAATCCGGAAGTGGATTCTAAATATGAAAGATTATTTGATTATTTGACTTATGAAACAAAACATAGAAGAAACGTAATATTAAGTTTACCTAAGCATGTAAATTTTGATGAGGTTCTTAAGATGTTTGATAATTTTCATTCGGATAATGAATTTAGAGAAAGCGATGGAAAATATTTAGTGCATAGTACTACAAAAGAATCTTGGGAGAGCATTAAAAAATCTGGTGTATTATTATCTCCAAATAAACTAAAGAAGCAGGGAATAAGTATATTAGAGATTGGGCTTAAACCGATGTTAGAGCCAGATGATTATTCTGATTACGTTATGTTGGATGTATTAGAAGGATGTGGAGAATTAGTTGTAAATTCAAGACAGTTAGGATCTGTTTGTATAACTCCAGATATAAAATATATACCTGGAGTTAGAATATATTTTGATGCGGAATTAATCATAAAAGATGGTCTTGGTACAAGGGATGGATTACACATCTTGAAAATAAAAGATAGATTACCATTAGACAAGTATTTACTTGACGTTATAAGCGCTGAGTCATTTCAGAAAAAAGAATGGACCCCTACAACATTTACAAATGAAGCTAATAGATACTTTTTAGAAGGACGATAAAGTTCAATTTGTCGCAGATAGTAGAAACATAATTTAGAATACAATTTTTAAACTGTATATGAACCCTAAAACGCATTATTCTAAAATGAATTATGTGTTTTTTTATGCTCAAAATCAAAGAAAGGAGGGCGGAGCATTTGATACGACCAAGTAAAAGCGCCGCGGTTATGAGTAAGAATCCTATAAAAGTAATTCTAAAAATTCATTTTACAGATTTTTTGTATATAACTGAGGGCGTTGTGGTGTAGTAATTTTTTATAAGATTTTATAGGAAATGTGGGGGGCTTAAAATAATATCAGTACATTAAGTTCACTAATAGTACAGAAAGAATCTTGTGTACTATTGCTTTGAAGTAACTATATATCTAGGGTTATCTATTATAGTACACTAAAAATGGATATTTAAAAAAATAAGAAGAGATATATTAATATAGGTTGTTGAATAACTAATTTTTACAAATAGTTGCTTAAGAAAATATTCTTAGGAATTATTGATTCCAAGGATATTTTCTAGATTTTATTCCTTGAAGTTTTTTATTAAATTCATCTATTAAGTAAGCTAATAGAACCCATTTTATATAATTTCATCCCTATGGGAGATTCGAGAAACAAAGCATTTTCATAGCGTCTATCAGTAAACGACTCAATACTTTTAGCTTTACGCATATTCACATCAGTTAAAAAATTAAATTCTAGGTTTGAGGCAATTTCAAACCATTCTGCTGAGTCATATGCTGTATCTGCAATTATTAAAAAAGGGTTATAAATTTTAGCTTCATATAATAAATCAGAAACTTGATTATCATGAAGATGAATAATCATTATAAGCAACTGTTAGAGATAGTTGGAGAATATTATGGACTAGATGCTAAGATATTTTAATTTGCTTTATTTTTAATAATTTTATATAAAATAAAATGA